>JBKCUI010000089.1:0-15055 GCA_046318495.1 Pirellula sp. | reverse complement strand
GCACCGCAAACTGGCCACCCTCGGCATCACCCCGATGCAGATCTTCGAGAGCGTTCAAAAGCAAAACGCTATGCTTCGTTCCGGGTCGGTGGATACCGACGCCGACCGCATCCACATCCGCGTGAGCAAGAACTTCGATGGCATCCGCGATATCGAAGCGGTACCGGTGGCGGCCGCCGGGAGAATCTTCCGATTGGGGGACATCGCGCAGATCTCGCGAGGCTACGAAACACCTGCCAATTACTTGGTTCGCTACAACGGCCAACCCGCAGTGTCGGTCGGCGTGGTCATGGCAAAAGGTGGCAACGTGCTGGATCTGGGGCATCGCCTTGAAGAAGAAATGAAGACCGTGCGCAGCTTGACCCCTTTGGGTGTCGAAATCGGCTCCGTCTCCTTTCAGCCCAAGATCGTCGAGGAATCGGTCGGCGAATTCACGCGATCGTTCGTGGAAGCCTTGGTGATCGTTCTCGCAGTTTCTTTCTTGAGCCTAGGGATGCGGACGGGCATCGTCGTTGCGTTGTCGGTCCCATTGGTGTTGGCCATTTCGCTGGTCATCATGAACGCGATGGGGATGAATCTAGATCGGATCTCGCTGGGAGCTTTGATTCTCGCGCTCGGGTTGCTCGTCGATGATGCGATCATCGCGGTCGAGATGATGGCGGTGAAAATCGAACAAGGCTGGAATCGACTCGACGCGGCGACCTTTGCCTGGACCAGCACGGCATTCCCCATGCTCTCTGGAACCTTGATCACCATCGCGGGCTTCTTGCCGGTGGGCTTTGCAAGCTCGGCGGCTGGTGAGTATGCGGGTGCGATTTTTTGGGTGGTTGGCATCACGTTGATCGTGTCGTGGTTTGTGGCCGTGACGTTTACTCCGCTGCTGGGCATGAAACTGCTCCCCGACATGGCGCACGGCAACCATCATGGAGAAAACTTTCAGACACCGTTCCATCGAATGCTGCGAGCCATCATTCGATTTGCCGTCATGCGACCGTTTTGGATTTTGGGAGCCACCGCTCTGATGTTCTTGGGATCTCTTTATGGATTCACGCGACTGCAACAGCAGTTCTTTCCTCTCTCGTCGCGTGGAGAGATTCTGGTCGATGTGCGCATGAACGAGGGGGCGCCGATCGGCGCGACGAAGGCCATGGTGGAACGCGTGGAAAAACTCCTGGTGCCGATGATGGAAACCGATCAGACCGAGTCGCCCCAGGACGAGCCGACCGCGCATGCCGTCCACGCGGTATCGGCTGACATTCAACACTTCACGTCGTACATCGGCGCTGGGTCCGCTCGATTCTTTTTGGCGCTTAACCCAGATCTTCCCAATCCGAGTTTCGGCAAAATCATTATCCAGACTCCCAATGCGGCAGCCCGCGAACGGGTGCGTTCAACGCTGCTCAACGAGCTGGATCGGTTGCCGGAGTTTGCCGAAGCGAGTTTCCGCGTGATGCGATTGGAGTTCGGTCCTCCTGTCGGATTCCCCGTTCAGTTCCGCGTTGTAGGCCCCGATCCGGCGGTGGTGCGAAACATCGCTGCCGATGTACGCGAGGTCATGCGGCGAGATCCGTCGGCACTTCACGTCAACTTCGAATGGGAGGAACTGGCGAAATCCATCCATGTTCAAATCGATCAAGACCGCGCGCGATTGCTCGGGTTGTCGCCGCAAGAGATCGAGCAAGGACTCCAAACGTTGCTCAGCGGCAGCACCATCTCGCACTACCGCGAAGGGACGGAAACCATCCCGGTCGTCGCCAGGGCCATCGATGAGGAGCGGTTGAGCCTGGATCAATTGGCCGACATGACCCTCTTTACGCTCAACGGTCGCAGTGTTCCGCTGCAACAAGTGGGTCGATTGGAGTACACGCTCGAAGAACCGATCGTCTATCGCCGTAACCAAGAGCGCATGCTGTCGGTGCGGTGCGATGTCGTCGATGGGGCCCAGGCCCCGGACGTGAGCGCTCGCATCGATCAGCAATTGGCGGACCTTCGGGCCAAACTGCCTCCGGGTTACCGCATCGATATGGGAGGGGCGAGCGAAGAGAGCAATAAAGCGAATAAAGCTTTGTTCGCACTCTTTCCTTTGATGATCTTGGTGATGCTGACATTGCTGATGTCCCAAGTTCAAGACTTTCGCAAGATGTTGCTCATCTTCGGCATTGCGCCGTTGGGGTTGATCGGGGCGGTAGCTGCGCTCCACATTTTCCAAGCCCCCTTTGGGTTCGTGGCGTTGCTCGGAGTGATTTCGCTGGCTGGCATGGACATGCGAAACTCGGTCATCCTGGTCGATCAGATTCAGCAAGACGTCGCAAATGGTTTGAGCGAATGGGAAGCGGTGATTGAATCATCCGTGCGTCGTGCCCGTCCTGTGATCTTGACGGCGGCTACCGCCATCTTGGCGATGATCCCGCTGACGACTAGCGTCTTCTGGGGGCCGATGGCCATGGCTATCATGGGCGGATTGTCCGTGGCGACGTTTTTGACCCTGGTCAACTTGCCTGCGATCTATGTATTGATCTTCCGCATCCGTCCGGGACAACGCACCGTTGGTGTTGCGCAGACGTCGCTCGCACCTGGGCAGTTACAATCCTCTCAGGCAGCATTGCCTTCCTATTCAGCTATCCATTCCTCTGAGTCCTAGCATGGCATTGCCCAGATTCCTTGTCGATGACGTTCCGGAGCGCGGTTTCGTGTCGCTCGACGAAGCGGAATCCAACCATGCCGCTCGCGTGCTGCGCGTGCAACCGGGGGAAGATGTGATCGCATTCGACGGGAAGGGTTGGGAAGGTTACGGCAGCATCGATTCGGTCCAGCGCAAAACGGTGACCTTGAACATTCAACAACGACGCTTTGCCCCGAGGGATCACGACGATCGCTTGTGGATGGCCATCGCGTTGCCCAAAGGGGACCGGCAACGCAGCGTGATCGAACGCATGGTGGAATTGGGGGTCGATCGACTGATCCCATTGCATTCGCACCGCAGCGTGGCGCGGTGCGATGCCGATGCGATCGAACGCTTGGACCGCTACGGCATCGAGGCGTGCAAGCAATGCCAACGCAATCGTCGAATGCGGATTGAGCCGGCCATGGACTGGAACGCATTCATGGATTGGTTGCCGGCGCAATCCTCGACGGAATGTTGGTTGCTGCATCCGGACCCAACTGCGATCGATGCTCAAGCGTTCTTGGCGACGAGCACAGCCCTGCCAACGCAGTCCATGAGATGGTTGTTTACGATCGGTCCCGAGGGGGGCTTTACCGATGCCGAGACCTCCAATGCGAGAACTGCAGGCTGCCGGGTTTTGAGCCTTGGAGAACGCATTCTTCGAGTGGAAACTGCGGTGGCTTCGGCGGCGTTCCTGGGTCACTTGGCATTGGCGCGAATGCAGTCCATGGCGGGCGCAGCGGCTTCTGGCATGCCGCTTCAGGAAGAATCCGCGTCTTCTGGCACGAGTGCTTGATTGCCCAGCGGTGCATTTCGCCTGCGGATCCTATTCAAGCCCTGCTTCACCTAGCCGTAGAGCCAACGCGCCCTGGCCCGGAGGAAAAGAAGAAGCTGCGGGGCAGAACGAAGCTGCGAGGGAACGCTGCCCAGAGAGCGAATCTGCCCGCACCGCCAAACCACAGAGAGAACTGCGCGGAGGCAGAGTCAAGAAATGCAGAGAAAGAAGTTTGGAATTCTGCGAAGAAGTGCGGTCGAGAGGGCTCGAACCTCCAAGGTATTTCTACCACTAGCCCCTCAAGCTAGCGCGTCTGCCAATTTCGCCACGACCGCATGGGAAGCCAAAAAGCTACCGTTGGCTTGGAGTTTAGAGCGATTCGTCCATTCGTCAAGGGGATTTTGCTCGAGGTTCCTCGACGACCGATCGCCGCCGCTGTCGCATTCTGCGTAACTGTCAGTTTCCGGACCGGCGATTCCAGCCTGGGGACGACAAAATGCTTCGCTCCACTGGCATCGGTTACCATAGGGATAGGCAGACAGTGAGTCCGTCCGTCGCACCCCGTTCCCAATTGTTTCGACCGAGCCATTGCCGTGCAAGAAGAATCCGAGTTCCTGGGGCCCTATCGTGTCGTCCGCGAGATCGGACGGGGAGGTATGGGTGTGGTCTACGAAGCTCGACACGAGCGTTCCCAAGAAACGGTGGCTTGCAAGGTCATCGCGGATTATTTGGCCAACGATCCGCAGATGCGTCGGCGATTCGATTCGGAGGTCACAACGCTTTTGCGGCT
This sequence comes from Pirellula sp., assembly GCA_046318495.1. Taxonomy (GTDB): domain Bacteria; phylum Planctomycetota; class Planctomycetia; order Pirellulales; family Pirellulaceae; genus JBKCUI01. The sequence goes on along the minus strand of JBKCUI010000089.1, from coordinate 10,825 downwards.
CAAGCACCCCAACGTCGTTCGCATCATTGGATTTGGGGAGTCCAAGGGGAGGCTGTTTTATGCGATGGAGTATGTGGATGGTGAAAACCTGCATCAGCGATTGTGCCGCGAGAAGCGAGTCGACTGGCAAACGATGCTCGACTGGGCGATCGACGTGTGCGGTGCTTTGAAGCAAGCGCATGATTTTGGTGTGATCCATCGCGATTTGAAGACCGCCAATTTGATGATTGCGAAATCGGGGCAGATCAAGCTAACCGATTTTGGGATCGGGCAGATCTTTGATTCGCGCGGCAACACGAATCCCAACGCGGTCATCGGCACTGCGGACTTTATGGCGCCCGAGCAAGCCGAGGGAAAGGAGGTCAGTGTTCGGAGCGACCTCTATGCGTTGGGAGCCATTTGCTACACCGCTTTGTGCGGCAAGACGCCGTTCACAGGCAAGAATACGCCCGAGATCCTTTTCAATCTTCGCTACGGCACGTACACGCCGGTCCGGAAACTCGCGCCGAAGGTCCCAGAAGACTTCGCAGAACTCATCGACGAACTGCTGAGCCGATCTCCCGAGGATCGTCCGCCGACTGCTTTCGTCGTGGGAAACCGGCTGAAGGCCATGCGCGTGGGGTTGACGAAGTTTGGAGAGCCGAAGCCCCCAACACCAGCCCCTTTTGCCGACAAGCAGCCGGTGCCTCGCGACTCGCGCCGACCGAACTCTCGCCCTACGGACGAGCCGACAGACGATTTGACCAGCATCGACATGAGCAATTATCCGTCGATTGCCGATCTGTCCTCTCCGCACCGAGATGGGTTGACGCGGTTGGGTCAGCGCGATCCTGGCGAGTCCAAGGACAACGCAGCCGATGACTCCTCGTCGGAGTTGATAGGCAATGATTCGAGCAATAGCATTGCGGGCCCCAATGAAGTCACGCGGGCGTTGGGGGCTTCGGGTGGTGATTCGAGTTCGGATGCGGCCGATAAAGAGCGGAACACATATACCATCGCTACCGACGAAGAGCGGTACCGCGCCATCCATGGACGGAATCCGAATGCCCTGGATTGGAACTGGCAGCAGATCGCCAGTGTCGCGGGCTTGCTGTCGTTGATTGGTCTTTGCATCGGAGCTGCGATTTGGATGTCGCGTCCCCCGAGTGCAGATGCGCTTTGGAGTGAGATTTCCGCTTCCGTGCTATCCGGAGATGACGATCAATTGCTTGAGGTCAGCGAAGCAGCGGAGCGATTTGTGCGGCTTTATCCGGATCATCCGCAAACGGCGACGGTTCAGAAGGCGTTGGGGGATGTACAGACGTTGCATGCGCTCAGACAACTGGAGCGTCGATCGGCCAATCGAGGTTTTGACCGTTTGGATGCGATCGAACAGCCTTTGCTCGTTGCGCTTCGACTGGCGAGGATCGATCCTTCCGCTGCGGCGAAGCGTCTGGATGCCTTGTTGGCGGTTTATCGGGATGCCGAGGGGTTGTCCAACCAGCAGCAGAGCAACCTAGCCGCGGCGCAGTTGGCTCGCGGCAGGCTGGAGGAATCGTCGACACAGCCCGAGATTCCACAGATCCTTCGGCAGCTCGAGGGCCGAATGGTTTGGGCGGAAGCCAATCTCGACGTTGAGCGGCGGCAGCAGTTTTACGAAAACATCTTGCTGCTTTACCGCGATTTGCCGTGGGCGGCTCCGGCGATGGAAACGGCGACGGCGAGGCACAAGGCGTTGAGCGTGCCAGCCCCAGCGACTGCGAAACCGCCGTTGGTGGACTCCGATGCCGGCGATGGTGCCGTCGATTGACAGCCCCCGAACCCGGCAATTACACTAGTGCGTTTTGGTCGGTCCCTGGCTACGGTCCTTGGTTTCATCGAGCCCGTTTCGAACCGACCTCCCGTCCTCAAATCCATCCCATATTCCCATCGCCGACGCGGGTCGTTCGCGTCGGCGATGTCGTTTTTATCGCCCCAATCAGAAACCTTTTCTGACGCATCCTTTCCTTGGACCGCAACACGTGGACAGTCAAAACGAAGCCATCCAAAAAGCAGATACCTTGATCGAAGCCATGGGATGGATCCGACGGTTTCGGGGCAAGACGACGGTGATCAAGCTGGGCGGATCGTTGATGGCCAACATGGATGCCATGCGGCATACCTTGTTGGACATCATCTTTATGGAAACCGTCGGCATGCGTCCGGTGGTGGTGCATGGAGGTGGGCCGTCGATCAACAAAGCCATGGAAGAAGCTGCGATCGAACCGGTTTGGATCCGCGGCAGGCGGGTGACAGATGCCAGGACGCTGGAGATCGTCGAGCGAACGTTGGGCTACGAACTCAACACATTTTTGGCCGATGAAGTCGAACGGCTTGGGGGCCGCGCGATGAACTTGAACTTTCGCACCACCAACGTTTTGTTTGGCGAGAAGTTGCTTCTCGAAGAACCCGGTGCGGAACCCATCGATTTGGGATTTGTGGGACAGGTGACTCGAGTGGATCGTCAAACCATAGAGAGTCTCACGTACACGAATCAAATTCCGATCATTCCATCGATGTGCATCGATGGCGATGGCCAGTCCTACAACGTTAATGCAGACACGGCCGCGATGGCGGTCGCCGAGGCGCTGGGTGCCGAGAAACTCATCTTCATCAGCGATGTCAATGGTGTTCGACGCATGAAGGAAGATCCTTCCAGCGTCATTCACTCGATGACGGCGGATGAAGCCCAAGCGTTGATTGAGAGCGGCGTGATCTCCGGGGGGATGATCCCGAAGGTCGAAGCTTGTTTATCGACGCTTCGCCGTGGCGTCGGAAAAGTTCACATCATCGACGGGCAATTGCGACATTCCTTGCTGCTGGAAATCTATACGACAGCGGGCGTCGGCACCGAAATCGTTTTGAATCGAAACACACAAGCATCCAAAATCAGTCCCAGCTAACATGAAGCACCTTCGGTCCTTGTTCGATCTGAGCCGCGATGATTTGACCACCATCATCGATTGGTCGCGCTCACTCAAATCCAAACTCGAACGAGGGGAGCGGCCCGACTTGCTCAAGAACCGCACGTGCGCGCTGATCTTTGAGAAGGCCAGTTTGCGAACGCGTGTTAGTTTTGAGGCGGGCATGGCACAGTTGGGTGGCGCCGCCATTTACTTGACCAGCGATGCGGGTTGGCGCGAACGCGAATCGATCGCAGACTTCGTGCATGTATTGGCCGAGTATTGCGATTTCGTAGTTTGCCGGGCCATTTCGCAGTCCACCATTGACGAGCTCGCGACATACGATGTATTGCCCGTCATCAACGGGCTGTCCGATCTGTCGCATCCGTGCCAAGCGATCGGCGACTTGTTGACGATGCTGGAGCATAGCGCAGGGGATTTGCGGGGCAAGCAGTTGACGTTCGTTGGAGACGGGAACAACGTCGTGCGGTCTTTGTTGAAGGCCACACAGTTGGCTGGGATGCGATTTCGATTGGCCTGTCCCGACGCGTATCAGTTGCAGAGGGACTTTCTCGAGCAAGTCGAGCAGGCCTATGGTCCATTGGATTTTGAGCAGAGTCGCGACATTGCTTCGATGGTGCAGGAAGCGGACTTTGTGTACACGGATGTTTGGACCAGCATGGGTCAGGAATCGGAGAACGAGATTCGCAAGAAAGCGTTTGCGCCTTATCAGATCAACGGCGAGCTGATGCGTCTTGCGCCAAAGCACTGCAAAGTGATGCATTGTTTGCCGGCGAGACGGGGCTTGGAGATCACCGACACGGTCATGGATTCCGCGCAGAGCATTGTGTATGCACAAGCCGGGAATCGGTTGCATGCACAAAAGGGATTGTTGTTGTGGCTGGGGGTAGAAAACGGCTATCTGTCCAGCAGCGAAATCCCCTGATCCTCGCCCTCGCCCCGCAATCTTGGACAGGCACAGCCTGTTCCGCTCAAACTTGGACAGGCATTGTTGCTACCAAATACCGGGACAGGCACTGTTGTGGTGGTTGGCTTTGCACTTGGGGGGCGGGATTCTCACCCTTGGTGGGCCGTAAGCTGAATCGAGCATGGATTGCAGTACATACAAGCCTCAAATGAGCAAACAGTAGAGTTCATGACCTGGGTTTGCCGGCTTGTTTTTTTGCGTTCAGACAGACCCTAAGCGCAATGGATTGTCCGAGACGCACTTTAAAGACATGAACGAACCATACGATCCGTCGGCTGGAAAACCTGGACAACTAACTGGACAACTAAGCAGTGCTGACCAAACGACACACCCCCAATCGGGTAGCGGCACGTCTCAGACCTTCTTGAGTGGCCGAAAGGAAACTGCCGTAGAAGCGGCCACTGGAGAGCATCCGTTGCACGCGATCAGCCATGCGTTGCGCATCCATCTCGAGCCGATCCATGATCGAGGCGACTTCGCGAGCGAGATGGGCTTTACCCTCACGCACGTAGCGACTCATGTCGTCGACCAACAACAGATACTGGCCCAGGGTAAAACCGGGCTTGATCCCTTCTCGCTTTGAGCCCTGTGCGCGGCGGTCTTCGATCGGAATCAACCATTGGTCATCTTCGATCCCGTCGCTAACTTTTTGCGCGGCAACACTTCCGTTTCGAATCTCTTGGATGTCTGACAATCGCCCAGAGGCGACAACATGTTCGATGCGATCGTGAATCGAAGTATGGGGAGAGCTTTCCGGAAGCGGACTCAGTCCAGCAGCCAGTGGATTCAAGTCGATGTAGGCTGCCACAGTGAGTATCGATTCTTCGTCGAGAATCGCAATCGACTTGAAGCGACCTTCAAAGAACGTTCCTCGACGGTTCTCGTCGCGATTGGCCAAGCGTGCCAGTGGTTCTTTCAAGCATTTCATAAACCAACCCAATGTGGCTAATCGCTTACGCTTGTCGTCGACCCAGTTGGTATCGGCGGCCAGACGCTCGATGTCCGACTTGGTAGCGGCGACTTTCTTGCGATTCACCCGGGGCGGATAAAGCGTCAGCCAGCGCCGAGCGACTTCCATGGGAGTCCAAGCATTTGCAATTTCGGGCTCGATGCGCAGCAAAAGATGAAGGTGGTTATCCAGTATGCTGAATCCCGCCACGGACACCGCGAAGATGGAATCCAGTTCATGCAATCGGGATTCGATCCAATTCTTGCGATCGAAGGCTTTTTGGTCTTCGGCAAGCAATGAAGCCTGACGGACACAGCGTGTGATGCAGTGGTACCAGCGCGTGACATTAGGGTCGACAATTTTGGAACGAGGCAAAGTCATCGCAAAGGGTCTCCCTTCGGGCTAGAAGCGGAAGTTACCGATACCCTCTGAGCGTATCGCTCGCTGCAACCGCTCGCAAACGAATTTTGGGTACGCAAAGAACTACCAAGGTTTCGCTTTGCTAGCAAATCGGTGCAATGCATGTCCTAGTTGCAACAATGCATGTCCCAGATTGAGCAGCAATGCATGTCCCGGTTTCGGCGGCGGTGAAGTCGTCAACGGTTCCGAATAGAGATCTATCGGGCTACACTCGCAGAAGGTTGCGCTGCCATCGATTGCGATACCCACTTTACATACTGCCGGTCCGCCTCGGAAAGCCGTCGCATCGGGACCGTCGTCGTTCGACCATTTTCCTTCACTAGACGCACCCGATCCTCAAAGATCATAGACACTCGCGCGACGACATGATAACTCCCGGTATTGTCGCTCCACGACCGCATGACCGCGCCCGAAAAAATCGGGCTGACCACACTCGCGTCGCCGCCTTCGTCAGTGGTTGCAATGAACCGCCCATGAGAACCGATCGCAGCGGAACCGGCTGCCTCCGACGCGTTGCGCGCTGCCTCTGACATCGCGGTTGTCATCGGCTCCGCAATCACCGGTCCATCAAAGAGTTCATCTACCGTGGCGGCTCGCCCTTGGGCCATCGGATCGTCAAACTCAGGTCCCGACGGGCCCCGCTGACCAGGATTGCGAAATAAATCCCAGGCCTCTGACTCTGCAATCACTTGCTCGACATCACTGGATTGCAGCGGTCGCGATTCAAGGCCTACCACCCAACTCCCTGTCGCTCGCGCCATCCCATCGGCCCCCGCGGCTTCTTGAAACGAGCCGTCGCCCGCAATCCATGAGCCGACTTGCTCACGCTGCAGAAATGCCGCCCAACACCAATCCAGCCGCTTTGCTGCGTCCCTCGGCCGCCCCTCCATCTCCCTTAGACGCGATTCGCTCGCCCTAAGTTCTGTAGAACGCCCATACCGATGCGATAGCCCCGTAGACGACGATATGGATCGCTGCGATTCCCAAGCCGATGGCTGAAACGGTTTCAACGAAACAACCGTCGACATCGATACCACTGTGGCTAACTGAACCCAAAAGGCAAACGGTTTGGACATAGATGGAACGCTCGTGAGTTTCAAAGCCGTGCTTGCTTTGAGCAATCAATTCGTCAGTCGCTTACCCCAACGCATGACCCCGCTCGCAAGCGGCCGCCGGGCTGCCGGAATCCCCTCGGTTCCCACTTGATCGCTCCTCGAAGTCATCGAGATCTCCAAGTCGACCATCACCCGATTCCAGCCGTGATCGGTTGTTCGACTCGAACCGTTGGGCAATTTGAATCGATGCGGCAAAATCCAACACCTAAACGACCTCGACCGTTCGATTCGAGGGAGGATAGCGGTCGCATCGATCGCCCCACCGATACCACCGAACGATTCCGCCTGACCTACTCCCGATGGCGGAACGAAACTCCGTACGCTCGAGTACTTCAAAAACCAGCGACATCCATTCCAATCCAGCCTCGCACCCCCGAAGATTCGTCCACCTCTAGCCAGGCATCTTCGTTGGAATCACAATGCTAGGTGCGTTCCATTCCTCGCTCCACTAACCCCAACGATTGTCGACCCAGCCCCAGCCATGGTCAGGAGCTTGCTCAAATCGCTGTTCGGGAACTGGTCGCTGGAACGCAAATGCCTGCTGTTCCTCGGCTTGGCATTGCTTGTCTCCCTCCTGCTCGGCTTCTTTGCTGTCCAGTTCGTTGCAGAACGCTTGGTCATTGAAGCGACCCGTCAGACAGCTCGCGATTCCGCCAACGCCCTCGTGGGGCTCAAGCATGTGTCACTCTCCCGGCTCGAATCCGATGGCCAAGGTTCGTCTCAGCCCGATCCCAAACAGATCGAGAACGAAAAGATCGACCAAAAGATTCGCGAGACCTTTTGGCTCCCTCGGTTCGAATTCGAAATCCTTCGACTCGACGACGGACTCAACCACTTCATGCTCGATGACCCGATCGCCGCCGACGACGATCATGCAAGGCTGACCAAGCTACGTACTAGGCTCGCTGAAAAAGACCGCGTTGCCGGTGAGCTGGCAGCCACCATCGCACAGCGTTCGGCATCGCCCTCCGCGCCGAACGATCCCGCAGGCGGTCCGCCCGTCACCACTCCTCCTCCCCCCACCCCCACCGCCGTCAGCTCCAGTCCGCTTGCCAGCCTTGCCAATCCCACCGAACACATCTTCGATGAAAAAGGCCCCGTCGACGGAAATTACTACGTCTATTACCACCCGATCCAGTTTGATCGCCACTGCATGAAGTGCCATATCAAGCTCGACTCGTCCTTGGATATCAATACGACACCGGCCATCGATCCTTTTCGCGTGGTTCGCGTTCGCATGCCCTACGGCGAAACGATTGTGTTGCGGATCTGGAGTTATTCACTGCTCTCCTCGATTGGAATCGCTACCCTCGCCCTTTCGCTGTTGTTTATCCATTGGATTCTCAAGCGACTGGTCATCAACCCGCTCTCGGAACTTAAGTCGGTCAGCGAGGAGATTACGAGCGGCAACACGGATCGTCAATTTCGCGTCGATACCGATGATGAGTTTTCAGAACTCTCGGATTCCTTCAATCGCATGCTGCGATACTGGACCGAGACCCAAAAGGAACTCGAAGAAGTCAACGAAGATCGCGTCCGTCAAGTCGACGACCTCGCGCGGCTGAACTTGCAACTGTTCGAAGCCAACCGACTCAAAGGGGAGTTTCTGGCCAACATGAGCCACGAACTTCGCACCCCGCTCAATAGCATCCTGGGATTTAGCGAAGTCCTATCCGGAATCGAAACCCTCACCGACAAACAACGCCGCTGGGTCTCCAACATCCAAAACAGCGGTCGAATTCTGCTCGAGATGATCAACGACATCCTCGATCTGGCCAAAGTCGAAGCCGGAAAAATGGAAGTCCGCCCCACGGAGTTCAATCTGCTCTTCGTCGTCGAAGCCCAAGTCGAGATCTTTCGCAAAATGGCCGAAGACAAAAACATCGATCTCCAAGTCGACTCCAATCAAGAATCCATGCTGGTTTATCAAGACCAAAGCAAGCTCGCTCAAATCATGACCAACTTGCTTTCCAACGCGATCAAGTTCACTCCCGAAGGAGGTCTCGTTACCATCGCCTGCGACTTGGACGGCGATCAAGCTTTCTTCGTCTCGGTTGCCGATACCGGCGTCGGGATCGCTCCCCACGAACACGAAGTCATCTTCGAAAAATTCCGACAAGCGGCTTCCGTAAGCGGCCAAGATTCGCTGACGCGAGAACACTCTGGCACCGGCCTGGGACTCTCGATCGTTCGAGAGCTGTGTCGTTTGCTTGGTGGCGATATCACCCTCAGCAGCCAGCTTGGACAAGGCAGCACCTTCCGATTCGTCTTGCCAACCCGCTACCAACCGGTCGAGCAACCAGCTTCGTTTGAACTTGCCCCGCCTCGAAGCTAGCCTATCCTAAGCTTCACCGGCCCGACGCATGTGGCGAGCAATCCCCGAGCCCGCAAGTGTATGTCCCCCCGGTCCATTTGTTGCTCGATCCTTTCTACTCTCTTTGGATGCTTCATGACCAACCACGCCATTCGCCCCGTCCGAGTCGTTCGCGGATTCACCAAGAACACCCCTGGGAGCGTTCTCTACAGCAGCGGCGACACCGTCGTTCTATGCACTGCAAGCCTGGAGAACAAAGTCCCAGAATGGATGGCTGGAAAAGGCAAAGGCTGGATCACCGCCGAGTACAACATGCTCCCGGGCAGCACCCCTCAACGCAAAGCCCGCGAGCGTCAAGGCAAAGTCGATGGCCGCACAACCGAAATCCAACGCTTGATCGGTCGTTCGTTCCGCGCGATCGCCGACTTGAATAAACTCGGCGAGCGTTCGCTCACCATCGATTGCGATGTGCTGCAAGCCGATGGAGGCACGCGAACCGCTGCGATAACTGGCGGGATGATCGCACTGATCGATGCAGTCAACTCGGTCTTTCGAGGCGTCCCTGCCAACGCGTATCCGCTGCGTGACTCCGTTGCCGCCATCAGCGTGGGCATCGTCGACGGCGATGCCAGCCTCGACTTGGACTACGCCCGCGACGTTCGCGCCGATGTCGACATGAACGTCGTCATGACAGGCCGCAATCGGTTCGTCGAAATTCAAGGCACCGGCGAAGAATGCACCTTCGACGACGCGGAGTTAACCACCCTGCTCGGACTCGCCAAATCTGGAATCGCACAACTGCATAGCATTCAAAAAGAGCATCTCGGCAGCGACTGGCCTTGGTAATGCACTACGTCGACATTGTGCAATCGGTTGAATAGGCGCGGGCTCGAAAACGCGAGTCAGCCCTCAGCGCGTTCCGACAACGACTCCCACCGCTCGTATGCTTCGCTCAATCGCCCATCCAATTGCTCCAACTTCTTCTGATCTTCCGTCAGGCGAGCCGCAGGCTGCTTGAAGTAATCCGGGGCATTCATCGCGGCATGCAACTCGGACTGCTCCTGCTCCATCTGCTCGATCTTTCCAGGCAACTCCTCAAGCTCGAGCTTCTCCTTGTAGCTCAACTTCTTGAGGGACTTGGTAGACGGCGCATTCGATGGACTAGGAGTCGATTCGGATTTCTGCGAGTTTGAAGCTTTTGGACGAGCATTGGGATTGCGCATCGACGAAGCGCGTTGTCGCAACCAATCGTCATAGCCTCCTACATACTCTTTGATTCCTTGCTCTTCAAAGACAATCAAACTGGTCACGACGTTGTTGAGGAACGCGCGGTCGTGGCTGACCACCAACAGAGTTCCTTCGTACTCCACCAATCGCTCTTCCAGCAGTTCCAGCGACTCCGCGTCCAAATCGTTGGTCGGTTCGTCCATGACCAGCAGGTTGGCCGATTGCGCGAAAAGCTTGGCTAACAACAAGCGATTGCGTTGCCCCCCGGAGAGAAATTGGATCTTCGAGCGAGCTTGTTCCGGCGTGAACAGAAAGTCCTGAAGGTATCCGATGACGTGCTTGTTGCGCCCTCCGACCATCACCGAAGTACGGCCGACCCCGACGTTCTCTTCCGCGGTCTGCTCCGGATCGAGTACTTCTCGAGTCTGATCAAAATACGCCACGTCGAGCTTGGTACCCAGACGCATCGAGCCTTGAATCGGCGCAAGCTGCCCGAGCAATCCACGCAGCAAAGTCGATTTGCCAACGCCATTGCGGCCGAGTATTCCAATCTTGTCGCCGCGCATGATCGTCAGATCCAACGGCGGAACGATGCACTTGCCCTCGTACCCAAACGCCGCTTCGCTCAATTCGCATACCAGCATGCCGCTTCGCTCGCCGGAATCGATGTTGAGCTTCATCGACCCGTGTTTGCTCGGCCGCTGCGCCCGCTGCTTGCGCATTTCCTCTAGCCGGCGCACCCGTCCTTCGTTGCGCGTGCGACGAGCCTTAATCCCGGTCCGGATCCAAGCCTCCTCCTCGGCCAATCGCTTATCAAACAACGCATCCTGTTTTTCTTGGGCTTGCAGCGCTAATTCTTTGCGTTGCAAAAAGGTCGGGTAGTCGCAGGAC
>JBKCUI010000088.1:0-23017 GCA_046318495.1 Pirellula sp. | reverse complement strand
ACCGTCGTTGAGCAAGGAATCGACATCGTTGGTGGTGGGATCCCCGAGTTGCTCTTCGGTGCGTTTTCCTGGGAAAATCTGGAGCCAACGGATGGCGACTTGGCGATCGGACCAGGTTTCTACGACATCGGGCCGGTTTCTCAGGACGATGTGGAGGTGGTTGGACAAGATGGAGTAGGCCAGGACATCGATTCCGAAGACGGAAGCGAGTTTTTCGATGCGTTGGCGGATCCATTCTTTGCGGTAGGAGTAGTCCTTTCCAGAGACTTCATCGACGCCCGAGAGGTAGGCACGGCGTACACACCGCTGGACGACGTGCAGGATCGAGATTTCGTTGGGCCTAAAGAGTTCGCATCGCAGTGGTCTAGGCATGGCAGATCTCCTGTACTGCCATTCTACGGGGCTCAGGACTCAGGACAACCGGTGCCAGGCACTGAGTGAGGGAGGGGGGAGGACGGGAAATGGAAGAGAAAACTATTCCAGCCCGTAGAGTCCAGCGGGGGGGATGACCTGGCCGCCGATCACGCCCAAGCCTCGCGTGGGCAAGAATCGCGGTTCGAGTGCGAATTGCAGAGAAAGGTTGTCACGGCTTCGGTCGTAGGTGACGCCGAGTTGCAGCAGGAACGACTCCCCGATGCGCGTTACGCCAAACGATTGCCCCACGTTCCCGCTCGGACCAAAGTCATACGACGTGCCGCCATAGGCAGCCCACTTGTCATTCATGCGGTAGTTGAACGTCGAGGTCAGCAGCGTCGAAGAGAAAGGCCCCGACATGTCGGTCAGTGCCACATACAAGTCACCGCGCCCCGGACGACCAATCTGCGCTCCCAAACTGGTTGCATGCAGTCCGTCTTGGAACATGTCGTAATAGCCATCGCTCAGCAATGTCACCCGATCCCCGATGTGGTACTTGAAGTCGTAGTTCAATCCTCCAACCGATTCCCCAAAGTTGTCCCGCTGCGCGTTGTAGAAATAGATCGCGTCCACATCGAACTCCACCACGTCGGCGATGCGTTCGCGGCCGGGAACCCCACGCTTGGTCTGGAGTCGCTGATGGATCCCCATGCGGCTTTGCATCTGATCGGCAACAATCTGCGAACTGGCAGCAGAAACATAACGCTGCATCCCTTGGCGAGCTGCAAAATTACGAGATTCGAATTGGTCGGGCAACGTGCCGTTGAAGGTATTGAAGACGAGCCGTCGTCGGAAGTGTTCTTGTGAGTTGTCGTCGATCGGATCGTATAGAGGCAACTGATCCAGGTTCTGGCTAGAGTCTGCATACCAGGTTTCGCTTTCCAACGAAATCTTGTGTGCCATCCCATTGAGATTGAGCAGCGAACTTTGCACGTCGGGATAAACCTTCCAGATCGGCATCGCGGTCCGCAACCCTGCCTGCCCCGTGAGGCGTCCGAGCGACTGCCCGTCGATGTCTTCCCCCCAGTAAGCGGCTTCACCGGCCAAGTACGGCGTCCATTTGGAATGTCCCGTGTTGAACGGCAGATCGATTTCCTGCCGGGTGATGGCTTGAAGGCCGGATGCGTTCACTTCCCACGGTTGCAACTGAAACTTGGCAGCGTCTTGGGGTGCGGTAGGACGGCTGGCAACTTGCTGCTTGGCATATCCGACTTGTGAATGGGCATACCAAGTTGCGACATCCCCGATCGATTGCCCGAGCCAGTAATGGTCGACTCGAGGCAGCCATTGCGTCTCGGTAAAGAAGTTATTGACCCGCGCCGCCCCCCAGATATCGAGGACTTGTTGGCTGGCAAAGTAATGTCGATAGCGAAGTGCCGTCGCTTTGTCTTTGCTGGTATCCCAGTCTTGTTCGAAGTACTGCTCGGTAAAGTTTCGGTCCGTGATCCATCCGATCTCGGCCCAAAACTCTTGATCCGGCGAGAGCAATTGGCGATGGGATAAAAGTAAATGCCCCCGGCTTGTGGCTTCGGGAACCATCTGAAATCGGTCGGACCCCAGCGTATCCAAACCTTTGTCACTCAAGCCCCATACATCCAGCGCGCCGTACGCAGGTCCATGCCCCATGAACGTTGGCACGTTGTAATTGAAATTCGTCCCAACCGCGAAACCTCGCTTTTCCAAGTAGTCCGTGGAAAGGCTCCAACGCGTGCCATCCACGGCATTGATGCCGAGGATTTGGTACAAGTCCCAATCGAGAAAGAACTGCGAGCCAAAGATGCTATCGCGCCGCATTTGGAATCCGTTGACGTAGAAACTCGGTGTATCCACGTTGGAGTTCATGATCGGCCAATACATCACCGGCACGCCGCCGAGGTAAACGAAGTTGTTGCGCGCTTTGGCTTTCATGCCCGTTTGATCGCCTGCGGGTGCCAGGATTCCGAATCCAAGCAGTCCGGTCTTTTCCGACTGGCGCTGGTCGTTGAGTTCGATGCGATCGGATTGCAACCAATAGCGAGGAACACCGAGTCGGCTGCTGGTCAAAGCCCCACGGGTGGCCAAAAAGTTTTCGCGCGATCGTTGTTGGACCACATCTGCCTTGAGACGAACGATGCCCTCGTACTGGGGGGCAGGCGTCAGAACTTCCGCACCCAAGATCATCCCGTACTCGGATTGAACATTGTAGTACATGCGGTCGGCGTAGATTTTGCGTGCACCTTGCTGAAAGACGATGTTGCCTTCCAGGTACAACTCCACCGGCAAGTCATCGATTCGCTTAGAAAGCAGCCGCCCCATGTCGCTTGTCCAGATGACGCATCGATCGGCCTCTATCAAGATCGTGCCGAGGTCCATCAAGCCACCGCTGGTTTGCACTGCAGCATCGCCGAACATCAAACGGATGCCGCGAGAGATCGTGATCACAGTATCGCCTCGGTCGGGTCGGCTGACCGACTGCAGTTGTGGCTCGATTCCTCCGCGTCCACTGAACGCAAAGGTACGTGCTCCGATGCGAGGCACACCATTTCGCACTCCAGGAGCCGCTGCGACCGGAGCCGCCACAGGGGCCGGCGCTGCCATCGGAGCGCCAATCGTTCCAGGTGCCGGCAATTGAAAACTCTCGATGCTCTTCGGAGTTGCGATGGATTCCGCTGGGGGCTGCGCCGCTTGCGGTGCGATCGATTCGAACATCGGCATCGAACCCGCATCCAGCACGGTTCCACCCAATTGCGCATTTCCGACCTGCATCGAACCCGGCATAGGTCCCATTGCTGCGCCCGAAGCACTGGGAGGAGGAGGCAGCATCAATGGAGGCGTCATCGCTCCAGGCGTTGGTGATCCGCCTCCACCTGGGACAGCTGCATTTTGTGGCGATGTTGTCGTTCCCGATTGAAGCAATTGCGTCGCGAGACGCACGTGGGATGCATCGTCGTCTTGCGTCCAGTGAATACCGTCTTTGGCGATGGCAGCTTCAGGATCGTTTCGATTCCATTCCCGCGACCAATCCATCGCCGGAGGAGGCTCAGTGCTTTCCTTCCAAACATCGACACGAATCTCAGGCTCGAAGTGCGAGAACAATCGCCCCATCCATCGAACATCCTTAAGCTTCTGATCATCGGCCCACACGACCGAACAGTTCCCCTCCAATTCGAGGATCATGCGATGGAAAGCTTTGCCATCGACTTCATGCCTCTGCACCCAAACGGTGGCTCGCTCCGATTGCGATTGGAATCCGCCTTGATAGATGCGGCAGCCACCTTCCAAACGATAGACCGTGGTCTCCCCAGAAACCATCTTGATCCCTTGGTGAGCGAACACCGAGATCGGGAATTTGGGATCGGAAAGGGGTACGCCGATCTCAGCGGCTCGAGCAGCAAAGGGCGCCTGCAACATGGCCCCCAGCAGCGCGAGCCAGAACAGGCAAAGCCCAACCCATGCGTTTGAAGTGGAGTACGTCGCGTTGAACGTCGAATGCAAACAAGTCAAGCTCGCGCGCGCCCCAGGATTCTCGTTGCCATGCGCAGACGCAACCTGTGCGCTTACAAAAGCAAGCGCTCGCACATCCGATCTTTGTAGTCGCAGGGCTTCCGGTGGCGGTTGCGCGGCGGCGTTGGATAGTGCGAATGGATTCCGTTCCACCTACGCTTCTTTTCTCCTAGGTGCCAAACCAGCAGAGTCATGACCGATCGCGACAGGAAGCCAGCAATCCATGCTGCCACCCCTACGGAACCGATCACCGAGCGTCTGCGTGAGGCCACAAAGTCTTCGCAGACGCGGGTCGGAGTATAGAAGTCGAGAAATCTTGTCTCAAGACGAAGGTTTCGCTAAAGCACTTCAATTCAATCAACCGAAACGAAAAAGCCACACTTGATCGAGCCGCGTTTGCGGCATGCGGTTACGCAAACCGCCCAACTTCTCAAGTCCTACTTCGATACGTGTTCCCGTCTCGAAACGCCATCATGTCGAACCTCGATTCGCTAGCAATGGATCTCATTCGCGAAGGTCACTGGTCGGACGCAGTCATCCTGTACCGCGACGAGCTGGGTGTGTCGATCACACAAGCCGAAGCGCGTGTCGCGACGCTCGCGAATGAATGCGGCATCAGCCATCCAGAACGCTGGATGACTTGGTTGGCCACCGCGATCGCCGGCCTGGCGTTGTTCGTCCTGGCCGGTCTGCTTCAATGGCTCATCGGAGCGTAAGCTCGACCCACGGTAGCTAACGCTCAGCTGAATGCGAATGCAGCAACGATTGACGCATTCGAATGCGGAGGGATCCGCTTTAGTTGGCCACCAGAGATTGACGCTTGTCTCGAATCGTTTGCAGCAACTGCTTTTGCGGTGCAACGAACTTCGCCACGCCTTGCTCCATCAACGTGGCTTCCATGTGCTCCACGTTGACAGCGCCGTCCAATTCGCGACAGATTTCGGCCGGCAGCATATCGCCGACTTCGGAGTGGAACACATGCCCGCTGGCAGCCACCGCAGCGTTGGTTTCCGGTGGATTGGTTTGGATGTCGGAACCGGCCAACGCCGCCACGTACTTCCAAGCTGGATCCGACGGATTCTTGGTCCCGGTGCTGGCAAAGATGATCTCTTGTTGCAGCGGTGTGGGATGGGATTGCCAAAACGCCACGTTTTCTTGCCAAATCCGCTTGGCATTGAGAATCCCGTAAAGCCCTTGCGCGCCGGCCGACAATCCTGGGCAGTTCTCTCCCGTGTACTGATCGACACGCGAGACAAAGATGCTGTACACGCTCTTGAAGGCAGCCAAACTAGCACGTTTCTGAGCCCCAGCCCAAACATGATCTCGCGCGAGGCGGTATTGCCGCGTGGTGAAGATCAACGTGACATTGAGCGTGACCCCTTCGGCAGCTAGGGTCTCCACCGCATCCAAACCGGCCGGAGTCGCCGGGACTTTGATCATCCGGTTGTCGTGCCCTTTGGACCATTTGCGACCGAGTTCAATGTACGCGCTCACACGATCTTGATGGGACAGGTTGCGCTGTGGATCTTCCAGAAGCGGATCGAGTTCGAAACTCACCCAACCCGCGTTTCCGTGCGAAGCACGCCAAATGGCGTGGAACTGCTCTTGGGCTTCCGACACCAATGCGTCGGTCATCTTCCAGCAGATCGCATCATCATCCAATCCGGTACCGATCAAATCCGCAAGCTTCGAGTCGAATCGTCCAGTGCGGATCAAGTTGGAAATGATGATCGGATTGCTGGTCGCGCCCACCGCGCCCCAAGCAATGTTCTGCACGACAAGTTCCGGGTCGATGGAATCGAGGTAAAGCTTGGTACCCGTTTCGATCAACGAACTGATGGCAGGATTTTTCATAGAGCCCCCGGAAACGCGAGATGAGAATCGAACGAATTGCAGCTGGCGACAATGCGGTCGCGGCTGACCGAAACGCATGGCATATGGTAAGCTTTTTCCTGCGTTCAGGAAACTTGCAGCAGACGTTTTGCAAACGGATCGCGGAAGTTTCGCGAACGAGTTCCGACTGAATTCAACCGAAATCCGCTGCCCTCCCCGGGCGCGAACTCCATATCCTTGGCCGGCTTGCTGGATTGGGGGCCGATGCCTTGCAAGTGCGTCGCTTCTGGCCGAATTTCCGGTCCATCGACCTAACCCTATTTTCCGATCCAGACCCGAATCCATGATCGACCTTCGCAGCGACACCGTGACCCGACCGACTCCCGCTATGTTGGCCGCCATGATGCGGGCACCCGTCGGGGACGATGTGATCGATGTCGATCCCTCTGTGGCAGCGCTGCAGGACAAAACCGCAGAAGTGCTCGGCAAGGAAGCCGCTATCTTCATGCCTAGCGGAACCATGACCAATCAGATCGCCCTGCGGATTCACTGTTCGCCGGGGGACGAGTTTCTTTGCGAAGCCGATTGCCACATCTACAACTACGAGCAAGGGGCGTTCGCACAATTGAGCGGACTGGTCGCGCGCACGGTGCAGGGCCAAATCGGAGTCCTGAGACTTGCGGACGTTCGCGAGTTGATCCGACCAGACAATGAGCACATGGTGCGTACGCGGCTGCTTTGTTTGGAAAACACCCACAACCGTGGCGGCGGCAAGGTTCTGCCGCACGAAGAGACCCTCGCCCTTTGCGATTGGGCACACGCAGAAGGTATCCCGACCCACTTGGACGGTGCCCGGCTCTTCAATGCCGCCGTTGCCACCGGGATCCAACCGCGCGAGTTGGCCCGCGGCTTCGATTCGGTCAGCGTGTGCTTCAGCAAAGGTCTCGGCGCCCCGGTTGGCTCCTGCCTCGCTGGCTCGCGAGACTTCATCGCCCGAGCCCGTCGCGCGCGCAAGCTTTTTGGGGGTGGCATGCGACAGTCCGGGTTTCTAGCCGCAGCCGCACTCTACGCCCTGGATCACCAAGTCGAACGCTTGGCCGTCGACCATCAGCATGCCCAACGGCTGGCGACCGCGGTGCAGAACTCCCCGCATCTCAGCCTTTTGGGAGAGACCGTCGACACCAATATCGTGATCTTCAAAGTCGCAGCCGAGTGGGGAAACGCCGCCCAATTCAACGCAGAGCTACTGGCTCACGGTATCCAAGCCATGGCTTTCAGCAAGCAAAGCATTCGCATGGTCACCCATCTGGACGTCGATTCGCAACAGATCGAAACGACTTGCCAAGCGATCGAGCGAATCGCACGGCGGACCGCGTAAAGCCAGCCCGCCACAAATGCTGGCAAACCTGGCTTCGGGCTACCAAATCCGATCTTTCGGCAAATTTGCCCGATTCTCGTCCCTTTCCTGTCAAGCTTTGACGGTTGTGCGTCCGAAACCACATTTAGCGATTCTCTGGAATGGCACGGCAGGCCGTTGCAAGCTCTGCAACTACCTTGACGAGCCCTCCGGAGTGCCCTAGACTTTCATGCAGTAAAGTCCAATGCAATAAGGACTTAGGTTGCATCAAAGTTTCTAGGAGCTCGGTCGTGACAAAGAAAGAGATCGTGAAAACGATTTCCGACGAGACGGGACTCAACCAGCAGGTCATCAAGAAGATCGTCCAGAAGACGTTCGACTCGATCATCGACACGCTCGTTGAGGATGGCCGGATTGAGTTGCGAAATTTTGGAGTCTTCCAGGTCCGTCCTCGGGCGGCTCGAAAAGCTCGCAATCCTCGAACTGGAAGACAGGTTGAAGTACCCGAGAAATTTGTGGTAAGTTTCAAGCCTGGCAAAATCATGGAAGAGCGAGTGAACTCCATCGATGGAACTCCGCTGGCTCAATCCATTCGCGAAGCCGCCGCAGCCGGTCAACTCGACACGCTAGGCGAGGACGAACTAGATTCCGAAAGCCCATCCGAAGGAAACGATTCCGAAGGTTAAACCGTTCACGGAGTGAGAACAGATGCGACGTCGAGTCATGATGAGTTTGGTGTTGTCCTTGACCACGCTGCCTTTGGTAGGATGCGCTTTGCCGATCTATTCGGCGAATCCGGCCCGACGCGCGGAACAACTGATCTACACCTCGGAAAACCTTCGCGCGATGATGCAAGAATGGGAACGCTTTTGGTTCCTGGACCAGCCCGACCACATGTCTCCCTACCGCACGCACGGTGGCGTGATCTAGTGTGACGCGCTGATCTCGCAGCTCATCTGCGGGTTGCCTTGCCACCACCTCTCACCGCCGTATATCCGGCGGTCTGACTCCGGTGCAGCCCTTGATCATCAGGTCTGCACCCATGGAGTCCGCGCATCGCGCCCGTTTCAGGCGATGTTCTCGCTTCCCGACGGCCTGCGCTCTATCACCGGCCTCTTCGGGCCACCCGTTTCTCCGCGCCATGCGTTTCTCCGCGCCCTCCCTTTCTCCGCACCGGGACCTCGTCCCGCACGCTCCGCTCGCCACGGCTCATGATCGCTGCGACTCTCGCACCGAGCCCTAAAGTTCGAAGTCGGGATCCCTTCTTGTCGGATTTCCGGTGCTGGATTCCGCCCCCCTCGTCATTGGCTTACCAGAGGGGTGCCGCTTCCGACCCTCACCAGCCTAAGGCCGAGTTCGCTTCCGCCCCCAATCCCATGCGAATCCCGCCAAAAAGAAACCGCACGCGCCGCAAACTATTTGATTACTTTTTTGTCACAAAAGGGTGCCGATACCCGCTAGGCGCTTGCCAGGATGGTAAAGTATCATGGAAACGCGAGATTAAAAAGCAGTAATTTAACCTCCAGCGTGGGACGTGCCCGGCCCGTTGGTAGGAGGGTGCGTGGGTGGCTCCTCTTGGAGCACACCTTCTCGGCAAGACATCAAACAGACCGATCGGGGGCAACCTCGAGCCATTTATGTTTTCACAAACCGTGGAATATGCGTTACGGGCGACCGTCCATTTGGCCGTCCACATGGAACGACCGCAGCGGACAGCAGAAATCGCCGAATCGACCAAGATCCCGCTGGCGTATCTGTCCAAAATCCTGCAAGGCCTGCAGCGAGGCCAAATCGTCCATCTTCAACGCGGGATCGGCGGCGGGGTGAAACTGGCGATTCCGCCGGATCGCTTGACCGTCCTGGATGTGGTCAACGCCATCGACCCGATCCGCAGAATCGATCACTGTCCACTGAACATCGCCGCGCACGGAAGCAAGCTTTGCGAATTGCATCAGCGACTGGACGATTCGATGCAAGCCGTCGAAACGGCCTTGAGTTCGACCACGCTGCGTCAACTCGCGATCGAATCCGCCCCCAATCGAGCCCTCTGCTCAATGACACCCTCCGCTACTTTTTCGCTCCCGCATCCTTCAGTATAGGTAGCGGCAATGAATCGCCTGCATCGTCCACAGGCATAAGCGCTCTCTGTTCGCGCAGCACCATGCGCATTCCCTCGAGCAGCTTGTCCAATCTCTCGCGTTCCTCCTCGCTCGATGCCAAGTCGACTTGCTCGTAAGGATCGCGACCGAGATCGAACAGTTGTACGGGGGTGCCACTCGAATCGGGCGACGGAAAGTAATGGTAGATCAGCTTCCAATCCCCATCTCGATACACCGTGAAGTGATTGGAACGATGGGGGGCATGCGGGTAATGCATCAAGAAAGGTTGGGTGTGTTGCGGATCCGGATTGCCCGTAAGCAAGGTCTTGAGAGAACGCCCGTCGATGGCATGGCCCTTCGGAATCTCGATCCCGACCAACTCCAGTAGCGTGGGAAACCAATCGTAGATTGCCGCCCTCTGCGGTTGCACGATTCCACGAGCAATGGGCAATCGAAGTTGCATCGCATGGTTGGCATTGGCATGCGCCCAACTCGCGATCATGGGGACTCGCATGCCTCCCTCATAGTGCGATCCCTTCTTGCCTCGCAGGGGCGCCGCGCAAGCCACTTCGTGCGGCCCCCCCAACGGTGCATCCGATCCGTTGTCCCCCAGAAACAGCACCAGCGTTTCTTCCGCTACCCCTAGCGTTTCCAAATGATCTAGCAACTGCCCGAGCGACTGATCAACCCCTTCCACCAACGATGCAAAGGCTTTCGCATCTGCAGACAATCCATCGAGTTGCGGTCGATCGACCATGCGAGGATCGCGTTGGAAAGGAGCATGCACCGCATAGTGCCACAGGTTCAAGTAAAAGGGCTTTCCCTCTCGCACCGCTTCTCCGACATGATGCATAGCAACCTGCGTCAGCGCATCGGTCAAAAATGCGCCTTGCTCTGCATAGGCATCCAGACCGGGTACTGCGTAGGCCCCTTTCCCAACGTCGGCACCATAGCGTTTCGATGCGAAGTAGCTGCCCGGCTGACCGATCGATGCC
This sequence comes from Pirellula sp., assembly GCA_046318495.1. Classification (GTDB taxonomy): domain Bacteria; phylum Planctomycetota; class Planctomycetia; order Pirellulales; family Pirellulaceae; genus JBKCUI01. Next base: position 12,836 of record JBKCUI010000088.1, on the reverse strand, counting down.
CCGCCGACGTTAACGTCAAACCCGAGCCTTAGCGGATCTGCACCATCCGAGCCGCGCGGTCCCAAATGCCCTTTCCCAATGTGAATCGTTCGGTAGCCGCGATCGCGGAGCAATCTCGCAAGCGTGACATCGCTGGCATCGAGTCCCTTCCAGTTCCAATCCGCAGGACCGTGCGGCCCCGCGTTGTTGCCATCCGGATCGATCCAATTGGTCGTGCGATGCCGCGCCGAACTCTGTCCGGTCATCCAAGCGATGCGAGAAGGCGAACAAACGCTCATCGCATAGAACTGGCTAAATCGAACGCCTTGCGCCGCCATCCGCTCGAGATGCGGCGTTCGATACCGGTCGTTGAGGGGATGCCGAACCGGACGCCCTTGAGCATCGAGCAAACTGGGCACCGAAATGTCCATCACTCCCAAATCATCGACCAAGACCACTACGATGTTGGGCAAGCCATCCGCCGATTCAACGCCCGATTCCGAGGCCGATTCCCAGCCATCGCCCCCTGCGTTGCTTCCCCATGCGATCGCCCCTAGCGCGAACGCAAACACCAGACATCCCACGACCGCAATGCGTGTGCAAGCGAGCATCGCACCGACTCCTGACATACGACGGCATCCAAAAGCTGGTCGTCCCGAAGATCGACCTCAAGGACGCTCCATCGACGCCCCATCCGGTCCATGGTACCCCGATCCCTCTTTTCGGCGAACAGGATGCGCCAGGATCTGCGGTGAAATCTCAAGCAGCCGCCCTTCGATGCAACCGATCACCCGGTCGTCCGCCCCAGGTCGGATCGCATGCGTTCCGGTCCACCCCCCAAACGCCGGAAGCACAATCAACTCTGGTTGAATCCAAAAGCATGGAACGCGGACCGTATCGCGATGCCCCAATCGAATCGCCACCGAAGGATGCAAATGCCCCGCCATAAAGTGCGTTGGCTTTCCGGTAACTGCATCTCCGGGGTCGGCCAAGTCCCTCGGTGATTTGTCCCGTTCGACCGGATCGTGAATCCACCCCCAACCTGATTCCCACACCGGCGGTTGCAGGACGGTCCATCCCAAAGATTCCAGGCAACGGTCCGCATGCCGATCGTGGTTGCCAGCGACCAACACCCAGGTCACCTGCGCATACGCCCGAACCATGCCCTCCAACGGCTCGCGCACCGACGTAGTCAGACCGGTTTTCGCGTGCAACAAGTCTCCCAGCACGACCACACGCTTGCATCCGTGCTCTTCGATCAATTCCGCCAAACGGGAAATACACTGCGAAGATGCCCGATGTGGGATCGCAATTCCCGACTGTTGGAACACACTCTCTTTACCCAAATGCAGATCGGCGACCAACAGCGTGGCTTGCTCCGGCCAGATGATCGCCCCGCTGGCGTGCAGCCATAGGACACATCCTTGATGCTCAATCTCGATCCGCTGCATAGCCTTCCTCGCGCACGGTTTCCTTTTCCAACTGCGACTGCACTTTGGCGATCCGGTCGAATAGCGATTCCGATCCGATACGGTCGCGGACTCGTTCCACATACAGCGGAAACGAAAACGGGGACCAACGACGCAGCGTGCGAAACACCCACTGCTGACGGTGCATCCGCTGCAGCGCTGCATGCAACCGATCCCACTCCAACTGATCGACCAAAACCTCTTGGGAAGCTTGCCCGAGCAATCGATGGCTCGGATCGTACTCCCGAAGCGCGTCAAAGACCATCCCTGCGGAGGCTTGCAAGTGCCGCATGCTCTTGCTCCGTCCCGGAGTCCCTGCATGGATCAATCCAGCGATGCGCGCGATGTCTCGAAATCGCCGACGCGTCATCTCTGTGACATTGAGGCTCGCCAGGATATCCCGATCCAATCCCTCGATCGACAGCCACTCCGGTAGCGACTCGATCGCGAAAGGAAACTCGCTCGTCGTGTGCAGCATCAAACCATAATCGTTGACGGAAATCGAAAATGTGATGCCGGCCGCTTGCGACCAACGATACGCCAACAAAGCGCCGAGTCCTTCGCTGACCGACCTTCCTTCCATCGGATACAGCATGACAGAAGTCCCCTCGGGCAGCGTGCACACTTCGACCAACAACTCGTCGCGGCTCGGTACGTGGCTGGAGCGTTGCTGCAGATCCAACAACGAGGTGATGGCCTTCATGCTGCGTTTGGGCGGTTCGCCATTGCGATACCGATCGAGCAAACTTCGAACGCCTTCTGCTAACTCACTCGAGAGTGGCATTTTGCCTCCGAGCCATCGCGGCACAGCGGTTGCCGCCCCCTTCGCCCTACGGACCCACAAGGTTCCTTCGCGAATCATCTCCATCTGCAGCATTCTCCCGCCGAGCAAGAAGCGATCGCCCGGCTTGAGACGCGAAGCAAAAGACTCTTCAACGGTCCCGATTCGCCCGCCTCGCAGGAACTGCACATGCATCGCGAGATCGGCTGCAATCGTTCCGATGGCCATACGATGTTGCCGAGCGATGCTTGCATCCCGCACCGCGACTTTGCCAAAGTCCATCACCACGCGATGGTAATCCGGGTACGCGTGCAAGCTCCCGCCGGTGTGAACAAACTCCAACACCCATTGCCACTCCGCGTCGGATAGATCGCGATACGCACGCGTAGCGCGAACTTCGCGCAGCACGTCTTCGCTGCGATACGGCTCGGCAAGCGCCCGCGTCACCGCATGCTGAACCAGACAATCCAACGGTTTCTCAATCGGTTGCCGTTTTTCCAATCGACGTTCGGCAATGGCTTCTCGGGCTGCCTCCAACTCCACGATTTCCAACGCATGAGATGGCACAAAGACCAACTTGCTCTCCTGCCCCGGTTGGTGGCCGCTTCGTCCCGCGCGCTGCATCAATCGCGCCACACCCTTGGGCGAACCGACTTGGATGACTTGATCGACCGGCGCGAAGTCAACACCGAGATCGAGACTGCTGGTGCACACCACGGCGATCAATTTCCCATCGTGCACGGCATGCTCCACCCACTCGCGGATCGAACTGTCGAGCGATCCATGGTGGACTGCGATCCGGCCCGCCCAATCGGGCCGCGCCCGCAATAGGGCTTGATACCACGTCTCGGTCTGAAAGCGCGTATTGGTAAAGACCAAAGTACTACGAGCGCTCTCAATCTTCTGCACCACACTCGGCAGCATCGTCAATCCCATGTGACCAGCCCAAGGGAATCGCTCCACCTTTGTCGGCAGGAGCACATCGAGGGAGATCTTTTTGCGATCCTTTGCATCGATGATGCGGACGGGGCGAGACGGTGCCACGCCTACCAGCGAGTCGATCGCATACTCGGGGTTTCCAATCGTGGCAGAGATGGCCCATCGCTGATGCTCAGGAGCGATCGTCGATAACATCGACAGCGCCAGTTCGGTTTGGATCCCGCGCTTGGTACCCAGCAACTCATGCCACTCGTCAACAATCACCGTACGTAAACGCCGAAACGTCTGCCGCGACTCGGGATAGGACAGCATCAACGTCAAGCTCTCGGGTGTGATGACCATGGCCGTGGGGGGCGACCGCCGTTGCTGCAGTTTGGTATGCGACGAGGTATCTCCCGTGCGCTGCTGCAATGTCCATGGCAGTTGCAGTCCGTCTATGCACTCCTGCAAGGCCGCCGTCGTATCGTTGGCCAACGCGCGTAGTGGCGTGACCCACAGGGCCAACAGAGGTGGGGCAAGGGGGCTGCGGCCGACCGACGTCCAATCCGTCTCGGGTATCGGACGGTGCAACCAGTCTCCCAATGGCCCGAGCCACGCTCCTTTGGTTTTGCCCATGCCCGTGCCCGCCAACAGCAATCCATTGGCTCCACTCCAGTGCGCGTTCCACGCTCGGCATTGCCAATCGAAGGGGGCTTGCCCCCGACTCGACATCCATTCGCGAAGCCTTGCCATCGCCGGATACTGACTCGGTTTAGGCATGCGCGCAACCTGCTGGGTAGCGAGACTCGCACCGCGTGCCCGAGAGTCGGGTCGGCCTGGTTTCCAAAGAGGTACCTCGAGCGTGGGGCATTCCAAAGAACATTTGCCGATCAAGCATTGTAAAGCGTGCGGACGGCCATTCGCCTGGCGAAAAAAATGGGCCAAGGACTGGGATTCGGTTCTCTACTGTAGCGCGCGATGCCGGCAAAACAAGCCGACCGCCACGGCGGACTTCGTCACTAAGGCAAGTCCCGCTCAAGACCGACCGCGACCTCCGCGCCAAAGGTAAGCAACGCGGCGGTGGGTTCACAGTCAACTTGTGAAGCCATCGGCAACGGATATCATAAACACCCCTCGCGATCTACGGTTCTCGCGAGGGTCCCCGTTCGATCGATGCGATCGGCCGCATGGACTTGGCCGCGATGATGGCTGTTCGTTTTTCGCAACACGGCTTGTTCCCGATTCAAACCGACCTCAAACATGATGATGTCCTTGCGATTGGGTACAACGATGTCGCGGCTCCAATTGTCGCCACTGCAGATGTCGCCTCTGGGGATGGCTCTCGCAGTTGGAATGCTAGTGGTCAGCATTCTGGCACCTGCGGTTCCACAGGCGAGCGCTGCGGCTCCGAGTTCCTCAATGGATGACGATGCCCGCGTCCTCAACATCGAGCGAGCCTTGATCCCTCCCCCCGGGCCGACTCCGGTCCCGATCGGCGTCGAGTTCCACATCACGAACTTGAACGAGATCGACTCTGAAAAAGAGTGTTTCCAAGTCACCGGCACCCTCACCCTAACGTGGAAAGACACGCGTCTAGCCTTTGATCCCGAGGCAACCGGCATACGTGCCCAAGTCTTTCAAGGCTCATACCAAGTCAACGAAGTCTCCCCCGCTTGGTACCCGCAAGTCGTGTTGGCCAATGCGTTCAACGGCTATGACAAACAAGGTTCCATTCTGCGCATTCACCCCGATGGGACTTGTGAGTTCACAGAGAGTTTGACGGCAACAGCCCGCGTGCGATTCGATTTGCGGCACTTGCCATTCGACAAACAAACCTTGATGTTGGACTTTCAGATCCTCGGGTTTCGATTCGACGAAGTGCAATTCAACGAGTCGCAGCACTCCGTGGTGTCGAACCGCGATGATCTTCGCGTTGCCCAATGGAAAGTCGGCGAGATCGCTTCACGAATCGATATTGCCCCCAACAGCTACAATCGCTCGTCGGCTTTCATCGTCATGATTGGGGTCACTCGAGAACCCCTGTTCATGCTGCGAACGATCATTCTTCCCCTCATGCTTTGCGTACTCCTGAGCATGTCCGTGTTTTGGATGGAGCCTACCGATCTCGGGGATCGAATGAACGTCTCCTGCTTTGGCATCCTGACCAGTGTCGCCTATCTGATTGTGATCAGCGATCTGCTGCCCCAGATCTCGTACGTGACACTCACGCACGTGTTTCTCAATGCGTCGCTGCTGGTCATGTTTGCAACCGCGATCATGAACTTGACCGTGTATCTCTATGAAAAGCGGGGGCACTCGAGTCACTGGATCGATGTTTTGTGCCGATGGGGATTCCCGTCTTTTTACCTGGGAGCAATCGGCTTGGCATTCCTATGGATCGGGGTGCTTTCCTGATAGCAGCGGGCGTTGGTCAGCTAGGACTGTCCTCGTCGTGTTCGCTTTCGGACCAGATTTGCAATCGCTCGCGTGAATCGCGCGTTATGTGAATCACATTCGCGTGGCAGCAGACAGGACAATCCTCGGTGTAATGCTGCACGCTGCCTTCGCTCGGATCGAGAGGAATAACAATCGTTTCGCCGCAATGGCCGCACACGTAGCTCCCTTCATCGACCTCGCCGATTCGATGTCGCGCATCGGATGGTCCGTCGTCTGTCGCCATCGCAGGGTCGAGGCAAGCGGTGCACGCCCACCAAAGGGCTTCGAGCGGCTCCGGGTCGGCCAATCGATGGTCTCTCCCGACCTCGATCAATTGGCATTCCGTATCGCGGCTGCGACTGACTAGTTCTTCGGAGTCCTCGAACGGGATGACATCGTCCAATCGCGAATGCAACACAATGGTTGCATACGTCAGCCCGCGAACTCGCCCCCATTTCTTCCAAGCGGGGCACAGTAGCACGCGAGGAGTGCGCCCTGCGCTCAGATTTATTGCAACTGCGCCTCCGCGCGAAGATCCGACGATCACATCGGGTGAATGCTGATCGCAAATAGCCTGCGCGAGAGAAAGCGCGGCTCCGAAATCATCATCGTCGAGCTTGGGCTCGATGACCTCGGCACCTTGTGCACGCAAATAGGTTGGCTTGACACCGCCTGGAACCGACTTCCAGCCGTGCAAGTAGAGTATTTTCATCCGCGCTTTCCAAACTGCGATACATCACGCCCTGGAATCGTCGCTGTCGCGGGAGAGCAACCCCGCGCCGAGCGGGATGACCAGAAGCGGGCATTGAGTCTGCCGCAATACCCGTTCGGTGTGGGATCCGCGCAACCCATCCAAGAATCCATCCGGACCATCGGTCGTCATCACCACCAAATCGGCAGATAGAGCCGCAGTGGTTTCGACAATCGTATCGATCGGATTACCCGATTCCATTTGGACTCGCCACTTCCAACCTGGGACCTCAGGAAGGCTCCACGTCGGAACGCTTCGTTCATCTCCAACATGCAAAAGCGTGATTTCCCCTGCCTCAACTCCCAGCCCGCGAACGAGCGCGGCCACCGCATCCAAACTCGGCTGCGGGGATGGCTTTTTCGCGACCGGGATCAGAATCTTGCTGAGGCTCAGCGCGCCATCTTCCGATCCGACAAAGCCCTTTGTACCGTGAGGCAAATACAGCGTCGTTTGCGAGGATTCCTTGGCAATCGGCTCGCCGACGTTGCGATGGAGCCAGCGCATGCGGCCTTCGTGATGATGGACGGCCAATACGATCAAGTCGGCCGGATGAGACGCCAAGTAATTCAATGTACCGCGCACCACGTTGCTGTCTTCGACGATCGCTTTATGAACGTTCATCCCTAGCGCCAGCACTGCATCGCGAGGACTCCCTTCGGGCAGAATCTTCCACTGCTCGAGCAATTCGCGCACTCCAGGGAAGTCCGACCACTCGGCGTCGTGCGAAGCGTCCACGTGCATGATGTCCAGCTTGCACTTGGCGGCCAACGCGATTCTCAACGCATGGGCAAAGGCCGATTGGCTGGCTGGACTAAAGTCCGAGGGGTGAAAAACAGCTCGTAGCGACAAATGCGAATTTTGGCTTGGACTCATGGCAACAAAGAGAGAGAAAGGGTTGCAAAGGCTGCGTGGGAGTTCTGAAGGAAACGCAAGTACGCATTCGCGCGAGGAATAGCGCCACGCCTTAGTCATCGTAACCGACGAACGCCAGTTTGAGCGACGCTGGCGACGCAAAACACACCAGCCCGATCGGCAAAAATGTCGCACATTCAGGTCGCTGAGCAACCCCTCGGCTTCGCCAGGCTGCGAGATCCCATGAACCTCGCTGAATCATCGCTCCAACAGCCAACGAAACGGACGCCAGCGTTCGCGTTCCTTGTTGAGTTGGAATTCGTCGATCGTGTGCGTCCGCAGATACTCCACCGCATCGTCGATCGAATCGGTGTAATAGAACAATTGCTTGTCCTCTGGCGAAACGGTTCCGCGCTCGATCATGCAATCGATCAACCGCATGAGCTCGTTGTAGTAGTCGCGATTCATCACCACGACCGGAAATCGCTCGATCATGCGTGTCTGGATCAGCGTAATGGTCTCAAAGAACTCATCCAGCGTCCCATACCCGCCCGGCATGATCACGAACCCATACGAGTACTTGAGCAGCAGCACTTTCCGCACAAAGAAGTACCGAATGTCCACCGAACGATCGAGGTAGGGATTGGGTTGCTGCTCAAAGGGAAGTTCGATGTTCACCCCGACACTGCGACCGCCAACGTCCTTTGCCCCGCGATTGGCCGCTTCCATAATGCCAGGACCGCCCCCGGTCATCACCGTGAATCCGAGCTTGGCAACGTGGCCAGCCAATTCTCGTGTCCGTTGATAGTCGGGATCGCCCTCTTTCAGACGAGCCGAGCCAAAGATGGTGATGCAGGGTCCCACGAAATGGAGAGCTCGCAATCCTTGAATGAACTCCCACAGGACTTTCACAACGAAAGCCAATTCCCGTCGACGCGACTGCCGACCTTCCAAAAACTTGATTTCTGCTTGATTCATCGTTCCCACCGCCACTTCGAAGGAGCTCCTCGCCGGAGCATTTCCATTGGGTTCGAATTGTAACAGGAAGCCTTGGACGTACTGATGGGTGCAGGAAGAGAACGGACCGAGCGCAGCCACCTACACGCGCCCTCGTTCGATGGGCTATGATGATTGGCTTCAAGGACCCATCCTCTCCCGGCGTCCAACAGCGTTGCATTGCGGCAACGCGTGCGATGGCTGCTCTCACCTCTAGTATCCGATTCAACGCATGAGGCGCCGAAACTCGGCAGCCGATGCGCCAAGGATAACGGGTGCGATGCGGGCCGTGCATTTCACGTCTTCGCGCGGCTCGACGTTTTGAACATCGATTTCGCAGAGGCGTACCCTCAAAAAATTCTCGCCAGCCAGAAACCGACGACCTACATGAGCATTCGCGTCGCCTTGCATCACGAAACCACCTATCGCTACGATCGCTTGGTCTCGCTCGGACCTCAAGTCGTCCGACTGCGCCCAGCACCTCATTGCCGGACCAAGATCTTGAGTTACTCGATGCGAGTGACTCCCGTCGATCACTTTTGCAATTGGATGCAAGACCCGCAGGGCAATTACCTCGCGAGGCTCGTCTTCCCCAAAGCGACGCGCCAACTCGCCATCGAAGTCGACTTGGTTGCCGACATGACCGCCATCAACCCATTCGACTTCTTTCTGGAATCGTATGCGGAGAAGTTTCCATTCGCATACGAACCTTGGCTGAAAACGGAGCTCGCCCCGTTCCTCCAGACCATCCCAACCACACCTAAACTTCGGAAGTGGATCGACGGGATCGACTTGACTCCCGAGTTGACGATCAACGCCATCACCGCCATCAATCGCGATCTCCACCAAGCCATTCGCTATGAGATCCGCATGGAACCAGGAGTGCAAACACCGGAGGAGACGCTGGCGCGAGGCAGCGGGTCTTGCCGCGATTCGGCATGGTTGCTGGTCCAGATTTTCCGCCCTCTAGGGATCGCCGCTCGTTTTGCCTCCGGTTACTTGATCCAATTGGCACCCGACATCCGTTCGATCGATGGCCCCAGTGGCCCCGAAACCGATTTCACCGATCTCCACGCATGGACCGAGGTCTACTTGCCGGGTGCTGGCTGGGTCGGCCTAGATCCCACCAGCGGTCTGCTTTGCGGAGAAGGACATCTGCCGCTGGCCTGCACTCCCGATCCATCCAGCGCTGCCCCCATCACCGGCACGGTCGATCAAGCCGAATGCGACTTTGCATTCTCCATGTCGGTCCAACGCATCCACGAAGATCCTCGCTCGACAAAACCCTACAGCGAAGATCAATGGCGACGGATCGATGCGCTCGGGCATCAAGTGGACGAACAATTCGAAACCGACGAGGTTCGCATGACGTTTGGTGGCGAACCAACGTTTGTCTCGATGGATGACATGGATGGTGAGGAGTGGAATCAAGCTGCCGTCGGCCCCAACAAACGTTGGATGAGCGGCGAGTTGATCAAGCGTCTGCGAGCGCGGTTTGCACCCGGCGCACTGCTGCACTATGGGCAAGGCAAATGGTACCCAGGCGAATCGTTGCCGCGCTGGGCGCTGTCGTGTATCTGGAGAACCGATGGCCACCCCATTTGGAACGACCCGCAATGGATCGCCGATGAAAGCCGCGACTACGGCGTGACCTTCACGCAAGCCCGCGCATTCTCCAAACATTTGGCCGAACTGCTCGGGGTCGATCCGCGTTGGACCATGCCTGCCTACGAAGACGTTTACTACTATCTGTGGCGAGAACAGCGACTGCCCATCAACGTGCTCCCGTGGGATCCCAAACTGGAAGATCCAGAGCAACGCGATCGATTGACGCGAGTGTTTCAGCGCGGCTTGAACCAACCCGTCGGACTCGTTATGCCCATTCGCAAACAGTGGTGGCAAGCCGAGCAACGCTGGGTGAGCGGGCCGTGGCCGGTCCGTCCTGAAAAACTGTTCCTGTTGCCTGGGGATTCCACCATCGGTCTGCGTTTGCCTCTGGATACATTGCCCTTTACGACCAATACCATGGCTGGAGTGGTGCAGCCGATGGACCCGTTCGCATCCCGGCCTCCGCTACCCCCGCCCGCCTCGGTCCGCCGACAGAATTCGAACGTCGCGCCCTCGACCAACGCGAACCGCCCCCCAGTCCAAACAGATAACGTCCGGTCGATGGAAATCACCAGCGATGCACAGTGGTCCGACAAGCAATCCGAGTGGCAAGCGAGCGTGTCGGTCGAACCCGATCACGTGGTTCGCACGGCGCTGTGCATCGAACCGCGCGAAGGACGGCTCTACGTCTTTATGCCTCCGACCGAACAACTCGAGGATTACCTCGAAATCGTCGCAGCGGTCGAGCAGACGGCCAAGGACTTGTCGATGCCGGTCGTCTTGGAAGGCTATCTACCTCCGCGAGATCACCGGGTACAGATCATCAAAGTCACACCCGATCCCGGTGTCATCGAAGTCAACATCCACCCCGCCGCCAATTGGAAGGAGTTGGTTTACAACACCGAATCGATCTACGACGACGCACGCCATTGCAGATTAGCAACGGAGAAGTTCGATTTGGATGGCAAGCATACCGGCACGGGCGGAGGCAATCACATCGTGATGGGAGGTGCCAGCCCCGCCGATAGTCCGTTCCTCCGACGTCCCGATGTGCTTCGCAGCATGATCGCATTCTGGAACAACCACCCGTCTCTCTCGTACTTCTTTAGCAATCGCTTCATCGGGCCCACCAGCCAAGCACCGCGAAGCGACGAAGGACGACGCGATGCCATCTACGAATTGCAAACGGCGCTCGAGTTGATTCCCGAGCCCGGAGAACCGATTCCGCCTTGGGTCGTCGATCGTATCTTGCGCAACCTACTGATCGACTTGACCGGCAATACGCACCGAGCGGAGATCTGCATCGACAAGCTCTATTCTCCCGATAGCCCAACCGGACGGCTGGGATTGGTGGAATTGCGAGGATTCGAGATGCCACCGCACGCGCAAATGAGCCTGGCCACGCAACTGCTGGTGCGCTGTTTGATCGCCAGCTTTTGGCGCCGCCCTTACCGTGAAGACCTCAAGCGTTGGGACACGGCATTGCACGATCGATTCATGCTCCCACATTACCAATGGCGGGACTTGCAATCGGTTTTGCATTACTTGCAAAACGACGGCTTCGACTGGGAAGATGCCTGGTTTGCACCGCACTACGAGTTTCGTTTTCCATTCATCGGGAGCGTCGAGTACTCCGGTGCAACGATCAGTTTACGAACAGCCATCGAACCTTGGTACGTTTTGGGTGAAGAGCCCGGCGGCGGTGGAACGGTCCGCTACGTCGACTCTAGCGTGGAACGGATTGAGGTCAAAGTGGCGGGGCTGGACACGAGCCGCTTCAAGGTCGTTTGCAACGGCATTCAGTTGCCATTGCAAAGCACGGGTGACCCGGACACGTATGTCTCCGGCGTACGCTATCGAGCTTGGGCTCCTCCCTCGTGCTTGCATCCGACCATTCCCGTTCACACACCCCTCATTTTCGACCTGCTCGATGTCCGAGCGGGCCGCACCGTGGGGGGATGCTCGTACCACGTCTCGCACCCCGGCGGTCGCAATTACGACACTTTCCCGATCAATGCGTTGGAAGCCGAAGGGCGTCGCATCGCGAGGTACTTTCCGTTCGGACATACGCCGGGACAGTTGGTGCCCAGGATTCCGCGAGCCAACCCGGAGTTTCCGTGCACGCTCGACCTGAGGCGCGAGCGGCCCATGCACAATACGTGAGGACGGATGTTCTGGCCGCGAAGCTAGGCTGCGTCCGATGCAACGCTCTGTACGGCTAGTCCTTCCCTGCGGCATCCATTAAACTCGTTGATTCGATGGGCGATCGCACGCCCCGAGAATACGCGGTCGAGTCCGCGGACCTCCCTCTTAGCCCTCACCGTGTCCAACCCCGCTTCGTCATCTCCGTGGACCCTAGTCGACCGATTCGGCAGGCGTCACCACGCGCTGCGCATCTCGGTAACCGATGCATGCAATTTGAGATGCCGGTATTGCATGCCGGAGATAGTCGGCGGATTTTTGCCTCAAGATCATTTGCTGACTTGGGATCACATCGCAAGGGTCGTGGATGTTCTGTCCCGGGCTGGGGTCGACAAAGTACGCATCACAGGCGGCGAACCCCTGATGCGGCCCGGGGTCGATCAATTGATCCGACGCTTGTCGAACTTGGGCCGATTGCGACAGATCGCGCTGACGACCAACGGGATGATGCTCGAGGAACAGATCGACGGCATGGTGGCCGCAGGACTGAGCCATGTGAACATCTCGCTCGATACGCTTCGCGAGCCAGCATTCCGCCAAATGGCTCGGCGCGATGGACTCGATCGCGTGCTCTCGGGCATCGATGCCGCGCTGCGAACGGGTATCCAAGTCAGACTCAATGCACTGGTCCTGCGCGATATCAATCTGGAGGATTGCGTCCCGCTGGTTGAATTCGCCCGCGATCGCGGAGTCGTCTTGCGATTCATCGAGTTCATGCCTTTGGATGCCGACCGTTCGTGGAGTGCATCCCAAGTCGTCCCGGGACATGAGTTGCGATTGCGAGTCGAACAAGCGTTCGGGCCGCTGACGCCAGCCGCTTCCCGCGATCCATCGCAGCCGTCCC
>JBKCUI010000087.1:0-5409 GCA_046318495.1 Pirellula sp. | reverse complement strand
ATCTTATCGAGTGCCACGGTGGGAGTCTTTCGTTCGATATGGTTGACGGGAACTACATGCTCGATCTTTCGAATGCGTCCGATCAAACCCTTGATCGATTGCTACCAACGCTGAAGAGATTACCAACTGGTTTTACGCTTATCGGCCCCGGTGAAGATCGTGACTTCTGGTTGACGTTAAACAATGCCACAATATCGGATGGCGGACTCGACAGGCTCTGCAATTTACACTTGTGCGCGATCACTTTAGAAAACTGTCGCAACCTTTCGGATGCCTCGGCCGATCGGCTTTCGAAACTGACCTCCACTCAAGTGTCAATTGGGGAGGGAGTTCCTTTTTCTGATGAGGCAACTAGACGCTTGCAGTCTTCCCTTGGATCCTGGTGCGCCGTTCCTAAACGGACTGATTAACTCAGGGAACAATCACGTGCACCGAAGTCGCGGACGGTGCTTTACTCCAATGGTACGTCAACCGCCGCGACTCGGTGACGTGGGGCGTTATGCGGACGGATCTAAAAACTCTGCCAAGTCCCTTAACGCTTTAGCCACACTTTTTGATTCAAGCGCAGTAAAGGATGTCCTCCGTAACTTCCGAACCCTCTCAGTAGTGATCTTGTACATCGTAGCGATCTCCATTGGAGTAACTCCACGGTCCCGCATCACGTTAAAAACCAACCCTCTCAACGAGTCCAAACCCATTTGCCTAAGCACAAACTCTTTGGAGGCTGAGTACTCTTTCCGCATAACAACGGATTGCACCGAAGCCTCATTCGTCTCGCTCATCATGTTTACCTCTTTCCTTTCGGCTCGGTGAATCCGAGCGTTCGTCCTTCATAAGTACTCGTTCAGATGCCAGGTATTCCTCCTCCCTACCAATCACGAAAGTTGCTAAGTTTCTCGAAGGAATGGGTAGGCTATAGTGACGACTTCGGACTGATCGGAATCCCCGTCGGATCAGTATTGATCGCAGTCGGATGTGGGTTGCCTCTTCTCGTTTTATCAGGCACCTTCATTGTGCGTACAGATTTGAACCTACAAACAATTGTTGGTTCGATAATGGCGTTAGGGCTTTGCCTTGTCTTTGCAGCATGTGGTTTTCGAATGCTGATTTGGAATCGCACTTGGCTTAACGTGAACGAGAACAATCGCACTGTTTGGAAGGTTGGTGGGCTCTTCGGCAACTCTCGCCGTAGCTTCGAATTAAATCAAGCTGCGCGACTACAGGTTTGTCGAACGAAAGACCCATGGGTGATGTTTACTGGATCATACGCAGTCGCGTTATCCAAGGATTCGGGAGACTCAGTTGAGATTTTCCATGCCGCAACTTACGATATTGCCTTGAAGATGTGTGCAGAGCTCAACCATGCACTTGGGATCCCCTCGGATTGACACTCACGCATATCGTAAACTACGGACGAACAAAGCCGTGCACCGAAGTCCGCGAACGGCTCAAACCTGATGGTTGCTGTCACCCGCGGACTCGGTGACGGCCAACGTTCGGTCCGATCCGACGTCTCACGCAAAGACGCAAAGGGGATAGCCATGTTCGACTGGGGTGTTGCACTGCTGATCCCATTGGAGAAGGACGATCGATCCTTAGCACGACGATTTCCCGCTCAGTCGCTCGATGATTCTGGGTTGCACTGCATTGGCCTCTCGCACGGACTTATCTGCGTTCCCATGCGACCACTGCATCTGGATCACGCCTTCGGTTTTCTCCCTTTGCGTCCTTGCATCTTTGCGTGACCACTCGTCCATTCCATTCGCAGCGATCCGAATCAGATCTTTTGACGCCACCACATGGAGTCTGATATCATCCTGGAAGGGACAACCCGGACCTAACGACACGATGCACCAAAGCCCTCGGTCGACTGCGTTGACTTGCGTGGAGTCAACTCCTCGGGCCTCGGGCCTGGCGATCGTACACGTTGTGACATCCGAGACGTTATGAGAACGACTGAGGAGTTTCGGTTTCGCCAGATCGAAATGCTCGCAAAAGCACTGCAGCGCCCAGGATTCTTCTGTGGTGGGTGTGGTGATCTGTTTTTCACACAGATACTGCGTGATCTCATGTGGTTAGAGGAAAGACCGCAGTCCGATTGGGCGTGCGTTGAGCACATGCTCGGTGGCTCGCTTGGCGTCTTCGGGCAATTTCACTTTCAACATCACCTCGCGGTCGATCAATTTAAGAACGAAGTCGCCTCCACGTTCGCTGAAGCGTCGTTCCGTCTTGGATACTACAATCCAAGGCGACTGCTGAATGAAAGCGAATACGAACACTTGGTTGCACAGCTTGATCGCAGCTTTTTTCAATGTGATCACGCGCAATCGGAGATCATCTCTCGATTCGGCCCACCAAGCCATGATGTGCTCGGCGGGGAGACTACTGTTCATTGTTACGGTTCCGAAGACAAGTCGCGGCCTTGGATTTGCTTTGACTATTCGCGTTGCTATCCTCCTGGGGACGGCATCACCTACGAGTGGTTCGACGAAGAAATGCTTCGTGATATTCGCAGAGCCGATAACAAATTTGAATTGTTGCCATTTGCGTGCTGGTTTCAGCCAGCCAATGATCACGAGGATGATGGCGAACAAAAACGAAGTGACCATTCATCCGCGATTGACAGTCGCTCAGACCAGGAAGTTGGAATCCCGCGGACGCGCTGAGATGGAAAACATTGCAAGTGCAACAATGCTGGATGCGATCCTTTTGGGGCCGCTTGGCTTTCAAACTCCCCGTCCCTGCGCCTCTGCGGGAAGTATCGCCTAATCGTTGGCTCATCGAATTGGTTGTGGATGCAGATCGGTGGCGGTAAACTCGATGCTGGCTGAGTTGTTGGGATGCGATAGAACGGGCGTTCCCTCCACGAACAATGCGATCGACCGCGTGGCTCGATCGTCGGGCCTTGGCCACCGTCCCAATCCCCTTCCTTGCCCTCGGTCATCCCGGGCGCTTGCCCATGCACGGACGCGAAAATGAAATCGACAATCATACTCGGATGCACCATTCTGGTCGCTGGGTGCCAGCGCGCAGCGCAGGTCAGCCAGCCCGCAGAGTCGCGTGCTGTTACGATTCTTTCCTCGAATGGTCTAGTTAAGCGGCCGCCAATTACGGAATGGAGCAAGGTAAAGATTGGGAGAGCCGGGGAGGTATTCGTTAACAAGCAGCCAATGAGCGCGGCGAATTTCGCGACCGAGTGCGCTCGCCTGAGAAAGATCGGCGGTGCCATTCTGCTTTTCGTGGACGCCCCGGATCATGTCGCGAACCCTGCGCAAGCCCAAGTGCTGTGCAAGATCGAAGACGAAGGAGTCACGATGAAGGTAGCTATGGAAGAAAGCGAGCTCGAATGACGCGGGCTAGCCAACCGAATGCAGCGAAGCCCGCGATTGCGGTTCGGTCGAGTATTGGCGGTCAATGCGAGGGCTAGCTGAACCCGAACGT
Organism: Pirellula sp.; assembly: GCA_046318495.1. GTDB lineage: Bacteria > Planctomycetota > Planctomycetia > Pirellulales > Pirellulaceae > JBKCUI01. The sequence continues at coordinate 1,968 of JBKCUI010000087.1, read as the reverse complement.
TCGCCGAGAGAGAGTTACGAGACCAGTTGCAACTCTCGTCACATTATTGATCGCCAACGTTCCATATGCCCAACTCGAAGTTCAAGCGGTATCGAAGCGTTACCAGCCATTTCAACGTGAGCGGTATCGCGTTTCAACAGAAAATCACAAATCAAACCGGGACGAAGTACCTCAAATCGTCGTGTAGGTAACGGGAGTTCCATTTGAGTTAACGGGAAATGGAATTACTTCCAAACCGCCTGGTCGAGTAGAGTTTCGAATTCCTGAAACGAAAGAAGTTAACCCGTATCGTGATTTGCAAAAACTTGAAGCAGAGTCACTCAATGATATTGTTGACATCGAAAACCAGATCATGGTATTCCGGTTTATCGGGATCTAAAGACTCATGGATGACAGGCTTGAGCTCGCCGTGAAATACTGCGGCGCCGGATTAGCGAGAATTCATTTTAGATACTTTCGTTCACCATCCTCGTTCGACCAAAAACCGTCTAACGGCGAGACCCGGTTCCTATTGGAACGCAAGAAGAGTTAGGCGAACAAGAACTTGCAGCCAAGTGCTCCCTCGGGCGTTCTGGCTTGCCTTAAGTCAACTCCTCGGCCTCGGTGATGCCGGTCGGTCGTGGCTCCAGCGGCTTGCATAATCGAAACGAAGGCTTGCGGACGACAGTATCGAGAATCAGCTTGGGCCGAACCGTCGCGGTTTCCCATCGGATGGAACGCCGGTTTGTTGCTTCGCCAAATTGATTGTGGCTGGATTGCCATCTCGGTAAACTTAATGCTGGCTGGGCGTTGTTACGTTGAGAGAACGGGCGTTCTCTCAACGAACAATGCGATCGACCGAAGGGCTCGATCGTCGGGCCTTGGCCACCATCCCATTCCCTTCCTCGCCCTCGGTCATCGCGGGCGTTATTTGGCTAGGGCGAAGCAGTTTGTGATGCTAAAAATCGAGACTATCGCCGACCTCGACAGACTTCGCGAACGACAGTGCGCTGTCGTTTTCATCTGGGTTGACTGGGCGATCCACGCCCGTCAGTCCGCAGGCAATGCAGAACGCATGATCGCCGAGTGGAACGGCAAACATCCGAACTTGATCACTGACTTGTTGCGAATCGACTTATCCGAGCAATCCGGCGAGATGTGGAACGCTGTTGAGGAATGGCTTGGATCGCAAAGCATTTCAGATGCGGGATCGCTAATGTACGGGGGCGCTGGTTCCATCATGTGGGTGCGCTCCGGTACGATCGTGCGATACGTGGTCAACGCCAACACGGAAACTGTGGACGGCTTGGTGGCATTGATGAGCCAATCCTTCAGCGGTCAGGAAACAGGCACAGCCAAATAAATCGGGTAAGGATGCCCGTTTCCAGGCACCCTCCCCACACCGCTGATTGCTTCACCGCTCCACCATCTCCACCTTCGCCCCAGCCGCCCTGGCAAAATCATCCTCGGTCACCAGCAAGTAACTCTGCTGGGCGATGCGCGGTGAGTTGCCTAGCCAGCTGCAAACCACATGCAACGGAAACTCTCGCTGGAGTTCCGTCTGTCTGCTGGCCCGCATCGAATGGAACAATCGTGGCCAACCCGAGACGCCGGGGTCCAAAGTAGCAGGCGCACTCCGCTGTGCCGTCAGCCAGGTATCGATGTGCAACTGATTCAATCTTCTGAACGGCACATGGAATGTGCCTACTACCTTATGCTGCCGCTCGATACTGGGGAGCAGCGACCACGTATTCGCTTTTGTCGCCAAAGATCTCAAACGCTTCGTCAAGGATCGGTCGAAGCTCAGGGAAGATCGGGCAGCTACGGATGCCACGGCTTTCGTGATGCTCAACCGCTGATGGACGCTACCCACAATAATTCCTGTAGAGCCCGTGTTCCTACGACCGCAAGTCGGCATCTTGGCTGTTACATGTTCGTCACTTTCACATCAGGATTGGGACAGTATTGCTAAGCGCGAGTAGAATTACA
>JBKCUI010000086.1:0-12703 GCA_046318495.1 Pirellula sp. | reverse complement strand
AAACGCGCTATGGTCTTGAGCTGCCGAGGGTCGACCGAGCCATCGGGGCTCAGGATCATTTCATCCATGTGGATGACCACCACTTCCGCCACAACCAGGTTCGCCGAAATCGGGCCGTTGCCGACCGGCAAGATCTGACGGACCTTGCACTCGAGCGAGTACGGAACGTTCGCCAATCGTGGGGGACGCACCGCCGTGCTGGCCACCGTCGGAAAGTCGATCAGGTCGAGTTCGCTCTGATCGTGGGGCAACGGACGGCTGGTGATGTTGATGGCTTCGGCGTGGGCTTCCGTGGCCGCATTGACCACAAACTCTCCGCTGGTCTCGATGTTGATCAGCGTGTCTTTCTTGGTCCCGTCCCGCTTGAGCGTCGGCGAAATGACGATCACCGGCGGATTGGCTCCGAAGACATTGAAGAAGCTAAACGGTGCGATGTTGATCACACCGGCTTCGGACACCGTCGAAACCCATGCGATCGGGCGCGGGGTGACGAGTCCTACAAGCCATTGATAAACATTGACGACCGGTGTGTTGGCAACGTCGATTTGCACTGCAACCTCACATCCACGTGAAAGGGTAGTTCGGATCGTCCATCTCGAGTGCAGCCGCAGCGCGGCGCAACGGGTGGAACGTGTCGATCATGACCGCCAGTTCGTCGGTGCGCGTGGCGTGGCGACTGGCCGCAATGGTCCCCGGATGAGGACCGTGGGGAATGCCGTGAGGATGCAGCGTGATCGAACCCGACTTCACTCCGCGCCGGCTGCCGAACTGGCCCCGCACGTAGTAGAGAACTTCGTCGGACTCGATGTTGCTGTGGGCATACGGGACTTTGATGGCTTGGGGATGCGTATCGAGCATGCGCGGTGCAAACGTGCAAACCACGAATCCGGCCGCTTGAAACGTTTGGTGGATAGGAGGTGGCTGATGCACCGTCCCGGTGATGGGTTCGAAATCATCCGCGTTGAACGCAAACGGATAGATCATCCCATCCCAGCCGACCACATCGAACGGATGGCTGGCCAGCGTGTACTGGGTCCAATTCCCTTCGTCTTGAATCCACACATCGGTCGGCTGTTCGCCGCTGCCCGAGGATGGTGCTGCGAACGCATCGGTCCACAGCGGCCCTCGCAAATCGCGTTCGCACAGCGGCGCCCCGAGCCGGAACTGACCGTCCGGATTGATGTACCGCGAAGGGAATCCGATCGTCCCGATGGCTTCGACGACCAACATGTCGGCCTCTGCGATTGTATCGAATTCCAGCTGATAAGTGGTGGTCTTGGGAACGACCAGATAATCCATCGGACCGAACGGCAAACTGCCGTACATGCTCAGCAACCGCCCGCTGCCGTGATGGATGAAGATCAATTCGTCGCGACGTGCATTGCGGTACAACGCTCGCTGGGGCAAGGCAGGGCGGCACCGCGAGATGATGCATTCGTGATTGAAGAGCAACGGCACTCGCCCGAGGATCGGATCTCCCTCGCGCGGCATCGACGCCGTTTCCAAATGCAAGTGACGCAAAGGCTCCTCCGGCGCCGCCACCAACGGTCTGTTGGGCATCTGCTCGATCTTGAGCACGCGCGTCGGCGGCGCTCGATGATACGCGATACTGTAGGCGCGGCTAAAACCCTCAGAAGAAATCACCTCTTCGTAGTAGATCCCTTCGTTTGCAAAGCCAGGATCGGCGGGATGCGCGATGTGACGCTTCTTGGGAATCGAACCGCGTTGGATATATGGAGGCATCGCCTGTGTCCTGGTACTAAGAGTCTTTCTTGGGGCCGACGCGATTGGTCAAGGTTCCCAAGCGTTCAATGCACAGCTCGACAACGTCTCCGGGTTGCAACCAACCTCCGACCGCATCGGGCGTCAACTCGAGAATGCAACCGGTGCCCACCGTCCCCGAACCAATCACATCGCCGGGAAGCAGCATCGCATCGCGGCTGGCATGCGCCAACAATTGAGGCCACGTCCAATGCATGCTCGAAGCATTGCCCCGAGAAACGGTCCGGCCATTGATGCGAGCAGTCATCTCCAGCTCCAATCGACCGTCGCGATAGCGATCCATCAGCATCGACGTCGGAACCAGCCATGGCCCGAGCGCGTTGGCAAAGTCTTTGCCTTTGCTCGGCCCCAGCCCGACGGCCATCTCTTGCCGCTGCAAGTCGCGTGCGGACCAATCGTTGTAGATCGTGAATCCGGCAACGCACTCGAGAGCGGAATCGTCGGCGGGTAAATCGCAGGCTTCGGTTCCGATCACGGCTGCGATTTCGAGCTCAAAGTCGAGCTCGTGCGTCAACCGAGGCGGAGTCACGACATCCCCATCTCCGATCACCGAATGCGGATTGGAAAAGTAGAACACGGGGATCTCATACCATTGGCGCACCATGTCCAAGCCGCGTTGGGCTCGGCAGGTTTTGACATGCTGTTCGAACGCGTAAAAGTCGCGAATGGTACGGACCGGTGGCAGAGGCAGACATCCATCAGGCCGCAGGGTGGCAATCGGTTCGGACGATACCGGCTCGGGCATTACAGCGTGCCTCGGATCGATTGCTCGCGCTCGATGGCTTCGAACAAGGCCTTGAAATTCCCCTTGCCAAAGCTCTTGGAACCTTCGCGTTGGATGATCTCAAAGAACAGCGTCGGCCGGTCTTGCACGGGTTTGGTAAAGATCTGCAACATGTAGCCTTCGTCGTCGCGATCGACCAAGATTCCCAGATCGGCGAGCTCTTCGATGTCTTCCTTGATGTTGCCGACGCGATCCTTGAGGTTGTCGTAATACGTTCGCGGCACGCGCAAGAACGAGACATCGTTGTCGCGAAGCGATTTGACGGTATGAATGATGTCGTTGGTGGCCATGGCGATGTGTTGTACGCCAGCGCCCCCATAGAAGTCGATGTATTCCTCGATCTGACTGCGGCGACGTCCTTGGGCCGGCTCGTTGATCGGGAATTTGATGCGACCGCGACCGCTCTGCACGACCTTGGACATGAGCGCTGAATACTCAGTGGAGATATCGCGGTCATCGAACGATACCAGTTGCTCAAACCCGAGCACCTTGCGATAGAACTCGACCCATTCGTTCATGCGGCCTTCTTCGACGTTGCCGACGATGTGGTCGATGGCGAGCAGTCCGGTCGGATGATACGTCGACTTGCTGTATCGACTGGGGTCGATGGGATCGAATCCTGGAGCAAAGGCCCCATGGTAGCGATCGCGATTGACAAACGTATGCGTTGTGTCGCCGTAGGCTCGGATCGATGCGTATTCATACACGCCGAATTCATCTTCCACCGCGCGCGGTCCGATCACGCCGACCGCCCCGCGCTCAACGGCGAGGTTGTAGGCTTGCCGCACGTCGTCGACTTGCAACGCAATGTCCGCCACACCGTCCCCGTGCTGGATCAACCGCGACGAGTCGGGATGATTGGCTCGCAGCGGCGACATCAGCACGAACGTGATTCCGCCTTGCTTGAGCACGTATCCCGCTTCGTTCTTGACTTTCGTCTCCAGCCCGGCATAGGCCACCACATCAAAGCCATAGGCGTTGCGGTAGAAATAAGCCGACTGCCGCGCGTTGCCGACAAAGAAGCGGACGTGATCGATTTTGCGAAGGGCGATATCGGGTTGGTTGGTCATGCAACACCTGAAAAGGGATGGGATCGATCTGGGAAATTCAAGGGCATCCGCCGAGCTGCGATTGCGTGGCTCAGACGGCTCGGGTGAGCCATGTAGTTATTCTAGGGTCTAACAAGTCGTTCATGCCATTGCTGAAAAAAGGACAACGACTCGGGATTGGCGAGCGCTCCGGCATTGCCAATCGTTTGCCCGGAGATGGCGTTTCGAACCGCGATCTCCGACAGTTTGCCGCTGATGGTACGGGGCAGATCGGGAACCGCCACGATCCATGTCGGCACGTGCCGAGGCGAACAGTGATGGCGCAACCGCTCCTTCATGGCAGCGATCAACGGCTCGGTCAGTTCCGCCTCGGGCCGCATCTTCACGAACAGCGCGATCCGTTCGTCGCCACCGCTTCGCAACGCCGTGGCCACCGCTTCGGCAACTTCGGGGATGGCTTCGATCTGCCGATAAATCTCCGCCGTGCCGATGCGCACGCCACCGGGATTGAGCGTCGCATCCGAACGACCATAAATGATGAAGCCGCCGGTCTCGGTCTGCATGGACCAGTCCCCATGCCACCACGTGTTCGGATAGCGTTCGAAGTAGGTGGCTCGGTACCGCAGATGCCCGGGATCGTTCCAAAACCCGATGGGTATGCTTGGAAACGCATTGCGGCAAATCAGCTCACCGGGTTGCCCGACGATTCCGTTGCCGGACTCATCGGCGACCGCAACGTCCATTCCCAAGCCCGGGCATTGGATCTCTCCTGCGTATACCGGCAGCGTCGGATTGCCCAGCACGAAACACGAGACGATGTCGGTCCCGCCCGAGATCGATGCCAAATGCAAATCGCTGCCGATCGATTGGTAGATCCATTGGAACTGCTCGGGCAGCAGCGGCGATCCTGTCGATAGCACCGAACGCAGATTCGGCAGCGCAACATGATCGCGCGGTCTGTATTCGTGCTTCTCCAACGCCGCATAGTACCGTGCGCTAGCACCGAAATGGGTCACTCCATAACGCTCAGCCATCCGCCATAGCGACCCAGCATCGGGTGCCAGCGGTGAACCATCGTAAAGCACGATCGTGGCATCGCTGGCCAATCCGCTCACCAACCAATTCCACATCATCCAACCGGTGGTGGTGTAATAGAACAAGCGATCCCCGGCATGCAGATCGGTGTGCAAGCGGTGTTCTTTGACGTGCTGCAGCAGCGCCCCACCTGCGCTGTGCATGATGCACTTGGGAGCTCCGGTCGTCCCCGACGAATACAAGATATAGAGCGGATGCTGGAATGGGAGGGATTCGAATTTCAACTCCGGAGTCGGACACGGATCGGACTGAATCTCGCGCCAATCGACGCTGCTGCCGCTGGGGCCTTGATTCATGGCGACCTTGCCCCCCACCCAAATGCAATGTCGCACACTGGGGAGCTTGCCGATCAACCGTTCCATGCGTGTGCTGAGTTCCAAACGCTTGCCGTTGTACATCGCGCTCAGCGCGGCGATCAACAGCACCGGCTCGATCTGTCCGAACCGATCCAATAGGGCATCGTCTCCGAAGTCGGGAGAACAACTGCTCCAGATGGCACCGACCGCGCTGGCCGCCAACAGCCCGACCACGGCTTCGGTGCGGTTGGGCAATACCGCAGCGATGCGGTCCCCGGGCTGGATCCCCAAGCTGCGCAGATGCGAAGCGAGCCGCGCGACGCGGGTGTTCAAATCCCGGCGGGTGATGAACTCTTCGTCTCCATGCTCATCGATCCCAATGATGGCGATGGCATCGGCAAAGACAGGGTCGTCCATCCGCCATGGCTGCAACGCATTCTCTGCGTAGTTGAGCACGCCATCCGGAAAGAAGGCTTGGCCACCGATCCAATCGGCTGAGACGCGGTCGCGCCCTCCGAGCTCTCCTCGCAAGTGTCCGTACTGCCACACGGCCCGCCAAAAGTGTCCCGGTTGTTCGATGCTCCAACGATGCAACGTTGCGTAAGCTTCGGCCGGTGGCATGTGCAGCGGATCGGCCGACAGTCCGACCAGCGCAGCAAAACTTCGCAAGTGCGATCGCTCGATCCGCTCGCGCGTTGGCTGCCAAAAACAAGGCGGCTTCATTTCCGGCATCTGCAACATTCGACTCCGCAAGGCAAAATTTCGCTGGGCTACTCCGCCAGCCCCCATAAGCTAAACTTGTTTGGAGGTTTCGAGAATGTATGTTGGACGGTTTTTTCGGTTCGGCCGAAACCGCGACCGGCCCAATCGAATCGCCTCGAAGTAGGAGATGCAGGGATGAATGATGCATGGTTGGTGGCAGGCAAGCGAACGCCGATCGGTCGCTTTCTCGGGGACTTTGCCAGCCTCTCCGCTCCGGAATTGGCCGGACATGCGCTCCGGGCGACGGTGCAGGCATCGAGCATTCCCGCGGAAGCCATCGGCGAAGTGCTCTTGGGCCAAGTCCTAGCGGCCGGAGTGGGACAAGCCCCTTCGCGCCAAGCCGCCCATGCGGCTGGCATCCCCGATTCCGTCGGCTGCGCGTCGGTCAACAAAGTCTGCGGCTCGGGTCTGTTCGCCGTCATGCTCGCGGCTCGCACGATCCAATGCGGCCTCCATGCAGCCATCGCCGCAGGAGGGATGGAAAGCATGAGCCTCGCTCCCCACTTGCTGCGCGGCGGACGCAGCGGTTGGAAATACGGCTCGCAACCCCTGCTCGATGCCATCGAAGTCGATGGACTCAAATGCGCCCGCAGCGGAAGCCTGATGGGCGTCTATGCCGAGTCGGTCGCGGAACGCTTCTCGGTGTCGCGAGCCGACCAAGACGCTTGGTCCCTTTCCAGCCATCAGCGGGCCATCGCTGCCCAACAGTCGGGCGCCTTGGCATCGGAAATCGTTCCGGTGGTGGTCTCGGACAAATTGACGGTGAGCGCCGATGCTGGCCCTCGTGCCGACAGCAGCCTGGAACGCTTGGGAAAGCTCAAGCCCGCGTTTTTGGACTCGGGCAGCGTCACTGCGGGCAATGCCTCCACGCTCAGCGATGGTGCCGCAAGCTTGCTGGTCGTCAACGATGCCATGCGCGATCGACTGCCATCGCAAACGGCATTCCGCATCGTCGGAACTGCCGTCCATAGCCAACGCCCCGAAGATCTGTTCATCGCCCCTGTCGGCGCGATTCAAAAGCTGCTCCAGCACGCATCGCTAACGGTTCACGACATCGACTTGGTGGAAATCAATGAAGCCTTCGCTTCGCAAACGGTGGCGTGCATCCGCGGTTTGAACTTGGATCCCGAACGGGTCAACGTGCATGGCGGCGCGATCGCGCTGGGGCACCCGATCGGTTGCAGCGGAGCCCGCGTGCTGGTGACGCTCATGCATGCCCTCGAGTATCGCGGCAAGCGATTGGGCGTGGCGGCATTGTGCTTGGGCGGCGGCGAAGCGGTAGCCATGTTGATCGAACGGCACGAGGCGAAGTAATGGACTCTCAGGACGAGCGGTACGCGGCCATCGCCGCCAAGCACGGAGTCGATTGGAATGCGGTGCAGCCCGCCTCGCACGCAGCCCGCGTCGCGGAACTGGAACGCTGCCTGCAGAACCGCGATGTCCCCCACCCGATCGATCCGACGATCGGTGCAGCCTATCTGGAACTGGCCCGCTCGAATGTCTCGTTTGGCATCGGCACGCTGTCGGCGGAAACCGTCGACCTCGGTCCGTATCGCAACGCGCAGCAGTATGAGCGTTACACGCGTGAGGAGCATCTCAGCTGGGCGTGCTTGATCGCCGAGCAGCAGCGAACCAAACATCAATTCGCCTGCCGCGAGTACCTCTCCGGCGAACGCACGTTTGAAATCGGTGGCACCGTCATTCCGGACTTTTATTTGCTCAATGCCCGGATCTATCAGCAGACGCAGTGGCAGTTGGCGACCGTCAACATGATCATCCCTGCCGAGCTATTCTTCACCTGCCATTCGCGACGGTTTTTTCCGGTGACCACGTTCATGCGCGCCTTGGAACAAGATTACTTGCAAGAACCCGACATCGGCCATGACGTCGCCGGGCATGTGGCCACGTTTACCATTCCTGTAGTCGCCCATGTGATGCGCAACCACGGCATCGCGCGCAACATGATCTACGCGGAACGGGATGAACGGCTAGCTCGCACCGACGATCCGGCCAAACGATCCGCGATCGAGAAAAAAGCCGATGAGATGCTGCTGTATGCCGAAAGGATTTATTGGTTCACGGTGGAGTTTGGATTGGTGCTGCAGGAGGATCAAGTCCGTGCATATGGGGCGGGGATATTGTCGTCCCCTGGCGAATCCCACTTCAGCGTCGAATCGCCTCGGCCGACGCGCATTCGGATCGATCCGTCGTGCGATCGCGATCTGCTGCGACTGGCGACGACCGATTACCTCATCAGCGAGTTTCAAAAGACATACTTTGTGATCGAACGGTTTGAACTGCTCGAGACGCTGACGCCGGAGCGGATTGTGGCAACAGCCAAACTGGCCTCGAAGCTGCCCCATTTTTCATGGCGGGACATTGCACCAGGGGATCGGGTGATGCAAGTCGGCGAATCGGCGGTATCGACCAACGAAAAGTATTTGCGACTGATGTGCAATCAACTGTGCGATGATTGCTTGACCCGCACCGCCATCCGCAATCTGCGATTGATGATCCATGGGCTCGATCCGCGATTGGATCTCGACAAACTCTGGAGCGGCGTCATCGCGCCGATTCCCTCTGGCGTGATCGAATGGTTTCGCGAGCGCGATCAAGAAGGTAACTTCACCATCCCGACGCGCCCCTTGAGTTACGAAGAAAGCTAATTGCCGACAGCGACGAACAGTTTCGATACGGCACGGAAAGAGCGAGCGCGATGAATTGGATGCAACATTGGGTGTTTTGGGCGTTGCTCTCGGCGGTGTTTGCCGCGTTGACGGCGATCTTTGCCAAAGTCGGCTTGGAGGGAGTCGATTCGGACTTTGCAACATGGCTGCGAACGCTGGTGATTGCAGCGGTGCTAGGCGTATTGATTTGGCAAACGAACAAGTGGACCAATCCGTGGGGATTGCCGCGCGGCGCGTTGGTATTTTTGACGTTGTCGGCCTTGGCAACAGGAGCGTCTTGGTTGTGTTACTTCCGCGCGCTGCAGATGGGCCGGGCCTCGCAAGTCGCCCCGGTGGACAAGCTGAGCGTGGTGCTGGTTGCGCTCTTTGCGGTGGCGTTCTTGGGGGAACGGCCTTCGCTGCGAGAATGGTTTGCGATTGGTTTGGTATTGGTCGGAGTGCTGCTGCTCGCGTGGAAACCGCAAGCGTGAGCTAAAGCCCCTCGAGCTTCGTCACCCGATGCGGCTGTTGCGGCATTACCAGCCCGCAGCGCAAGCAAGGGTTTCGCGTCGCCAAAATCGATCAGCGCAGTTTCCCTTGCTCGCGCGTCTTGAAGTTGCGCGTTCCGGGTTCCCCGCGTACTCGTACTCGTTGGCGTATCTTCGAGTACGAAAAACCAAGGGTTTCGCATCGCCAACATCGATGAGCGCGGTCTCCATTGCTCGCGCGTCGGGCTGGTATTCCATATGGCAGCCGGGCTGCCACTCGCCCAGTGACTCACCGATCCTTATCCGCTTTGCCTTCGTTAAGTCTCTTATAGAATCGCTCGCGTGCATCTTGGGAAACCTTCGTCCCGTTCAAATCGATGGTTCGCAGGTTCTCTAGCGATGCCAGGACCTCCAGCGTACCGTCTGTAACCAGAGTCGAACTCAAGTTCAGCTCCCTCAATTCGCTTAACCCCACCAGATGTCGGAGGCCTTTATCCACGCGATTTGCATACAAATTGAGCACTCTCAACTGCTTTAACCCCTTGAGATTCGCCAATCCTTCGTCGCTAATCTTGACCCCACTCAAATCGAGCCTCTGCAGCTTTTTTGCTTGGCTCAACAACTGAAGCCCGTCTCCTTCGATGCGAGCGTTGTCGAATTCGAGCGACTCCAGCTCTGGCGACAGAACGACGTACTGAAGCACACCGTCGGTGACTTGAGTATGCGCCAAATTCAACGTCTTGAGGCGAAGCAAAACCCCAAGCTCGCGAAAGTCCTCGTCGCGTACGGGCAGTCCGTAGAAGCTAAGGGCGGTGAGCGATGGGAGTTCTTTGAGTACCGCAATCGCCTCCTTGGCATGTTCGAGGGAATGGATTGAGACTGATTGCAGTGTCGTTAAGCCTTTCCAGTGCGTCGGTGAGGATTGCATTTTCGGACCGAAGTACAAATCGTTAGCCTGCTCAAAATGCGCATCGCCAAAAATTTTGCGCAACGGGTGATCGATGACTTGGCTACTTACCCCCGAAGACTCCAACACTCGATGCCAGCCTTCCGGCAACTGAAAGCTCGTCCGTTCATGGCCTCGAACCAACGCCAGGGATCGCTTCTGGCTGCGAATGACTGCCAAATTAGGAAGGCTTGTTGCCAGTTCTTCGAATTCCTGTTGCGAGAGAGCGGTGGAGTCGACGATCAATGTCTCAAGAAACTTGAACTTCTTCAGTCGGTCGACTCCATCTCGAGTAAACGTCATACCACTCAAGTTGAGGGTGACGAGTTGCTTCATCTTTGACAAGCTATCCAGGTCCGCTTCCGTCGCGCTGGTATCGGTAATCCACAGCGTTTCCAAATGGCGAGCCTGTCGTAGCTTGGAGATGCCGGTCCCGGTGATTCCTGGCCCGCTGACCCACAGTTGACGCAGTTGCGGAATCGTTGCCAGCGTCGCTACGCCTGCATCGGTAATGGAATTGCCTTGTACCAACAGGGTGTCCCATTCGGTGTCAGCCGCAATCCTTTTCAGATCCTCGTCGGTGGCTCGCAGGTCGCGCAGGTCCAACGCTATCGCCTGCAACGCGTCACCGGGATCACAGTACAATCCGGCAGTAGTGAAGACATCTTCGATGGGGCGTTTCTGGATCGTCACCAGGAGATGAATGAGGCCATGAAACGTGATTTTCGAATCGCGAATGGGACAATAACTCAATTGCCTGAGTTTCGCGAGATGTGCGAACCCCGCATCGGTGACCCCAGTGCGTTCCAAGTACAATTCGCGGATGGCGGAAGAATCCTTCACGTACCGCAACCCTTCGTCGGTGATCGAAGTTCCAGAAAGATCCAACCGCTCCAGTTCTGATAGGAATCCATGCCGTTGAAGCGATGCGAGAGTTTCATCGTTGACGTTAGGATTATCGCCCATGTCCAGCATGCTTTGGCTGGCTTCCCCGCTCGGCAAAGCGCGACCACCACCCCTTAGCGGCGGGATACCAAAAACGATCAATGCGGAATCCAACCCCATCCTTGGGTTGCTTTGGCACACTTCGATGATGCCCGCCAGAGTCATTCCCGAACGATTCGCCCGCAGTTTCTGAAGCTCCGAAAATCCTTTCAACACTGGGACGGATTTGTCGGTGATGAAGGTTCGAACGATGTTGAGTTCCCGCATTGCAGTACAGGACCTCAAATGCTGAAAGCCCTCGTCCGTCACCCAGTTGCCTAAGCATTCCAACTCTTCCAACTTCGAAAGCTTACCGAGATGCTTCATCCCTTCATCGCTAATCGGACAATTTCTGATCCGCAGACATTTTAGTTCCGAGAGTTTGCTAATGGCTTCCAACCCCTCGTCGGTGATGGAGGTGTTGCTCACATCCAGGTACGTCAAGCCTGCAAAGCTAGACAAAATCTTGGCGCCTTCATCGTCAATTAGGGTGGATGCCAAGGAAAGATGCCTCAGGTCTCGGAGATGGACGAGCTTCTTGAGACCTTCCGTCGTGATTCCGCCGCAACCAAACCTGGAGGCCGGCTTTAGGGAACTATCCCGCTTGCGAGCATCGTAAAAGCTTCGTACTGCCTGCAACCACGCCTCGTCATTCTCGAATTCCCCGGAATACGTATAGCTATCGAGTTCGAGTCTCTTTAAGCCGCGAAGCGATCCAAGAATCGACATCGCCGCGTCATCCATAGGGTCGCAGAAATTCAACCTCAGATCCTCAAGATCGGGCAGCTTCTCGAGCATCCTAAGGTTTTCAAGACGTAGGTTGCTTTTGTTGATGTTCAAAGAACGCAATTTCTGCAATTGATCGATGTGCTTCGGGAATCGTTCTTCTCCGGTCTCTTCACCAACGACCTCCAGTTCTCGCAACTCGGGCATCGTAGCCTGGATCTGATACATTTCGTAGGGTTTATAATGAGCTTAAAACTGAAGTGTGCGACCGGTGAACCTCAGAGAAACGACCGGCTCGTCCGGATTGTTCCCTTCATGCTTGACGTGGCCCCCTATTCGTTTCACCCAGTCCAGCGCAGCCTCGCGGGTTGGCAACTGAGCATGTACAACACTCCCGTGCAGGATGGACGCAACGATCAATGCGATGCGCGATATCAACACCCACGATTCGCGAACGTTTCCCAATGCCAACCATCGCATGATGGAGCCATCCCTAACTGTAAACATGGAATGCAAGAGAGCGTTCTCCTCAAGGTGTTCCCAAACGAAGAACGCAGAAGAGTTGAAACGTACCAACTCCAAGCCTGGACTTCCAGGAATTCGGTCGATAAAGCGGACCTGCATCATCGGTTCGGATAAACTGGGACACGTACGATCCTGCATTCCAGGTTCTGCTCACCTTCGGCTCGAACGCGCGTCCTCGTTCGCATCGCATCTGCAATTCCAATATGAAATCAAAGCTTTTGAATAGGTTCAATCAACTTCGGGTTTCATGGATTGCAGTCAGCTTATGGATGTTGGGGTTCGCGGGTTGGCAAGCGTGCTGCCGAGGAAGCGGAAGCGAGGGGCTCGACCGATCCCCCCCACCCAACATCGTCTTCATCTTGGCCGATGACCTCGGTTGGGGCGACGTCGGCTGCTATGGCCAAGAGAAAATCCCCACTCCCAACATCGATCGATTGGCCCGCGAAGGGATGCGATGGACGCACCACTACAGCGGTGCCCCGGTGTGCGCTCCTGCTCGCTGCGTATTGATGACGGGCAAGCACCTGGGTCACGCGGAAATCCGGGGCAACAAACAAGCCAAGACCGTCTTCCCCGAGTTCGACGAAGGACAACTGCCAC
>JBKCUI010000085.1:0-10706 GCA_046318495.1 Pirellula sp. | reverse complement strand
GGTCGAACTGGATAACTTGCCCAGGCAGTCGCTCTATACGTTGCATGATGCGGAGTATCATGCGACGAAAGCCTTGGCGTCAGCCGAGCACATTGCAGCCATCGATCCGACGCTCCAGATCGATCCGCATGTGGTGGACGTTACGCATCGCAACATTTCGATGTTGATCGATGGGCTCGATTTGGTGCTCGATGGGACCGATAACTTCGAAACGCGCTATCTGATCAACGACGCATGCGTCGCTGCGGGCAAGCCCTGGGTGCATGCAGGCATTGTCGGAGCCGGTGGGCAATGCATGTTGGTGGATACACCGAGGACGGCTTGCTTTCGCTGTTTGCTTCCGGATCCGCCGCCTTTGAGCGGCATGCAGACGTGCGATAGTGTTGGGGTCTTGGGCCCAGCTGTGGGAGTGATCGCGAGTTGGCAAGCGATGCTCGCGCTTAAGCATCTGGTCATTCGCCATCGCGAACAGGAATTGCACCTGGACTCTCATGCACCCAAAAGCCGGCTGACGGCTTTCGATTTGTGGACGGGAGACGTTCGGACGATGGTGTTGCCTCGGGTCGAGGATTGCCCGTGTTGCATGCAGCGCCGTTTTCCTTTTCTGGATGGCGAACACGCCAGCGATGCCAAACCGATGTGCGGCAAGAACTCGGTGCAAATCCAAAGTCCGGCGGGAACGGAAGTCGATTTCGAACGCCTCGCACGTCGGCTTGCCGGTCATGGTCGGCTGGTTCAGACTCCGTTTTTGCTTCGGTTTCAAGTCGATTCCTGGACGATTAGCTTGTTTCGGGACGGCCGAGCCGTGGTCCAGGGAACAGAAAATCCCGACGAAGCCAGAAAAATTTATCAGCGATGGATCGGCGGCTAGCGGTTTTCTGTTATCGTATGGAAGGTGCGTTAGACTGTCCTTAGGCGACGAATCGCGGCAGTCTATGCGTGGAATCTTCACCTAATGCACGGCGGACATGCGAGCGAGTGGCGGCGTTCGCGAGTTTGCGTTTCACCCCGACCAAGAGAAATAAGTAGTCATTATGAGGTACGCCTTTCGACTCGCGGAATTGCTTGGGCACACCCCGGACCGACGCAAGCGACCGGGGACGATCAAGGCCATCGTCGAGTACACAGGGCTCGACCGGCATCAGGTCGCGGCATTGCTCAAGAACGAGGCCAAGTACATACCGCTTGAGGCTCTCTCGCGGTTGTGCGATTACTTGATTGAACATGGCTATGCACGGGCTGAAGAGTTGCCTGGTGCATTATTCGCGGTGACCCCCGAAAACTTTTGGGAACTGCTGGCGAGGCGATCGCGGTTGGAAGTTTGCGTTGGCGTGCGCAAGCCACCTTCGGATGACACGGCGGACACCGCTTGGATTGTCGCTTCGGATAGCGTGCTGGCCGGGGAGGTGCTCAACGGTGTGTCGACGCTGGGCGGTACGGCCAAGGCCATGTCGGGCAAGCAACGAACGCCCGGCAAAGAGATTCCCCACATCGAACACTTGCGGCAGACGTTGGTGTGGAGCCCCGGGACGATGAGTCCCGAGCAAGTCCATGCTCGCGCTCAGACCGTTTACGATGACTTCTCAGCAATCAGCGGCGACAAGGCTCTGGTTTGCTTGGGCAGCGTGAAGAGCAACCCCACAGTGGAGTTGGTTTTGGGGGGGGCGTTTTCATGTGCTCCGTTCACATCGCAAGACGACGTAGCCAAAGCAACCGATCGTTCCTTGCCGTTCTTTTTGCGATATCGCGATCGCGACCCGCATCCCCCTGCATGCTCGGCAGGCCTCCGATTGAGCAAATCGGAAAAGTTGGATGAGCCCGGTTTGTACTACGAGCAGGCCGACGGAAAGTGGGCGTTTGCGGGCGGCTCGTCGCAAGGTAAAGATGCGGCTTTGGTCTTCTACATTTTCCGGGAGTCGCTGGGGCGACTCGATATGGTTCTCAGCGGATTCTCCGGGCGCGCGACGCGTTTGCTCGCGCGGACGCTGGCCCACCGCGCCGAAGACTTTTGGCCTCCGGTGTTCCATGAGAATTACTTGCAAGTCGGCGCGTTCATCGTGCAGTACGAAGCCTCGGAGGCCGTCGATGATCCCAATGACATTTTGTCGACCGACTTGATGGCCAATGCCAAGGTCATCCCGATCCCTGGCGAGGCCATCGAGCGACGTTTGGGCAAGGGTGCCCATTGAGCGTGATGAACTCGAGTGCATCGGATAGCGGTCGTTCAGCGGCATCGACCGCGCGCGTGGACGAAGTCGATCTGCAGGTCTCCCTGGGGCGGTTAACGCTTCCCAACCCGATCATGGTGGCATCCGGTACGTTCGGATATGCCAAGGAGATGGCGGGTTTGGTGGATTTGACCAAGCTCGGAGGGATCTTGCCCAAGACCATCACGCGTGCATCGCGCCCGGGCAATGCGCCCTGGCGGACCGTGGAGACATCGGCAGGGTTGCTTAACGCGATTGGCTTGGACAACGATGGGATCGACTATTTCATCGAGAAGCATTGGCCTTACCTGTCCGGCGTCGGAGCGAACATCGTCGTCAGCATCGCCGGCAAATCCCACGAAGAATTCGTGGAGTTGGCGGCTCGGCTGGCACCGCTGAACCCGTTCGCGATCGAACTCAACATCTCGTGTCCAAACGTCTCGGGAGGGATCGATTTCGGTACCGATCCGATCGCATGCCATCGGGTCGTGTCGGGGGTGCGGGCGGTGATCGATTGCCCGATCTTGACCAAGCTCACTCCGAATGTGACCAGCATCGCCGAGATCGCCAAAGCCGCCTACGAAGCCGGAACCGACGCGGTGACTTGCATCAACACGGTTTTGGGCATGTCGATCGATTGGCGCAAGCAGCGACCAATGCTGGCCAATACGGTTGGCGGAATGAGCGGTCCTGCGATCAAGCCCATCGCGTTGCGTTGCGTCTATCAAGTCAAATCCAAAGTCCCGGTTCCAATCGTGGGCGTCGGCGGAATCGCCACCATCGACGACGTGATGGAGTTTTTGGTGGCGGGCGCTTCCGCGGTTCAAATCGGCACGGCCAACTACTACGATCCGCAAGTCAGCATGCGGTTGATCGATCAGTTGCCCGCGGCGGTGGCGAGTTTGGGAGCGACCCGTATTTCGCAGATCGTCGGATCGCTCAAGTTGCCTGTTCCGGCCGTCAGCACTGCATCGCCCGCCAGCCAGCCGCGACCATGACCGGTTGCATTCCGGCACCCAATGCACGCACCAGGCTCGCCTCGGCGTTCCCCCCCTGCTCCATGCGTTGATCCTGTCCGATCCTTTCCTTTTTTGAATCACTAGAAACCAGCGTTGTGTCATGCGAGTTCTCAGCGGCATTCAACCTACCGGCCGATTTCATTGGGGCAACTACTTCGGAGCGATCAAGCAGTACATCGAACTGCAGCATGAGCACGAAGGTTTCTACTTCATCGCCGATCTGCATGCTTTGACCACCGTCCGCGATGCTGCGGCAGTCCGCGAATACGTGCGCGATGCGGCCATCGATCTGCTGGCGTTGGGATTGGATCCAGCCAAGGCAACACTCTTCTTGCAGTCGGACATTCCGCAGGTTTCCGAGTGGTATTGGATCTTGATGACCGGAGCACCGCTCGGGTTGCTCGAGCGCTGCGTGGCCTTTAAGGACAAAGAAGCTCGCGGGATCAAGGCGGACGCTGGCCTGTTCACGTATCCGGTGCTGATGGCGGCGGACATCCTGATCTACGATTCCAACTGCGTTCCCGTCGGAGAAGATCAAAACCAGCACATCGAAGTCTGCCGAGACTTGGCTAGGAGTTTCAATGCGCATTACGGCGAGACCTTCGTCATGCCGACGGCGCGGATCCTCAAGGAAACGGCTAAAGTCCCTGGGACCGATGGCCAGAAGATGAGCAAGAGTTACGGCAACACCCTCGGCATGTTTGAGGACGCAAAAGAACTTCGAAAGAAGATCATGCGGATCAGCACCGACTCTCGCCCGATGGAAGATGCCAAGGATCCCGAGACCGATCACTTGTATCAGCTTTACTCTTTGTTCGCGACGCAGGAGCAGCGTGAAGAAGTGCGAGCCATGTATCTTCGTGGCGGATTTGGGTCCGGCGAAATCAAGAAGCGTTTGGCGGATGTCGCCGACGGTTTTCTGCAACCGCTTCGCGAGCGCCGCGCGGCGCTTGTGTCCGACCCGCAGACGGTGGATGCGGCATTGAATGCTGGGGCTCAGCGCGCTAGAGAGGTCGCAGCCGGAGTCCTGCATCGCGTTCAGAAAGCATGTGGGTTGAAATCGTGATCGAGTCGGAGCGAATGCATCTTCCGCGGGGGCTTCGACCGCACTGGATCAGGCGATATTCATGAAACTCAAGAGCACGCCCGAAGACTTTCAGGTCGACGAGCAGACCCATGTGAAGCCTTCCGAAGGACCGTATGCGTTTTACCGACTCAGCAAACGGGGGATGGGGACGCCGGAAGCCATCGCCGAGATTTTGCAACGTTGGAATTTGCCCAGGCAGCGCATCAGTTATGGCGGGCTAAAGGATCGGCATGCGACCACCACACAACACATCACGATTGCGCGCGGCCCACGGTCGAACCTAGAAGATCGATCGTATCTGCTCGAGTACCTCGGTCAGGTGCCGCAGCCCTACCATGCCAAAGACATCGCTGCCAATCGCTTCAAGATTCGGTTGCGAGATATTGAGGAAACACAGCGCGAAGCACTCCAGCAGCGAGCGGTGCAATCGGCGACTTGCGGTGTGATGAACTATTTCGACGATCAGCGATTCGGGTCGGTGGGGGCGTCGGGAGAGTTGATCGGACTTTACTGGTGCAGGGCCGATTATGAACGTGCGCTCTACCTCGCGTTGGCCGAGCACAACACGCACGATCGTCCGCGAGAGCGTGAGCAAAAAGCCATTCTCCGTGACTACTGGGGGCAGTGGGAGAAATGCAAAGCCATGCTCGATCGTTCGCACCGCCGAAGCGTTGTGACCTATTTGGTCGATCACCCGAGCGATTTCAAACGGGCGCTGGCGTTGGTGCGCGTGGATTTGCGCAGCATCTATATCGCAGCATTTCAAAGTTGGATTTGGAACCGATGGGTGTCGCGATTGGTCGATCGGTTCAATGCGGAGCAATCCCCAAAGGCTGGGGAGGCATCGACCGCTTGGACATTGCCGAGCCTATGTGGCCCGTTGAGTTTACCCAGGTGGAATGGGTCTGCATCGGTCGCCGCGTGGCAAGCGATGACCGCAGTCCCGATCCCATTGCCTTCGGCGCGGCAGCACACGTGGCCGGAAGGGACCTTGGAGTTGCTCGAAGAGGTACTGGCACCTTGGAACATCGCGCCGCGCGAACTGAGACTCAAGTTTCCTCGCGATACGTTCTTTTCTCGCGGGGATCGAAGCATGGTTCTGAAACCGATCGGCGTCGTGTCGAATTGGGAGCGAGACCCTGAGCGGAGCGATCGTTGGCATTGGCTGGTGGAATTCACGCTGCCACGGGGTGCGTACGCGACGATGGTGATCCGGCAATGGATGGACAGCGATTCGGACATCGCATGGGAGGAAGACGAAGATGACGACGAAGACACTCCAACCGAGTGATGTCCAATACCAGCGGTACCGCGCAGCCATCTTTGATTTGGATGGTACGCTGTTGGATTCGTTGCACGATATCGCGAATGCAGCAAATGCGGCGTTGGCTGCCATCGGATGTCCGACGCACCCGATCGACGATTACCGAACGCTGGTGGGAGATGGCGTGCGGATGCTGTTTCAACGGGCTTCGACCGAGTGCCGTGAGAATCCAGAGGTCTTGGAGCGGTGCATCCAGGTCTATGCCGACGCCTACGCTGCCACGTGGAATCGCGAGTCTCAGCCTTATCCTGGGATCGTCGACATGTTGACGCGATTGAAGCGAGCGGGATTGCGACTGGCTGTTCTTTCCAACAAGCCGGATGCCTTCACGCAGCAATGCGTCGCGCATTTTTTTCCCGAGGCGCAGTTTGAGTTTGTTCTCGGACATTCCGAACGGTTCCCGCGCAAACCCGATCCCTCGTCCGCAACCTATCTGGTGCATTGCTTGGGAGTGGAAGCGAGATCGGTGGCGTACGTGGGGGACACCAACACCGACATGCAGACAGCGGTCGGGGCCAAGCTTTCCCCGATCGGCGTCTTGTGGGGATTTCGCAGCCGCGAGGAGCTCGTTGAGAGCGGCGCGAGAGACTTGGTGGCCACGGCCGAGGAACTGGCGGAACTCCTTTTGCAGTCCGAGTGAATCGGCGTAAATCGACAGGAAATCGCCAAACCCCTCACGGATCGCGTGGCGCGGTCTCATCGAATTCGCTCTGGTGAAGATTGAGCGTTCGATTTAGGAACGGTCTGCGACCCCCAAAGCGGCCGTTTTGAAGCTGCGCACCGTGGGTTCCCCTCGTACTCGTACTCAATGAAATGGTACTCGTACACGTTTCCGTATCTTCGTGTACGAGTACTGCTAACGCGGAGCACGAGTACGAAAAGCCAAGGGGAATCGCGAAGCGAAATGCGATGAGACTCGAAATGCGCAACTTCCAAAGGCGGCCGTGGGGGTATACTGGCGAAGAACGGCTTCTCCTCCATCTCATCACGAAATCGGGCCTTGCAATGAACCGCGAATCGGCTTCGAAACCATCTCGTTTTGCCAGCTCTCAAGGATTGTTCTTGATGCGGTTGGAAAGATCTGCCATGCGAGGGCTGCAGCGGCGCTGGGCCGGATTGCAGCGAGCCCGATCGGTCGACTCCTCGGCCTTGAACGAACAGTGTGAGCACGAGAAAGCCACGTACGCGACCGGCAGCGAGCAACTGCTTCAGGAGCATCGGGTCGAGTTGCAACGCAACGTAACGCGTTGGGATCAATCGATCGATGACAAGGTTGGAACTGCCGAGCTCAAGACGCTCGAGTGTCTCCAAGGCGAACGCACGCGGCTTGCGAAACTCAAGTCGCAATTCAAGGACGCGCAGAACAAGCAGAAGGCAGACTTTGAGAATCAACGGCAGAAATTGATTCAGGAGTTTGAAGGCAACAAGCAAGCGGCGATGAAGATCCGCGATGGGTTGCGTCAGCGATTGGATAATGAGAAAAACGCGCTGGACCAGCGTATGCAGGAGGTTCGCGAATGGATCGGGATCAAATCCTCCAATCCGGTTTTGATCAATTGGACGGCGCACGAAGCGCCTGCCAACTCCGAAGCGATTCTAGCGATGCAGACCATCCCCGAGGTCGCCAAGGCGCTGGATGAGCGCAAGAAGCAATTGCATACGTCGATTGCGAGGATGGAGTCCCATCCCATCACGCGCCTGATCCATTTGCCCATCTTGGTGGTACTCGGTCTGATGTTGGCAGCGATCGCCGGTGGCATCGCGTATTCGATGCAGACTCCTCCTTTGATTTGGGGGGCCGCTGCGTTGGTGGCTGGGATCGTAGCACCTGCAAGTTTGGCGCTGGCGGCGTCTCCCTTGATCAACGGATCGCTCAAGCGGCTTTTTCCACCGATCGTCGATCAAGAGAAAGAGACGCACTTGGTGTTGTCGCAAGGGCGCAAGATCGCGGACCAAAACTGCAGCGCAGAGTGTGGGCGATTGGAGAAGCAGTTCGTTGAAGATGCAAAAAAACTCGAGGCAACCCACCGAGAATTGCTCGAGCAGTTGCACACCGATTACGAACGCCAAAAAGAAGAAGTTGTGTCGGTCGCCAAACAAACGCGATCCAATCTCTCCAAGGAACGGATCGCTAGTTTGGAAAAGATCGACACGCAATCGCGTCCCAAACTCGCTGAACTCAACGAGACACAAAAGAAGCAGCGGCACCAATACAAGCTCGCCTTCGAGGACAAGTTGCGAGGGTTGCGCGAGGAGTACGATCGATCGCAGGCGCACTCGGTAGCCCGCTGGACCGATGGGATCGAGAAGTTCCGAGACCGCTTGGAAGCCGCGCGCGTCGGGATGCGTGCTGCCTATCCGCCGTGGAACTCGAAGACGTTTGAAGCCGATGCATGGGAACGATCTCCTTGTAATGTCGCATGGCCCATCGGAACGTTGCATCCGGTTGCCAATTTCCCATCCGACCATCCCGATGCCGTAGGCTTAACGGATCTTTCGCAACGCTTGGGGGCTTTGGGAGATGTGCCCATTGCGTTCGACTTGATCGGCCACGGATCGCTCATCTTGCAGCCTGATCTTGGTTCGCAGGAGGTTTCGAGCAACATCATGCGCGAGATGCTGTTGCGAGCGGTTACCTCCTTGCCGGCAGGCTCGCTGCAGACCACCATCATCGATCCAGAAGGCTTGGGCAAGAAGTTTTCGTGGTTGATGCATCTGGCGGATGTGGATCCGAGTTTGGTCAACCATCGCGTCTGGACCCAACCGATCCACATCGCCGACCAGTTGGCGTTGGCCGCTCGGCATGTGGAGGATGTGATTCAGCAAAGCCTGCGAAACCGCTACCGCAATCTCTACGAGTACAACGTCCACGCCGGGCCGATGGCCATTCCCTATCGATTGATTGTTTGGTCTGGGTTTCCGTTTGGACTCGACGATCATTCCTGGCAATCGTTGTGTTCGATCCTGTCCTCGGGCGGACGCTGCGGCGTGGGAGTGATTTTGCAGTTGGCCAATCACGGCGCGTGGCCGACGTTCGCGGATCGTCGCAAGCTCGATGAAAACGGTCTGCATGTAAAACTGGAATCCGTTGCGGATTCCTCTGGAGAAAGTGGCACCGCCGCGCGCAAGACCATCGTGCGCATCACGACCCCAGAGCTTTCGGAGTTTCCGATCGACATCGCGGAGCCGCCCGATGAAGCCGCACTCAGCCGGATCATGAAGAAGCAATTGATCGCGGCCGAGAACATCGGCAAGCGGATCGTTCCCTTCGAATCGATCGTACCCGACGTGGAGCGGATGCAGGTTTGCCAATCGCACGAGGGATTGGAGATCCCGATCGGCATTTCGGATGCTGGCCGGATTCAATCGATCAGCTTGGGAGCAGGGACTTCACAGCACGTTTTGATCGCGGGCAAGACAGGCTCTGGGAAATCCTCGCTGCTGCATACATTGATCAGCAGCGCGGCTTTGAATTACAGTCCGGAGGAATTGCGTCTGGTGTTGCTCGACTTCAAAAAGGGGGTCGAGTTCCAAGTCTATGCGGAGCTGGGGCTGGCCCATGCCGACATCATCGGGATCGAGAGCAAACGCGAATTCGGTTTGAGCACTCTAGAGTATCTCGACCGGATCATGACCGCTCGCGGGGAAGCGTTTCGCGCCTGGGGCGTGCAGGATTTGCCCACGCTCAAGAAAAAGCATCCCGAAGTCACGTTGCCTCGGATTTTGATCGTGATCGACGAGTTTCAGGAGATGTTTGTCGAAGACGACAAGATCTCGCAACAAGTATCGATGCTCATGGATCGCATTGTGCGGCAAGGGCGATCGTTCGGGATGCATCTAATCCTCGCCTCGCAAACGCTCGGAGGCGCGTACTCGCTGCCTCGCACCACGCTATCGCAGATGGCGGTGCGCATCGCGCTTCAGTGCGACAGCTCCGATGCCATGTTGATCTTAAGCGAGGACAACACGGCAGCGGAACGTCTTCGCCACTCGGGACAAGGGATCTACAACGAAATCGGGGGACGCCCAGAAGGAAATCAAAACTTCCAAGTGTCGTACTTGCCCAAGACCGAGCAACTGGCGCGGCTGGGAACCTTGCCGCGTCCGGAGGTGCCGTTTCATCCAACGACCAATGCTCTCGGGCGGCGAATTGTGTTCGAAGGTCACAAGCCCGCCACCTGGGATCGGGATACCGTTCAATCGGCATTCCGCGATCTCAAGCTGGCCGAGCCGGGATCGGTGCCCTGGGTCTTGGGAGATAGCGTGTCGATCGAGCCGCCGATCATTCGTCAATTCGCACGGGCGGCAGGCCGAAACGCGATGATTGTCGCCAACGAAGAAGGTGTGGTTGCCAGTTGCTTGGCCAGTTGGCTGGCGGGTTATCTCGAAGTCGCGACAGGCCCGGTGAGCAGCGAGAGCTCGCCTGTGTTTTGGATTTTGGATGGCTGCCGAAGCGAGGATACGAATCTCCAATCGGTTCTCGCGTGGGGATCCAAACACGTTCCGGTTCGCATTGCGTCGGCGCGCGATCTCGATGCGATGATGGCCGATTTGGCTGCAGAATTAGCAACCCGCTTGGCGGCTCCCAATGCGACACGGCCGCCGTTGTACTTCGTCGTGCTGAATTTGTCCCGGTTCCGAGAGCTTCGCCGCAGCGATGACTTCTCGTTCTCGGCGGATGAAGGGGGGGCACCGAAGCCCGAGGCGGTGCTCAACCAATTGCTTTCGGACGGTCCGCCGTTGGGGATTCACGTGAGCATTTGGGCGGATTCCGCTTCCTCGTTGGGGCGTTGGTTGTCGCGCGGCGCGATGCGCGACATCGAGTTGAGAATCTTGACCCAGATGTCGTCCGCGGATTCGAATCAATTGATCGATTCCAACGCTGCCAATCGATTGGATCGGCACTTGGCCTTGGTGCACGACGACGCCGATGGGAAATCGATCAAGTTCCGACCATTCGAAGTGGCCAGCATACTGTGAGCTGGACCGCCATCCCATCCATGCTGAGTGGAGCGACGCAAAGGCTCAGGCGGAATCGATGCTGCGGGCGGACGCGGGCCGTGTTTGCC
>JBKCUI010000084.1:0-11681 GCA_046318495.1 Pirellula sp. | reverse complement strand
CAGCTCCCGCGGCGTGGGCTTTACTGGCTGGATCGGAGGAGTGGCAGTGTACGATCGAGCCCTTACCGAGATGGAACTGAAGTCGCTCTCCGATTTGAAACAGCAGCAACATCCACTGCCGTCATCGCGATGAGCAGCAGCGGATAGGGTCCATATCAAGACGAGCTCGCTGATCCACCCCGTCCGCACGTCGAACAAACAAGGCTTTCGAGCAAAGCGCTAGCCGCAGGGCGCTAGCCGCGGGTTCTGCACTGCTGGACCGGCCGCTAGCGCAACGCCGCCGACGATTTCAAGCAAGCAGCTAGCCTTTCGATCCCAGAAAGTTCGCGATGACTCGATCGCAGATGGTTGGCTATTTCAACAGCGACTGCAGGGTTTCGTCGATGGAGTCGGCCCAGATGCCATAGCCTTGTTTGTTGGGATGCAACAAATCGGGCATGATCTCGACGGGAAGCTTGCCGTCTTTGTCAAGGAACTTGGGGCTGATGTCCAAGTAGACGATCTTTTTGCCATCGGCCAACTTGGAGATGAGTGTGTTGGTCTTGTCATTGAGCTGACGCATCGGATCTTTGGGCAATTCACCGCGCGGGAAAATCCCCAGCAACAAGATCTTCGAATCGGGCAGCCGCTCGCGCAGTTCTCGCACGATGGCTTCGACGCCGGCAGCCGTTTCTTCGGAACGTTCTTGACGATGCCCAGCGTTGTTGGTGCCGATCATCATGACCACGAGTTTCGGGTTCAAGCCTTCGACGGCGCCATGTTGCAATCGCCAAAGGACTTGCTCGGTACGATCACCGCTGAAGCCGAGATTGAGCGCATCGAACTTGGCATAGCGCGCATTCCATAGATCTTTGCCTTCTCCCTCCCAGCCATGGGTGATCGAGTCCCCGATCCAAACCAGTTGGCAGTTCTTGAGGTTGGCCTTTTCCTTTAGCTTTTCTTCGTGACGCGGCATCCACCACTGCACGGCCCACTCCGCGGTTTGGACTTCGGGACGCACCGACAGCGGTTTTTCGTTCGTGTCTTTCGCCGGGTCCTGAGCCCATGCAAAAGCACCCATCGCCGTCAGCAGGCACATGGCTAAGCCCGGCGTACGAAGCGGGAAAAGAGTCGATTTGGTGTTGTTCAACGAAGCGCTCTGGGTCATCTTGTTCATCTTCTCGGGTTCAGCGTTGGGGAACGAAAAAAAGGCTTACCAAAGTTGGCTCGATGGGCGATCGTACGTTCGGTGACGCATCGCGGTGGACGAGCTTTGTCGATTAGGGAACAGTGTAACGCAAATGGCAGTGACGGACGAACAACTTATCTCGTGGATGTCCCACCCCGCACCCCAAATCCGAGGCGCGGCGCTCGATTTGGTCACCAGCAGTTACTCCTCCGATCCGTCGATTTTGAAAGCGGTTTTCCAAGCCTGGGATACCTACGGCCCGGAAGCCGCGTTTCACGATTTCCCCCTGATCTCGCATTTGCCCGTGCCCAGCGCCAGCGTCTCCGAAGCCATCACCCGAGCCGCTGCCATGTCGGCCGGCAAGAAGATCACCGATCGGGCCTGTCGCTGCGCGGGCAAGCTCATCGAAGCCATCTCCGTAGCCGATGCCGCGACGTTTGCTGACCATCTCGATGCCATCACCAATTTGAAAGGAAGCTCCAAAGTCTTCTTTCGAATCCCGCTTGTCTCCATGGCCGAGCGAGCTGCTGCCTTGAAACGTACTTCGGCTTCCCTGCAACTGGACTTCGAGGACGGCCAACCCACCGACATGGCCATCGCCTTGGAGTGTTTGAATGCACGCGGCGAGGCAGATGGCTGGATTCGCAAGGCCTTCCAGCAATGGTCGGAAGATCAAGAGCGCACTCCGCTGGCGATCGCCGTGCTGGAACTCGCATCGCGGCACCCCATGTTTGGATTCGAATCGGAACTCATCGCGTTGATGGATCGCGACGATGCAACGGTCGCGGACCTTGCAACCATCGCGTTGGTGCGCAGCCGCAGTCCCAAGACCCAACAGCATGTGGCCGATCGCTTTCAGAAACTGACTCGCGCCGGACAACTGCGCGCCATCGACGTGGTGCAGCGGATGCGCTTGCCGCAATCGTCGAATCTCCTGCGCTTCTTGCTTCCCTACGGACGGGAGTTTTCCGTCCAGAATGCGGCTCGCATTGCCGAGGTGCTCGTATTCGACTTCATGGCCCTGGAGGATTGGCTCGAAGCATTGTTGCTGATCGACGATGCCTCGCTCCAGCGGATGCGCGCGTGGCTACCGCTAGCCCAACCGCTGGCGCTCGAGATGACTCCCAGCGAATGGCCTCGCGTGGAGCATTTGATCGAGACGCGGGTCGGACCGATTCTCGATCGCACGTCGGCTTAATCCAAGGTGCCCTACTTCGGAACGAAAGGCCTGCAACCGCGCTAGAACTGTCCCACCTGCGGATACGGCGACTGTAGCCCCGTATCCGCACTGGTGGAGGACGTCCCTAGTTCGATTACGCTCGGCCGAACTTGCCCTTTTTCGTCCTTCCCAATTCGCTGAAGAACTCGTCGATCGTGCTGTGATCCACCGCAAGATCTTCCGATTGGGACGACACGGAGGATCCGATTTCCTGCATTGATCGCACCTCGATGGGCGTATTGAAAACCGCATCCACCGATACTTCAGGCTTGGATTCGAAAGGCTGGACATCGTAATTGAGTCCGGTCCAACGGACTCCGATCGACGGCAAGGCCCAAGCGTCGGAATTGGTTCCATCGATACTCGGCACAGGAACGGTTGGAACGGAAATCGATTCACCCTCTGCGCCGGAACCCGCAGCGGGAATCGTAATCGCCCGAAGCGACCCGACTCCAATACGACTTCGCATTGCCACGATATCGCTGTTTTGGATCAGTCCATTCTTCGTAATATCAAACCGGCTGCTAACCGGTACGGAAGTTCCAACGACTTGGGCGATCGGGATGACGTCCGCGTTTTGGACCACAAAGTTTCCGTTTGAGGTCGTCCCGGTCGTTTCTCCCAGCAAATGGCCGATGTAGTAAACATCCGGACTGCGAAGTCCTGTGTTGGCATTTGCGAGAATCTTAATCTGCAGCCATCGATTGGCAATCGCGTTATCCGCCCACTCCAATCGCACACGAGACGGCCCGGTGGTTCCTCCAGGGATGACATCGATCAAGGTAGGAGCGGGAGCCGCCTGCCAACCACTAGGTGGATTGGTTTCGTTCGTGAAGGATCCTGTAGGGCTGACTCGGAACGAGAAGTCGGCTGCGGCAAGCGTTGTCCCGACCAAGCCCGCAACATCAATCACCAAGCCATTGATGCCTCGATTCGAATTGATCAAGTTCTCAAATGTAAGCGTACGCTCGGTGGGCCCAGATCGCGCCAAGGACTTCGAGCTATCCAAAGCCGCATCGACGCTCGACCCAGCAAACGTCGAGCCCTTGTAGTAAACCTTGCTGTTTACGACGGCGACCAAGGCATCCATCGTGAACTGAACTTGAGAAGTACTGTTCCCGTCATCCGCTGTGATCGTGACGACTTGGTTCGTGTAGGACTGCGTCGGAGTGAAGGACCACGTCCACGTGCCATCGCCATTCCTTGTCACGTTGCCGAGCGAAGCCGAAAGCGTGACGGTTTGCCCTTCAGGATCGGACCAAGTGCCCGTGTTGGCCAAAGTTGTGAGAACGTTGCCGGTTACGTTTGCTTGCGATCGCGTCAACGCAGGGCTTTCGTTGACGTTGGTCACAGACACGATGACCGTGCGGTTTACCGGAGGATTGACTCCGTCGCTGCAAGTCACCGTCACAAAGTAACTGTTGTTCGCGCCGTTGTCGGTCGGTGCTTCAAAGTTCGGAGCGGAAACAAACGCCAACTCCCCTGTGGTCGCATTGATGGTAAACCGCGCTGCATCCGCACCGCCGCTGATCGCCCATGTCAATGCCACCCCTTCCGGGTCGCTGCCGGTGGCAGTCAATACCGCCGTCGTGTTTTCCGGAACGCTCACCGCGCTGGCCGTGGTGTTGGTCGGCGACTCGTTCGCAGCGGTTACCGTGACTTCGAGACTCTTGGTTGTCGTGTTGGTGCCATCGCTGACTTGGACATCAACCAGATATACGTTGTCCGAGTTTGCATCGGTGGGAGATTCGAAGCTCGGAGCCACTGCGAAAGACAGGCGTCCGCTCGCAGGGTCAATCACGAACTTCGCTTGATCCGCCCCACCAGAGATCGACCATGTCAAGACCGCGCCCGCATCCGGATCGCTCGCGGTCGGCGTGCCCACCAGCGACTGGCCGCTGGCTACATTGGTCTTCATCAACAGCAGTTGCCCACCTTCGACGAGCTCTGTCGTCGTGGGGTAGTGTGCCTGAACATTGACCAGATAGCTGCCCGCACCGAGGATCGAGGATACGTCGATCACACCCGAGGACTCTTCATCGCTCGTGAATGGCGATGTGGCAGGAATGCCAACATCTCCGAAACGAGCCCGGTCGTGCTGTGCGAGCTCCGTCAGCGTGTCGCTCGCAATGTCGTAGCTCCAAATCTTGCCCAAGTGCTGCTGATTGCCCACATCTTCCTGAATGATGACCTTGCCGTTGGAAACCGTCATGTTGTCAAACATGTTGCCTCCTTCGGTGCCATCCAGGACAGCGGTGATAGTCCCACCCGCTGTCGGATTCGTGATGTCCGTGAATCGAAGCCGATAAAGGCGACTGCGACCTACCGTGGATCCAACGCCATCTTGCACTTGGTCATAACGGTCCGTCGTGACGAAGTAATAATCGCTGGGGTTGTTCGGATCCCACTGTCCATCTTCTGGACGGAAGAACTGCGTTCCACCCTTCGAATCGCTCAGGGATTCCAAGCCGGCGACGGTCAGGCCGGAAACGTCTCCTTCGTTCTCCAGAGTGAAGGCACCGGAGAGTGGCGTGTTGCGGTCTTCGTTGGTCGCACCGGTTCCATCTGGTGTTAGGTTGCTGACCCGCAGAACGTACAACGCATCGCTGGCGCTTTGACGCGTGAGTCCAGCTCGCTCGACAACGTTTCCAGTGGTCTGCTTGTCACCTACCCAGAAGTAAACCTGACCACCGGTGCTATCGTCCATTCCCGCGACGATCGTCTTGCGCTGGGCGAACGGGCTCGCCAGATTATTCTCCCACGAGAACAGGCCGGCATGCGGCAATTCCCAAGCCGTCCCGGCTTCGTTCAAAGCCGTGTTCGGATCGTCGGTGGCCGCAAATACGAACTGGCGACCAAACAGGATGTCCGCTTCTGGACCGAATGGAGACGCCACCGATCCACCGGACTCTTCGCCACTCTGGAAGAGCTTGGAGCTTGTACCGTAGACCGTTCCCGTTGCTGAATCGGTCCACAGATAGGCACCAGGCTCAGCCAGATCTGCCGAGCACAGCCGGCTGATCAGCGTGGTGGCTGCAGCCAAGTACGCCGTATGAGTCGTACCAGCAGTCGGGTTGTTGTTGCTCAAGTAAACGCTGGTGCCGTTTTGCAGGAAGTCCTGGATGCTGATGACTTGAAGCGTCGACTTGTTGATCACCCACTTGGATACAAACGCACCGGGTTGACCGTGCGCCCGAGCAATGCCAGCGGTATGCACAATCTCGTGGTTCAACAGCAAGGTAAACGTGCCATCGTTGTTATCGTAGGCTCCCATACCGTCCGGGATACCTACCATGCGGTAACCGTTGACTGCATCGCCAACCGTCAGGATCGACGTGAACTGTACGTTCGGATCGCGCGAAGTCAGGTACGGCGTTGCCGAACTCTGGCTTCCCTGGACTCCAAGGGTGTTGGATTCCAACACCGAGTACGCCGTACCGCTGGTGATCGTCGGGGCTTCGTTGACGTTGGTGACGGTGATGGTCAGCGATTTTTCTGTGAACAAACCGCCTTGATCGGTCGATCGGATGCGGACCGTATAACTCGATTTGGATTCAAAGTCGAAGCTATTGCTCGCGCGGAGAGAGGATCCATCGATGTTGAAGGCAGCGTTGTCGACGTCGCCGTCACCGGAGACAAAGGTGTAGGTGAACGTGTTGCCTGCATCCGGATCGGTGGTCGACAACGTACCGACGACCGCGTTGCTACCGGCATTTTCGGCAAGGGAACTCGAGGACAATGCGATATCGGTCGGGCTTTGGTTTGGCGGAACGGAGTAGAACACCTCTAGCTTGGGTTTTGGCGTGAACAGCGGATCGAACGAGTTCTCCGAGCTGTAAAAGAACCAGCCGTTGGTACCGCTTGTCCAGGGAAGCGCAGCCCATCCGTAGTTCGGCGTTCCATTCGACCACGCCTGAACGTCGGCGATGACTTCAAAGTCGACTAAACCTGCTTGTGCATCCGGATCTCGGGAAGCATTTCCAGCTTGGAAACTAGTGCTCAATGCAGCTTCGTTTCCATCGGCCTGAATGCCGTCGGTAAATGTTGTCCAGAGAGCATCCTCGGTCCAGTCGACGTTCATTCGATGAAAAGAACCTCCATCCCCAACCCCGTTGTTGCCAATGGTTGCCAAGGTCAGGATCGCATCGTGGATGACCGCGCCTGCAGGGATTTGCCCTGAGTTGCTACCCACAATGTCATTGAAGCGAATCAAAGTCTGAAGTCTCGAAGTCGTCGCGTCCTCGAAATCCGTGCCGATCGTCAAGGCATCGGCTTGGCTCGTCACGAGGTTGGATGCGATGTTCGTATCCTGAGTGCCGGTGTAGCCGTTGAGATCTTGCTGGAATACGACTGACTGAGTTCCAGCGGGTACCCATTCCACTCGCAACAACGGCCTCTGTGCTGAATTCGCGGCTTCCGATGGAGAGAACCCCCAGCCGTCCGTGCCTCCCACATGCGGCTCGAGCAACCAGCCAAAATTGGACTCACCCCCGCGCCAGGCGCGCACGTCTTTCGTTACCGACACCCCGGCGAAACCGCCACCGGTCGCGCCGGATACATCCAAGGTTCCCCAAATCGATTCCGGAACTAAACGGGCTTCGATTCCATCCACGTCGATACCGCTATCCCAACTGTTCCAGGTAGATGTTGTATCGCTCCAAGTCTGCAACATCCGATAAAAGAGTGCGCCGTCTCCTGTGTTGTTGGTGTTCAGGAACAACGATGCCGAAGTGATGATCGCATCCGACGGTATCTGACCGAGAGCATTTCCGATCAAGTCTTCGAAGCGAAGCAATACTTGCGACTTGTTGGTAGCGCCGTCATCCGGCCAGTCGACCAACAAACCCTCCGTGGCATTCGCTCCGACGGGGAAGGAAGTGTTGGGATTAGCTTGCGATAGAGCGATATCCCGGGCCCCTGCGTAAACCCCGAATCCGCGGTCAACGCCTTGCTGCAATTCGAGTACACGCTTGAGTCCCACGCGAATGATCTTCTCAACGTTGGTTGATGCAACTCCGTCGCCATCCACGACCGAGAATCGGACGGTCCGAGTTCCTTGAGCGGAGGCATTGACGTCGCGGTAGGTAACTGCCCGCGCAACGGCTTGTAGCGCCGTGCGATCCGCCGAGCTATTGAACGTCACAACCAGCGGTGCTCCGACCCCACCGGCGAACGAACCGATGACCACCCCGCCGAAACTGATATCAGTCCCCGATACGCCGACTTGTCCGGCTCCAGTCCCTTCGTTGCGAATCTCAAGGCGATCGTTGGCGCTTCCATTTTGGGTAACCGTCGCCGTCAACGTTCCGTTGGCGAGGAATGCATTGGTCCCCAAAACTGAAAATCGGCCATCGATCCCGACGCCATCTTGCCCGGTACCGTACTGCGTCACCCCGGTCGATGCCGCGATGTTGAAGTCAAAGTCTTGGTTAACGACACTAACGTTCGCCGGATTCAGACCGCTGTAGAGGGGATCCGAGCTGGTCGCAGCATCGGTCACGATCGAGTACGCGATGTCTCCGTCGATGGTGGCGTCATCGACTCCGGTCACCGTCACGATCTGAGGAACGTTCCAATTCGTGCTATCAAACACCAAGGAACTCGGGCTTACCGTGCCTTCCGTGAGATCGCTGGAACTCAGTCCAACGGTCACAGTCGCAGACGGAATCGACGTCAAGACGACGGAAAACGTCGCGGTACCGCCACGTTCGGTGGTGATCAAGCCTGTTGTCGGAGAAACGGCGATCGACGCAACGTCATTGTCATTATTCACCAGGCTGACATCCGAGACGGTCACGCCATCGAATGCGGAATCGGAACTTGTTGCAGCAGTAATGATCGAGTACGCGACATTGCCATCGACCAAAAAGTCATTTTGGCCGGTGACGGTCACGGACTGTGGAATGTTCCAGTTTGCGGTCGTGAAGACCAAGGACCCGACAGACGGTACACCCTCAGCCGAGTTGCTGGATGTCAGACTGATGGTTACATCGGCCGCCGGGGCGACTGAAAGCACGACTGAAAACGATGCGGTTCCACCCGCTTCGGTCGTCGTCAACCCCGAGGTTGGAGTAACGACCACGCGATCGCCGGTGACGGTCACCGAAACCGTCGCGGTCGACGTTTGTCTATTGGCGTCGGTGATGGTGTAGGAGAAGGTATCGACCAAACTCTGTCCTGGAGCGAGAGCAGCAATCGCTCCCCCTGCATTCAACGGGTCGTACTTCAATGACCCGTTCGCATTCAAGGTGATAGTCGCGTTGAATTGGCTCAATGCATCGAAGGAAGTGATGGAGAAGGGATTCGGTGCAAGCCTCTCGAGCGGGTTGTCGAACGGCAGGAAGAGAAACTGAACATCCCCCTGGGTTTGGGTAAACGTCGTTCCGAGGCGAAGGGTGATGGCGAAGTCATTTCCTGCCGCGGTATGCATCACGGCAAAGTTGGAAGGGACATCGACGACGTTACTGTTCACTGTATCGGTCGCCGTTCCGCTATCCAGGGCGATGAGTGCGCCCGACGTGGGGGAATGCCCCGGGACGGTCAGGGTCACGGTACCGCTGGCGTCGGCTGTCGCAGAGATGCCACCATAGGACTGGACCAACGAACCGGACGCTGCATTCCAACGGCCTGCGATCAGGTTCGGCGTGGTCGCGGGAATGTAAACGAAGCTGATTCCATCATCTTCGAAACCGGTCGTGAAATCATTGTCGTTGTTGCGAACTTGCCAGCGATTGGTGCCGGGAACTGGGCGGACCGAAAGAATGTTGTCATCGTTGCTTGCGGTTGTCGCGAAAAGCAATCCGCTACTGGTGCTGTCGACCGCCTCAGGAATCGTGATTTCATAAAGGCCAGCGGTCACCCGAGTGATGTTTGCCTGCGTTACGCCGCGACCAGTGCGAAGAATGCCGGTGGAATCCACATGACCGCTAGTCCAACCATCGGCAAATGGGAAAAAGGCTGAGGAGAACGGAGTGTTTCGCTCGGCATTTCCACCAGATCCGCTATCGGTGGCCACCCAATATCCAGAGGTGCTATTTAGGACGTTGCCATAGGTGTTGACGGTTGCATAGGGCGAGGTGTTATCGGACGGCGTCCCCATCAACACGCCCAAAGCCTGTTGGAGTGCTGTCCCGTTGCGATTGAGCGCCACATCACCGAGATCGGGCGTAGATCCAATCTGGAGGTTGTTTGGGGAGGCGGAAGTTTGAAGGATGGACCAGACGGTTGTAGCGTTGTTGGTTGCAGCGATATTGCCGTTAACGTTTGCAGACGCAACAGAAAAACTGGAGTTCTCCGGGTCGAAATCATTGCCCAGGACTGCGATATCGATCGCCCCATCCTTGGTGGTCTGGGCAGCGTCGACCACGGCTTTGGCTCCCTCAACAACCCCTTGGACGCTTCCCGTAGTCAATGCAGTCGTCACCGAGGCGCCTAGGCTATCCGTCGCCGCGATGGTGAACGAGAAAGCCCCGAACTGATCGGCGATCGGTGTAAAGGTAGCAGTGTTGCCAACGAACGAGACGGTCACCGGTGCGCCATTACTCAGGGCAACCGAGTAGCTCAAGCTATCGCCGATATCGAAGTCGCTAAAGTAGCTCGCCAAGTTCACGTCTTGGGGTGCGCCATCCTCGACTAGAGACACTGCTGGAAATGGTGCAACCAAAAAGGGAGCATCGTTCGTTCCCTTGAGAGTCACGGTTGCCGTTGCGGTCGCAGTGTTCACTCCGTCGGACGCCGTGTAAACAAACGTGTCGAGGACAGTGGCGCCTTGTGCGAGGTTGCGCAACGAGTCAAAGGCGTAACCGTACGTGACCGTACCGTCTGCTTGTATGGTGAGCGGCACGCCGTTCGTGCTCAAGCCACTGATCGGATCGCTGGATGTTCCAACCTGCGTAATGGTCAACGGTGAGACCGGTGCCAATTGATTCTCAAAGGGAACGAAGAAGACGACGAAGTCATCATTGAGAAAATTGGTCTGAGATCCCTCAAATTGGACCTGGCGAATCAGAAAGTCGGTGCCGTTGGCTGCGGACTGATAGGAGAAGTAGGTGTTGGCGCCGCGCGTGCGATCAAAGTCAGCCGATTCGATGATCAACACACCGGTTTCAGGCGTATGCCCAGGCACGGACATGGTCCAATTCCCATTGGCAGTTCGCTGGATCGAAAAATCCCCGAAAGACTGAATCATGGGATTTGCAATGGTCGAGTCTCCTCGCACATGGCCCCCGACCAATCCTTGTGCACTGCGCGGAATGTACAGCAGGTTGATGCCACCATCCTCTCCACCGGTGAACGTGGCGGCATTGTCTCGCATGACAACGCGATAGGAATTGCCTCCCAAGGGAACCGCTCGTGAGTAGTTGTCGCTATTCCCCTCGCCGATTGCGAACAGAAATCCGTCGCGACGCGAGTCGACCACACCATCGACGGCGATATCGTACTGACCCGTACCAGACTTTGTCACCGTGAACTTCGCATTTCCAAACGTGGCTGCGCCGGTTCCGTCATAGGATCCGCCAACCCAACCCTGCGAGTATGGGAACCTCGCAATTCCCGGGCGAACCATGATTTCACCATCGTTCCCGGGAGCCGAAACCGAAGAGAAAAACGTGCTGTTGTAGTTCAGGACAGCGAGGTTCGTTGCCGCATTCCCAGTATTGTTTGGGACAGTGTTCTCTCGATGCAATCCCAGGATCATCCCCTGCGTTCGATCGTGATTTGCAGGAACGGAATTGTTGTTCAAATCATCCGTATCGAATCCCAGGTCGATGTCACCAAAGTTGGATGAGGCACGAAAGGTTACTCCGCCAACAATCATGCTCCGCTGGAGAGTCGTCGATCCGGTACGAACAGGATGAACGTAGGTGGCGGTATTTCCTGCTTTGTTCGATGCTGTGAAGTCGATGTTGGCCGCGGATACCACTTGCGTAAAGGCACCATTGTTGTCGTTTGCCAAGACGTTCAAGGCGATCTCGGGCGAGTACGATGTGTTGGCGTTCGTCAACTGAAAGCTATCGTTGAAAAGATTCGCTGCCATCAACTCGCGATTCTCCAACCCTTCAAGTTGCAGGCGACGAAGTTTCGAGGACAAAACCGATCGAGCAAGAGACTGGCGACGCTTCATCAGACGGCTTCGCAGTTTTCGTGTCAGAATCTCTCGTACCCAGGTTCGTTTGGAAAATCGCATGACAATCGTCTTCATGATTGAGTGAGGGGAACCATTCCGATCAGCTGCAAGCCGATTCGACCGCAATCGCAGTCTTCGCTTCCGGCCAAAATCGCAAAAAACGGAGT
>JBKCUI010000083.1:0-15174 GCA_046318495.1 Pirellula sp. | reverse complement strand
TCGAGGTTTCCATCCGCTCGCCATCGCACCAAGTCGCCGGTCCGATACAGTCTCGCATCGGTATGGTCCGAGAAGGGATTGGGTACGAACTTTTCTGCTGTTAGTTCGGTTCGGTTCAGATAGCCGCGAGCCAGGCCATCGCCACCGATGTAGAGTTCCCCCGGTACCCCGATCGGGACCAACTGCCGATGCGCGTCCAGGACGTAGACCTGCGTATTGGCAATCGGTCGGCCGATGGGTAGGGAGGCTTGTTCGGGAGCAACACCGAACGGAATCCAAAAACAGGTCGTAAAGGTGGTTCCCTCTGTGGGTCCATAACCGTTCACCAATTGGGATTGGGGTCCTAGGATTTTCTGCGCTTTGGCGATGTGCGGGACCGAGAGCGCTTCGCCTCCGGTGAGGATTTCTTGCACACCGAGCAGCGCTTGTGGATGGTGATCGATTAGTTGGTTGAAGAGGGTCGAAGTTAGCCAGAGTGTGGTGACACGGTTACTTTGAATGAGTTCTTCGAGTTGCCGAAAGTCTGGGACGCCATGGGGAGCGACAACGAGCTTGGCACCATGCAGCAGGGCACCCCAAAGCTCGAAGGTAGAGGCGTCAAACGAAGGAGTGGCTACGTGCAGGAAGCGGCGGTCTGGTGTGAAGTTTGCGTAGTTGGATCCGATCACCAATCGGAGGATGGCACGATGTTGGATCGCAACTCCTTTTGGGGTACCTGTGGAACCCGAGGTGTACATGACGTACGCAAGATTTTCCGCGTTGACCTGTGTGGTTGGATTGGAGCGAGGGAGATTCTGCCAAGATTCGGCTTGGTCATCCAAGCAGACCGCAGAGCAATCCGAGATCGGGAAGCGTTCGAGCAGTTCTTTTTGGGAGACCAGAAACGTGATCCCAGCATCGCGCAGCATGAATTCCAGTCGCTGGGTTGGATAGGCGGCATCCAGTGGAACGTAGGCACCGCCGGCCTTGAGGATTCCTAGAATGCTGACGATGAGCTGATCAGAGCGTTCCAGGCACAATCCCACGCGCGATTCGGGTCCGACCCCTAGTCCGATCAGATGGTGGGCCAGTTGGTTGGCTTGTTCATTGAGTTCGCGGTAGGTTAGCTTTCGGTCTTCAAAGACGACAGCTATCGCTTCGGGGTTGCGTTCAACCTGCAGTTCGAAGAGTTCGTGGACAGTACGGTTGTTGGGGTATTCGACGGCGGTATCGTTCCACTCGAGCAGCAGTTGCTGGCGTTCAGGATGCTTGAGCAGGGGCAATTGTCCGATACATTGTTGTGGATCTGCGACGATGCCTTCGAGAAGCGTCACGAAGTGACCGGCCATACGCTCGATGGTGCTGCGGTCAAACAGATCGATGCTGTAGACAATGTTGCCACTCAACTTCTTTGACTGGTGCGACAGGTGCATTTCAAGGTCAAACCGGACTCGTTGACTGCTTGAGGGCAATCGCGAGACGTCCAAGGAATCGAGCTGCAAATCCGTGTCTGAGAAACTCAACAGTTGGAATAGCACTTGAACAAGCGGACTTCGATTGAGTTGGCGATCCGGCCTTAGTTCCTCGACCAATCTCTCGAAAGGAAGATCCTGATGGTCGTATGCTTCTAAAGAGACCTGCTGAATGCGGCTCAGAAGTTCCCGAAACGATGGGTTGCCTGACATGTTGGTTCGCAACACCAATGTATTGACGAAGAATCCGATCAGATCTTCTAGTTCCTCGCTAGCGCGTCCTGCATTGGGCACACCGATTGCGATATCCTCTTGACCGCTATATCGAGAAAGAAGCGTTTGGAATGCGGCGAGCAGTGTCATCTGCAATGTTGCGCTTGAGGATTGGCTCAGCGACTGCAGTCTGGCCACCAACTCCTCAGGAATTTGAAACCTGTGATGGGCAGCGCGATAGCTGGGCAGAGCGGGCCTTGGGTAGTCGGTCGGCAATTCCAATGGGCTGACATCTTCAAGTCGCTCACGCCAGTATTTCAGCAACTGCTCCAGTCGCGAACCATTGAGTTGGCTGCGTTGCCAAATCGCAAAATCCGAGTAACGGATTGGTAGATCCGGCAGCTTTGGCTCTGACCCGTGTCGAAATCCGTCGAACAGAGCGCCTAACTCACGCCAAAGGACACGCAACGACCAGCCGTCGCTCGCGATATGGTGCATTGTCAACAGCAGTACATGCTCGTTATCATTCAATTGCAGTATGGACGCTCGGAGCATAAGTTCGCAGGTCAAGTCGAATGGCTTTTCAGCCTCGCGCCGACATCGCTGCACAATCTCGAGTTCATGCTCCTGTGCATCCAAGGCACGTAGATCCTCGACAGGAAGATCGAAACCTGTCATCGGCCGGATGATTTGCACCGGGTCATCGTCGACTACCGCAAAGGTTGTGCGAAGTGGCTCGTGCCGACGCACCACTTCCTCGATAGCACGCCGCAGCGCTTCGATATCCAGGTTTCCATGCAACCTGAAGGCGAAGGGCATGTTGTAAGCCGTCAGCTCTCCTTCCATCTGTTCCAAAAACCACAGGCGTTGCTGAGCAAAGGACAGCGGCAATCGATCGAGCTGTTGATGGGCAATCCGCTTGATGTCGGTAGCGTGGAAAACCTGGCTTCCGTTGCGAAGCGATGTGATCTCTCTGGCTAACTCAGCGATAGTGGGAGACTCGAACACGTTTCGCAGTGGCATCTTGACCCGCAACGCTAAAGCGATCCGAGAGTTCAACCGCACTGCCAAGAGGGAGTGCCCACCGAGGGCGAAGAAGTTGTCGTAGATGCCAACTTTTTGGATCCCTAGAACTTCGCACCAGATCGAAGCGAGTTGCTGTTCGATCAAGTTTCGAGGTGGGGCATAGCCAGTCTCCAGGTCTGGCCTCGAATCATCCGGCGCAGGCAACGCTCGGCGGTCGAGTTTCCCGCTCGCGGTAAGCGGCAGGGACTGCAGTTCGACGAAAGCCGATGGGAGCATGTAGTCGGGCAATTGCTCGCGCAGATGCTCCATCAACTGGCTGGACGAAACAATTGATCCTGACCGTCGCACGTAGTAAGCGATCAGTCGCTCCGTCCCGACGGAATTGGACCGCAACGCGACGGCGGCTTGTTCCACGTGCGAATGCGAATGCAGAATGGCTTCGATCTCTCCCAACTCGATACGAAATCCTCGATGTTTTATTTGGTTATCGTTACGACCATCAAAAATGAGAACTCCATCATCCCGCCAATGACCGCGATCCCCGGTCTTGTACATCCGAACGTTCCCAAACATGGGGAGGTCTAATTCAACAAAGCGAGCGTTGGTCATTTCAGGCTGGCCCGCATATCCGAGCGCCAAGCAATCGCCTGAAATCCAAATGTCTCCTTGAACTCCGGGAGGTTGGGGGTACAGTTGAGCATCCAATACATAGACCTGCGTGTTGGCAATTGGACGGCCGATGGGGCACTCTCGATGCGTTTCCAGGATCTCGCGGTCGACACAATACGATGTCACGACATGGGTCTCGGTCGGTCCGTAATGATTATGAAGCCGACAGTTTGGGATTTTTCGAAGCAGTCGCTTTACTTCTGGAGTGAATTTAAGTGATTCTCCAGCGGAAATGATATCCGTCAGTTGCGACGTAAAATCCCTAGATGCGATCGCGAGTTGTTGCAACATCACGAACGGTACAAACAACCGCGCAATCTTCTCACGACATATGAACTCCCAAAGCTTCTCCGGATCACGCCGCACGTCCTCGGCGACCATGATCAGCGTTCCACCAGTGCATAAAGTGGAAAGGAATTCTTGAATGGAAACATCAAAGTTGCAGGACGCAAATTGAAGTGTTCGAGCGGGTTCTCGCAGATGTTTTTCCTGTTGATGCCATGCAATCAAATTGATCATCGCACGATGGGGCATTTCGACTCCTTTAGGCTGCCCCGTCGAACCAGAGGTGTACAGCAGATAAGCTACATCCGTTGGATTGCTGCTACCGCTAGGAATAGTCGATGCGTTCATCAACGTCGGATCGATCGATTTCGATACTTCAGAAGCATCATCTACACAAAGGACCGCCACCGACGAGGGGAGTGGGAATGTAGCAAACTTCGCTTGCATCAAGAGAAGTTCTGGCTGAGAGTTTTCAAGAATGAACTCAATTCGCTTGGTAGGGTATGCAGGATCAAGCGGGACATAGGCGGCACCCGATCGCAGAATGCCTAGGAACGCAGCGACTAGGTCTAGAGATCGCTCCATCAGGACGGCGACACGCTTAGGACGTGTTCCACAGCATCGCAATATCGATGCAGCGATACTATCCGCACGCCGTTTCAGCTCCACATAGGTGAGGTACTCGCCATCATGTTCGATGGCAATCGCGTTTGGAGTCTTTAGGACCTGTTCATCGAAGAGATCGCTTGCCTTTGTAACCCGAGGCATTGACAGGGCGGTGTTATTCCACTCGATGAACAGTTGATGTCGCTCTGGCTCTGTCAGCAGCGGCAAATCGCTGATGCGCTGATCTGGATTTGCCACGATCCCTTCCAACAGCCTGACAAAATGCCCCGCCATGCGTTCGATCGTTGCAGCTTCGAATAGATCCGTGCTGTAAACAATGTTTGCAGTGAGGATCTTCGACCGCTGCCACACATGCATCTCGAGATCAAATCGCACCCGTTGACCGTCTGATAGCAGTCGCGAGGCCTGCACGTTGGGAAGATCCAACTCCATCTCCGAAAAATTCAGTAGTTGGAACAGAACCTGGAAAAGGGGGCTGAGATTGAGCTGACGTTCCGGGCTAAGTTCCTCGACGAGTTTTTCAAACGGGAGATCTTGATGGTCATGCGCGCCCAGTGAGACTTGTCGAACTCGATTCAGCAGTTCTCGAAACGTTGGATTGCCCGACAAGTCGGTTCGAACTACCAGCGTATTGACGAAGAAACCGATAAGAGCCTCGAGTTCCGACCTGTCGCGTCCAGCATGGGGAACGCCGATTGCAATATCGTCTTGACCGCTATAGCGAAAGAGCATCGCTTGGAAAGCAGCTAGGAGAGTCATATGCAGGGTCGCACCGGAGGTCTGACTCAATGTCTGCAATTGAGCCGTCAACAACTCAGGGATCTCGAAGAGGTGACGAGCGCCGCGGTAAGAGGGTAGGGCTTGGCGTGGGTGATCGGTTGGCAATTCCAAAACGCTCACATGGTTCAATTGTTGACGCCAGTACTGCAACAACTGATTCATTCGAGGGCCGGCGAGTTGGCGGCGTTGCCAAACTGCATAGTCGGCATATTGAACCGGTAACTCTGGCAGAGATGGTTCGATCCCAAGTCGATAGTCATCGTACAATAGCCCCAATTCGCGCCAAAAGATGCGCAACGACCAGCCATCGACCGCGATATGGTGCATGCTCAGAAGCAGAACATGCTCCTGGTCCGACAGTCGCAGCAAGGTAGCCCTGAGCATCCGTTCACTGGTTAAATCAAAGGGTTTTTCTGCTTCCTGCCGGCTGCGTCGGGCAATCTCGGTTTCTTTTTGCTCGGCATTCAACGAACGGAGATCCTCGACTGGCAAATCGAATCGCTCTATCGGCTTAATGATCTGCAGCGGTTCCTCGCCGATCATGGCAAAGGCTGTGCGGAGCGGTTCGTGCCGCCGCACAACCTCCTCGATCGCACGCCTCAATGCTTCAACGATGAGACTTCCTTGTAGTGAAATTGCGAAAGGGATGTTGTAGGCGGTTAGATCTCCCTCGATCTGTTCCAAGAACCACAGCCGTTGCTGAGCGAACGACAATGGGAATCGATCGATGTTGTTTCGTTCTAATCGAGTGATGTCGGAATCATGGGCGATCGATCCGCCGCTTCGAAGCCGTCCAATCTCGCTTGCCAAGTCGGCAATGGTGGGCGCCGCAAACAATTTTCTAAGCGGGAACTGGATCTGCAACACCGATGTGATTCTGGCGAGTACGCGCACGGCGAGGAGGGAGTGTCCGCCGAGCGCGAAGAAGTTGTCATGGATACCGATCTGTTGGATCCCCAGAACGTCGCACCAGATGGAGGCCAGTTGTTGCTCGATCGGGTTTCGCGGAGCGACATACCCCGAACTGAGATCCGGTCTGGAATCATCTGGGGCTGGCAACGCACGACGGTCGAGTTTGCCGTTGGCGGTCAAGGGCAGAGACTGCATCGGCACGAATGCTGCGGGGATCATGTAGTCGGGCAGTCGGTCCCGCAGATGGTTTCTCAGGTGAGAGACATTCAGTCGGGTTCCTGGAGCAAGCACACAGTACGCTACGAGGCGCATATCGCCGGGTCGATCCTCACGGAGGATCACCGCGCACTGGGAAACATCCGGATGCTCGTAGAGAACTGTTTCGATTTCGCCCACCTCGATGCGAAAGCCACGAAGCTTGATTTGATTGTCGATGCGACCGAGGAATTCGAGGTTGCCATCGACGTTCCATCGCGCTAGGTCGCCAGTCCGGTATAGCTTTGTACCGGCCTCAACAGTGAAGGGATTCGCGACGAACTTTTCCGCCGTTAGCTCCTGTCGGTTCAGATAACCTCGTGCTAACCCAGCGCCGCCAATGTAGAGTTCGCCAATCACGCCGATGGGGACAATCTGTCTCTGAGCATCCAGGACGTAGACTTGCGTATTGTCGATGGGTCGACCAACAAGACGACAACCATAGACATCGGATACCTTGTAGATCGTCGAATATATCGTTGTTTCTGTGGGGCCATACATGTTCCAAAGCTGAGCGGATTGGGGACAGAGCGTCTCAGCCATGATTCCGGGCATCGATTCGCCTCCGCATAGAATCCTTAGGTTATTGCGTCCGCGCCATCCATGATTGATGAGCATTTGCCACGTTGCGGGTGTTGCCTGCATTACGGTCGCGCCGCAGGTGGACAAGTGAGACGCAAGACGATCAGGATCTGAAAGAACCTCAAGCGAAGCGATCTCTAAGCTACCTCCCGTTACCAATGGAAGTAGGAATTCCAAAACCGAGATATCGAAGGTCGGATTCGTGACACTCAACAATCGGTCTTCCGAAGTCAGACCAGGTTGTTTGGCCATGGCAAGCAACAAATTGACAACGGCTCTGTGCGGAATCTGCACCCCTTTTGGTTGGCCGGTCGATCCGGAGGTGAACATTACGTATGCAAGGTTTTGAGCATCACCACGATTGATTGGATTAGAAGTAGCCT
The DNA here is from genome assembly GCA_046318495.1 of Pirellula sp. Lineage (GTDB taxonomy): Bacteria > Planctomycetota > Planctomycetia > Pirellulales > Pirellulaceae > JBKCUI01. The sequence goes on along the minus strand of JBKCUI010000083.1, from coordinate 7,991 downwards.
GGAATCGGAAATCTAGGTCTTCGGCGTCCAGACAAACCGCATGGCAATTCGAGACCGGGATACGTTCAAGTAGAGCTTTCTGAGTGACCAGCAACGTGATCGCAGCATCGCGCAGCATGAACTCCAGCCGCTGCATGGGATACTCGGAATCCAACGGCACGTAAGCCGCTCCGGCCTTGAGAATGCCAAGAATGCTGACGACGAGTTTTTCGGAGCGTTCGATGCACAATCCCACGAGCGATCCAGGCCCGACGCCTAATCCGATGAGATGGTTGGCAAGTTGATTGGCTTGTTCATTGAGTTCGCGATAGGAGATTTGCACGTCGCGAAAGACCAGGGCAACCGTGTCGGGTGTACGTTGCACTTGGTCTTCAAAGAGCTCATGGACGGACCGGTTGTTTGGATGGTCGACTGCGGTGTCGTTCCACTCGATCAGCAGTTGCTGACGCTCCGTTTGAGTGAGCAACGGCAATTGGCCGATGCGTTGTAGTGGATCTGCGACGATCCCTTCGAGGAGGGTCACGAAGTGACCGGCCATGCGCACGACTGTGTTTCGATCAAACAAATCGGTGTTGTACTCTAGGAAACCATCCAGCCCATCCGGATGTTCTAGCAAATCCAGGGTCAGGTCGAGTTTGGATGTGAGCGAGTCGATCCTCAGGGGTTCGAAGGCCAGCGCTCCGAGGGTAGTCGATGGAGACGGGGCATTCTGCAGGGCGAGCATTTGCTGGAACAACGGAGCCCGACTGGTGTCGCGTGGGATCGATAGGTTTTCGATCAGCAGCTGCAATGGAACATCCTGATTCGAATACGCGGCCAGCGATGCTTCGCGAACGCGACTGAGCAGTTCCGAGAATGTTGGATTGCCTGTCAAGTTGGTTCGCAGTGGCAGCGTGTTGATAAACAGGCCGATCAGCGACTGCGTTTCGGGTCGAGTGCGACCTGCAATCGGGAAGCCAATCAAAATGTCTTCTTGGCCGGAGTAGCGATGCAAAAGCACGTTCCAGGCAGCCATCAAAACCATGAAGAGAGTTGATTGACCCTTCATGGCTAGCTCGCGAAGTGCTTCCGTCAGCGATCGCGACAAAGTGATGGGCAGCTGTTCTCCTCGCAACGTCTGTACCGAGGGGCGGGGATGGTCGGAAGGTATTTCCAGGACCTTGGGCGCATCCTTTAGAGTCTGTTGCCACCAACCCAACTGCCGGACAGCTTCCGGTCCGACAGCCCATTGGCGCTGCCAATGTGCATAGTCGCTGTATTGCAGCGGAAGTTCCGCAAGCGGCGATGGCTGATTCTCTTGATAGGCGCGGTACAAGGCTGCGAGTTCGTCTTGCAGTATTTGTTGCGACCAGCCATCGAATGCGATGTGGTGAGTCGTAATGATGAGCCAAGCTTTATCGTCTGCCAAACGGATGCACTGCGCCCGAAATAACGGGTCATGGCTCAGGTCGAATGGGCGACTGGTTTCTTCGCGCGCCAATCGTTTCGTTTCGGTCTCCAACTCCGAGCGTGCGAACGAACGAAGGTCGACCACCTGGATCTTGATCGGATCGGATTCCGATACCATTTGGATTGGGCGGCCTTCCACTTGGCGATAGACCGTTCGAAGCACTGAGTGCCGTTCAAGGATCGCGTTCAATGAACGCTCGAGAGTCGACAGTTCCAATGGTCCACGGAATTCCAAAATGGTTGGGCGGTTGTAAGCAATGCTACCAGGTACAAACTGGTCGAGGAACCACATCCTCTCTTGCCCAAAGGAGAGCGGTAGGCTGTCTGATCTGGGAGCCCGCGCGATCTCTGAAGCTGAAAATGCGCCACGACTTTTGGCCAAACGGCGATCCAATAAGGCTCGTTTCGCGGACGAAAGTTCTATCGGAATCCGAGGCGGTTGGGGCGAAGGCTTCGAAGACGTCATGATGTCTCCGCCTTCAAGGAATCTGTGCTGGCATGCCGTCGATTGAGATTGTTGTTGAGGACTGCCGTGCACTGACTGATCCCGGTTCGCGGGGGCTCGGAATGCAGCAATCCGTCTTGCTCGCTCAGTCTCTTTAGCGCGCTGTCGACGGCGATTTGTGCGGCGAACAAGCAAGGCGTGCTGTAGATAACCATCGAAGCGCCGGCATCGCGAAGTTGCGTAAGCGTGCAGGCAGGCGACAAGCCTCCTGCGATCTGGTTGAACGCCATGGGCTTTCCGATGGATTCGCTGAGTTCCTTCAAAAATCCGAGATCACTGATCGCATCCACCAAAACCACGTCGGCACCGGCTTCGGCAAACGCATGGGCACGTCGACGAATCTCCTCGGGTTCGCGTGCGTCGGTGCGAGCGACGACCAGCATCTGACGGCGCGTCGCGAGAACTTGTTGAAGTTTCGTTATATAATCGTCCAGTGGAAGGATTTTCTTACCGGCGAAATGCCCACACCGTCGAGGGCGTTGCTGATCCTCCAGCACGACTCCAGAGACTCCGATCGACTCCAAAAGCGAAACAACGTGACATGCGACTTCGACATCGACGTAACCATCGTCTATGTCGACCAGCAAGTGACAGTGAGGGAGTGCAGTCGCTACGCGCTGTGCGAAAGAGACCATATCCGGCCAAGCGATAAAGCCGATATCAGGCAGGCCATAATGGCTGGCAGCAAAGCCGAAGCCGCTGAGAAAAAGGTGGGAGTAGTAGCGCGCGGCGAGCGATGCCGAAAAGACGTCATAAACGCCTATAAATGGCAACGGAGATTGGTAGGCCAAATCCGATCGAATGTCAGTCTTGCGGAGGCATTCCAAGGTTATTCCTCTTGTTCTAGTAGGCGAAGCGTTTCCTCCTCAGATAGGTTCTCCAATTCGTTGAGCAGGCTGACCAAACTCGGGTGAGCCTCCTCAAGCATCCTGGCGAGCGCCGCGATCGACGGGTCGCGGAACAAGGAAGACACGGACAGTTCAACGCACAGGCGATTCTGAATTCGGACGGCGACCTGCGTAGCCATTAGAGAGTCACCGCCCAACTGGAAAAAGTTGTCGTCGACACCGATCCGATCGAGCTTGAGTACTTCAGTCCAGATGCTCGACAGCAACTCTTCCAAGAGGGAGCGAGGGGCGGTGAACTCTGCGCGCAGCATCGGCGCGAGCTTTTCGTGAAGTCCGATGCGCTGAATCTTTCCCGTGGGGCCTTTGGGAATCTCAGGCACAATGACGATTCGACTCGGCACCTTGACTGGAGCCAAACGCGATAGTGCGAAATTGCGAAGATCCTGTTCCTTAGGCGTTGCTTCGATGCGTAGCACCACGGCGGCGAACACGTCTTCTCCCATGGTGGGATGAGGCATCGCAAACGTCACCGCTTGAGCAACCGACGGATGCTCTAGCAGCACTTCATCGATCTCGCGTGGGGAGATTTTTTCGCCGCCACGATTGATGATTTCCTTAATGCGCCCGGTGATGAACAGATAGCCTTCGTCATCCAAACGTCCTTGATCGCCGGTTCGAAACCAGCCGTTCGTGAAGGCAGTTGAGTTCGCTAGTGGGTTGTTGTCATAGCCAGGGGTGACGTTTGCACCTCGAATGACGATTTCACCTATTTCGCCAGAAACCAGCAGTCCCCCGGCTTCATCCATGATCGCGATTTCCGGGCCAGCCGCGATTCCAACCGAACCTGGTTTACGCATCTGCGGGGGTAACGGGTTGCTAGCCATTTGATGTGCAGCTTCGGTCATGCCGTAGGCTTCGATCACAGGAACATCAAAGATGCGCTCCAACTCAAACATCACTTGCGGGGGGAGCGCGGCAGACGAGGAGCGAATGAACCGCAGTGAAGGATGCTTGGTGGTCGCTTGCTTGGCAGCCTGCGCTAGAATCGACTGGTGCATGGTCGGTACAGCCGTTACCCACGTAGGTTGGAAAGAGTCGAGTTGGCGAAAGAATTCCGGGGCTGAGAAACCTGAAGTGCATACGACACTGCCGCCGACTGATAGCGGTGCCAGAAGGGCTGCGATAAGTCCGTGAATGTGAAACATCGGCATCACGTTCAAGCACTTGTCCTGACTCGAGAGCCTTAGCGTTGCTGCAATGTTTGCAGCCGAAGAGCACAAGTTCCTTTGGGTTAACGGAACGATCTTTGGCCGCGACGTCGTACCCGACGTGTGGAGCACCAATCCGACATCGTCGGACGCAGCCAATTCAACTCGCTTTGCACCTTGCGACCCTTCTCCGGTCAACGTGAACTGACCGGCTTTTGCATCGCGAGGCACGTGGATGAAGACGAGCGGAATCCCGCGAGCTTGAGCCACGTCGCATGCAGGCGATGGGCTGCCCGCTTCGACGATCAAGGCGCGCGGATTCAGGTCTGCCAAAAAAAAGTCGAACTCGGCCGCCTGGTATGCTGGATTCAACGGTGCCGCAGTTGCCGTGGTTGCGACCGATAGGAACGCGGTCGCCATCTCGGGTCCGTTCGGAAGCACCATCGCCACGCGATCGCCACGCCCGATTCCGAGACGATGAAGCGACGCCACGGTTTGTGCAACCAGTTCTTGCAACTCGCGGTAGTTTAGAGTTTCGCGGCCCGGTGCGAGAATTGCCGGCAGGTCATGGGCAGTGCTGGAAACAACCGAAAGCATTCGGCTGATCGAAATTGGAGCGGGCGACATCAAATAGAGTTTCGATTCACGGGCAGAGCTTCGACAGGTGGTTCAGTGCTAGGAGCGACTAGCAACACGGCATATTAGCTCCCACATGACTTCGCTTCAAGCATGTTTCAATCAAACGATGTCGGAGTCATCGAGCACCCAACCGCGGCGGAAAACCAGCAAAACAGAGCGTACCAATCGTAAGGCACTGCAAACCTCCTCAACCAACGAATGCGTTACGTCAAACTCGATATATTTGTCGGAATTAATCTGTCCGTTTCGTTATTAGAATGAGCCGAGAGAAAGCATCCTCGATTCCTTTCCAGTGTTCGATGAAAGTGCACCATGCAACCGGAAGAACGCATTCCTGGTCCCGAGTGGGAAACGCCTTTCGTTGAGGCTTATCGCTTGCCCATCGACATCGGATTGCATGTGCTGTTGCTGGCCGTCGCCATCAGTCCGTTCGTATACCTCTATCGCAAACGCAAAGCTCCGTCGGGATGGTTGGATCTTTGGTGCTTGATCGTCGCGGCAGCGGTGGTGCCTGTCGGTGCCGGAGCGCTGAGCCGAGTCCTGCCCAAACACTTCGCAGTCTTTCTGGTTGGCTACACCCTGCTGAGTTGGGGGGTGCTGCTGCTGTCGATGATCTTTGTCGCGATCCGGATCAAGCAGCAGTCGAAAGGCTCCTACGCGTTAGGATTGCTGGCAACATTGGGACTGTTGGCGCTGCTCGTTGGGTTGATGTTGCCGGCTGTACCCAGCGCGCGCGAAGCCGCTCGGAGGATGGCATGCAGCAATCAGATTCGGCAACTCGGATTGTTGCTCTTGTCCGACTCCAATGCGTCCGTCGATCTCACCCGCGAGCCAGTTTCCCGTACCAAGTCAGCGGCCGAATGGTTGCGCACCGGGCCGGGCGAACCGCCGCGCAGTTGGCGCGTGCAGATTCTGCCCGAGCTAGAGTATGCTTGGGTCCGCAAGCTCTACAACGATACGGAAGCTTGGGATAGCCCCACCAACCTCAATGTGGCCCAGATACCGGTGGCCCCGTTTACTTGCCCGAGCGAACCCAATTTGGTTAGCCCCAACAACGGCGCCCGTTTCACTTCGTATGCGCTGTTGCGGAAATCAGCCAAGTCCGGCGATCCATCGCGCACCCTCGATGCGAGCAAGTACGGCAGCGCGTACAAGATCTTTCTTATCGAATCGTGCGGTGCGAACATCGTCTGGAGCGAGCCTCGCGAGGTCGATGCCGATGCGTACGAATCGGCGATCTTGCCAAAGAGCAAGGGACCGAATCCCTTCGAGGTGAACCGCAAGCCTTGGAAGTCCAAAGGGATTGGTTCGTCGTTTCACGGCAGCGGCACGCATGCCGTCTTTGAAGATGGTTCGACCCGCTTTTTGCCAGCGTCGCTCGACAAGTCGATCGTCGACAAAATGATCGATGGAGACGATTGGGGAGACGACGCGTTGGAGTAAGAGTGGGCGGAGTGGCTGGCGGACATTTCGCGCGAGCGAGATGTTAGCGGAAGGCCGTGAGGGCTCCGGTGTAGCGGTAAGGGACTTGATGATGGTTTTTTAGCCGTGTCACCGGATGGCTTACGCCATTCCGGTAGGAAGAAAGGACGGCTTACGCCATGACGTTACGAAGAGCGATTCGAGTAGGACCTTGAATCGCGGTTACTTCTTCTTTGCGCCGGTAACGCCACGAATGTAATCGACTTCGTGCTGGCGATACGGAGTGCCATCGCGACGGAAGATATCGTGGAACCATTGCTCGGGTTCTTTGTCGTACGGTTTCTGCCAGCTATCCCATGGATAAATCGTTTGGCTCTTGCCATCGACAAAGCCCCAGTTGTGCGCGCCGACTTTGTTGTCTTTGAGAATCTGCAAATTGGGATCGAAGTAGCTGTTGTTGCCGCGAGCCATGTACTCGGTGCAAACGATCGGGCGGCCGTACCGACGCAGGGATGAAATGGCCTTTTTGAGGCTGTTTCCGTCGCCGTAGTTGTGGAAGGTGATGATATCGGAGTTGTCCAAACACAGCTTCTCCATCGGCGATAGCTTGGATTCGTCTTCCCAGTGCCCGATCCATACACCGCAGGTTAGAGGCTGCGAGGGAGTGAGTTCGCGAGCCCATTCGAAGCAACGTTGCGCGAACAATGTTCCCATCTCGGCTTTATTGGGCAGTTCGGTTTTGGTGCCGTTTCGGCCGTACGAGTTGGCGTTGTCGTTGTCGAGTTCGTTGACCAAGTCCCAGGCTTGGATGCGCGGGTCGTCCTTGAAACGTTTCAGAATGCCTTGCAAGTACGGTTTGACCAAGACATGTTTGGCGGGATCGCCGAGGATGGAGGCGCCGGGGCCTTGAACCCAACCGCTGTTGTGCACACCTGGTTTGGGATCCCGTTGCTTGCCCGATTGCGGCTGTGGGTCCCACACCGAATCGAAGGGGACAAAGACCACGCCGATCTTATGACGGTGGCAGATGGTGAGGAATTGATCCATGCGATCAATGAGGTCCTTGCCATCGCCGGTCCAGAGTTGATCGTGCAAGAAGACTCGCATCGAATTGAAGCCAAGGCTTTCTGCCCATGCCATCTCTTGATCGATGCGTTCGAGATTGAAGGTGCCGATCTGCCACATCTCGAGTTGGTTGATGGCGTAGGAGGGCAAGTAATTGGCTCCGACCAACCAGCCGTGTTCGTCTTGCCATTTGAGCGCGCGTTCTTGTGTCCAGCGCTCTTGCGCGTGCGAGGTTGAGACCGTGGCGATGGACGTCACACTGCAGGCCAAGAGGATGACCCGTGCGAGGAGGCTGACGAAGGGAAGGGACCGAACAAGCCGGAGAGAACGCATAGCAGGCTCCTGAGGGTAGGAACGGATCAACGAGCGCCTATGGCGATGCTGCAGGCGATCACCACGATCGAGGCCGTATTGTAGCGGATTCCAGGAAGCCTTCTATTTGCCGTTACAGCTTACCAGGGCCTGTTGCAGCAGCGGAGGGATCCGACTGTGCAGACGAACGCCGAGTTGGGCTGACTTCGGGCCCAACGGCTTGGGGGTTTGGGGGGGCGGCGGAAGATGTAGCGGCGGCGCGATGATTGGCGAGGGCTTGTTGCGCTTGGCGGCGCTGCCGGCGAACTTGCGGATCGCCTTGCATACGTCGATTCTCTTCGCGGACTTCGTCGTCGGTCATGTGCAACGAACGCTCCAACAACCAGCGTTGGATGCCATAGTCGATGGCGGCGAATAGCGATGATTCCAACGCGCCGAGAACCAACCAGATCGCCAGCAGCACGGCGGCCGGTCCCACCAGTTGGCTGCGCGCGAAGCGGCCTTCTTCGCGAGCCTGACGGCGTCGCTGGTCGCTGGGTGCAT
>JBKCUI010000082.1:0-8520 GCA_046318495.1 Pirellula sp. | reverse complement strand
GTGCAACGGCGTCGGCACTGCGGATTCCGCCCCCTCTTTTTCGTTTGCATTGCTGGTGAACTCGACTCGCTCGAGTTCATCAAAGGTCAAGTTGGCGGTGATGTCGTTCGCACCTACGACTTCGATCGAGTTGGGGCCAGTCGTGCCGCGCACATTGCCAAAGAATGTCCCCCGTTCGCGTGTCATCCATTCGATGGAGTCGGCCGGACCTCGCGAACTCACATTCGGAATCGAGAATGGAGAACTCGAAATGCTGAGATTGCGCAGCGTGAGCAACCCAAGGGCGGTATTGGTAAAGAACACCTTCGTCCGACCGACAAACCGCTCGGTAGTGTTCCCTTTCAATCGCCCCAATACCTTGTCTCCCTGCATCAGTGCATACGCGCCTTTGGTGGCATCGCACATCAATCGCAGGGAAATGACTTGCCCATCTTCAAACGGCAATTGGGCGGTGACGACATCGGCATCCTTGGTGTTCTCCAGGAGCAGAGTGATGTTCAGAATCTTTTTGTTCTGAGGCTTTCGAACCTGCAGTTCCATGCGCCTTGGTTCGCCTAGTGTCAGCCAAAAGTTGGGGGAACGTTGATTGGTCGCAACCGTCAAATCAATCGTCGCCAGTTCCGGAAGATTGGCCCATTGCGATACGGTCGTTCCGCTGGTCTCCGTCGCAATCTCTCCGGCCTTGAGGAACCACTTGGTCGCCCGTCCATTCTTGCTTGCAGGCAGGATCTGCTCCCATGCATCGGACGCCAACGACTGGGTCGAACCGTCTCCGATAGGTCGCAGTTTCAACAGATTCCGAACGGATGCGATAGGGATCTCCTTGGTACCCACCGACGGAATATCCAAAGTCAACGATTCGGAAGTCAGTGCCAGAAGTTGCCCGCTTAGCATTGAGCCATCTCGCAGCTCCGCACAGAACTGGTTCGACGAAGTGGAGTCCGGTGAATCGGTCGAATGCGTTTCGATCGCTTCGACGTTAGACCAGGGAAACAGAATCGGCTGCGTGAAGCTCGGAGATCGCCAGGCAATTTGGTCTCCATCGCGTTGGGCATCAAAGCTGCCTCGGTAGATATCACCTGTGGTCGTACGCAACAAGCTCGATGGGCTCAGTGCGCTTGCGACCTGGCTTGCAGGCGATGGTGCGGACTCAGGGCTTTGCGCCAGGCAGTCGCGTCCGCTGTCGATGGAAATCGCGATGCAAAGGGTACCAGCAAAGGCGAGGACGAGCCGATGCAAAGGCAGGAAACGTGTCGGCATGGAGGTAGCAGTCTAGCGTTCGTAGATTGGCAGAAAGCGAAAGTTCAAGGCGAGCGCCAAAAGCGACATGCTCGTCGCGACCGGCGCACCGTAGTTGCCATCGAAATGGCCATCGCTGCGCTGTTTTTCCTTGAGTTCGCGGATGAGGGTTTTGTTCCACTTTTCCCACGCGTTGATGTCCGCTTGGAATAGGGCTTGGGCCTTGTAATAGGCGGTATATTCTCCGTAGTGATCGGAGGTTTCGTTGGAGTCGTTGGCTGCGAGGAAGCTGGAGGTCGCCTTGAACTCTTTCAGGTCCTTGCGGCCCGCAACGCTGTAGACGAGCGTTGCGATCGAAACGCGGGCAGGAGAATTATCAAAGCCTCCGAGTCCACCCGCGTAGGCGACTTGTCCGCTCGGCGAGGTCATCGACGTGAAGTACTGGATCGCGCGATCGACGACTTTGTCGGGAACTTCGATGCCTGCGTTGCGGGCTGCGAGCAAACCCATCAATACCGAACCGGACACGGAGGTGTCGGCATCGGTGGAGTCTGGGGAGTATCGCCAACCGCCGGTATTGTTTTTGTTTTGACTGGTGATCGCCGTGCGCACGGCCAGTTCGAGGGCTTTGCCGATCGGTCGGCGTTTGTTCGAATCGCCCGAACTCCCCTCCCAGAGCGTGCGCTCGTCGACCGTTCCGTAGGCTTCTGCCAACGCCAACATCGCGAAACCATGGTGGTACATGCTCGAACCGATGTAGCCTGTGCTACTATTTTGGTCTTCGATGATGGCTCGAACGCCGCGCCGGACCTGCAGATGGAACTGACCGTAGTTTGGGTCCTCGCCGTAGGCCAGAAAAGCCATGGTTGCCAGCCCGGTCACGCCGGGGCCGGATTCTCCGCCGCCACCGCGCCAACGCCCCGAATCATCCTGATTTTTCTCCAGCCATCCGAGCCCCCGTTCGTAGATTTCGCGGACATCGCGAGGAACGGCCTGTCCCAAGAACGCGCTTTCGCGCATCGGAGGTTGGGCCGTTGCGATTGGCCCACTTACAATAACCCACCCAGCGCATGCGAGGCAGATGCCAGAAACGGAACGTGTCAGTCCCTCGCGAATTCTCGAATCGATCGATGGAACGTTGGAACGGAGTCGGAGGCGAGACGCGAGGGTGGGAAGCATGGAGTGCATCGTTGGGGAAGTGTTCCGTCGATCCGAGTGAATCACGGCATATCGAAGCCGTTGTCGCCGAATAGGATGATCGGCCGCAGATCATCGCTGGTTTCAAGCGGTTTCTTGAGTTGCTCACCCTGATATGGGGTGAACATTTCGTTCTTGGTCTTCTCGGGCAATTGCTGAAGAACTTGCCAAGCGGTTTCAAAGGCCGCGAATTGGTCTGGATGGGAGGCTGAATAGCTTTCGAGCTTGCCGCGCTGCACAGCCGTGAGCCCTAGCCTGCGCGATACCTGAAGCAGTACGTCTAGTCTCGCAACGTCTTTGGAAAACGCACTTCGATCGCGTTCATCGCTCTTGAGTACGGCTTTGTGTTCCTTGGTTAGTTGTGTGTCCAACACTTTGAACCATAACGGCGTCGTCGTATTGCTCCCGGCCACTCGCGCTCCTTGCCAAAGCCGCATCTGAAAGGGTTGAATCTTCTGCCAAAGCGTTTGGTAGAAGTTCTGATACTCTTCTTGAGTTGGGTTCTTAGGTGCATCTGCCAGAACGGCTTGTATCTCGGAACGGAATCGCTGAACTTCTAGATCTGCGGTAGCCAAGACCTTTTCGCGAACATCTTCTTGCATGCCGATGAGGATCTCGAGTCGGTTCAAATACAAACGGACGCGTCGGCGAAACATCACTTCAAAGGTTGCTTCGGTGCCCCCCAGTTGGTTGTAGACCATGTCGGTCCAATTCGATTCGTCCATTTGGAATCGATTTTGCCCTGCCATCTTTTTGGGTTCGGGAGGGTCTTCTGGAACGAAAGCATCGCGTTCCAGGGCAGTCGGGATTTTGGTGTTGACCGGTTTAGGATCGCGCTGAGCCACGGTTTGGCCAACCGCATCCGTGGTTCCGATCGTGCAACATAGGGCGAAGCATGCGCCTAGAAACGCTGTCCGCTCCCACCCATTACCGCCACGCGCGGAAAATCCATTGCGGTGGCGAATGGGCATTGCAGTCCTAGCCCGAGCGAGTGGAACTTGCCTACGAACCATAGTTGGGGCAACCTCAGCGCGGGATAAAGGGAACGTCAATCAATGGAACGCGATCGATGATGACCGGTCCGAACACGTCGTCTTCGGCATCTGCGGCCTTGGCTTCTGCGGGAGCCTCTTGGTTCTTTGGCTTGCGTTCGAGTTCGATGGAATTGGAGCTTTGGACTCCCCCGAGTTCAAACCGTTCATCGACTTTTCGCGAAGGGTATTCGACGACGCCGCCTGAGGTGAACGACTCGATGCGCGAGCTGCTGTTGCGTTCCCCACCCATCGTTTGTTGGGATTCGCTTAACGCTTGACTAATCCATGCAAACTTTGTCTCTGGAACGGTGCCTGCTCGGTAGGATGTCCACCAGGAATCGCGGTAACGCTCGGCGAGCAATGTGGATACTTCCTTCATTTGGGCTGCCGTTAGCCCAAATTTCTTCTCCGCGTCGCAGACCATCTTGCCGACGATCAAGCGTTTGCGCATTTCATTGCGATCTTGGATTTCGCTGGACCAGGCTTCTGCTTGCTTTTCGTCGAGCGTTTCGTTCACCCAGGACGCGACCAAGCGTTCCACCCGAGTTTCAAAATCGACCGTTTGCCGATTGGAGGCTTCGCTGTAGGACTTGATGATCGTGATGAGCTTGGTCTTCCAATGGGTCTCGGCCGTGTCGACCAATTGCCGAGCTTGTTCTTGGGTGGGTTTGCAAAGGGTCTCGATCGCGTTGAGTTCTTGCTGGATCAAGCCGCGAATCCATTGCTTGGCTCGCACCTCGCGATTCGGATTGGCGGCATTGATCGGTTGCGCCATGAAGACTTGCACTGCAGCTTCCTGTGCGTCGGCGCTAACGCCGAACAAGCACATTGCTGCAAAAGCGATCCGAAGTGTCCAAGTGCGGGGTGATGGAGCGTTCATCACTGGGACTTTCGTCGATCGATGCGTTCGAAGTACTGATCGAGACCGTGACGGAACTCTTCGGGCAGCCCAGAACCAGTCGTGCCGGTGGCTTGTTCGATGCCGTGATCTTGTCGGACCTCTTTGTCGTTCACACCAGGACCGACCATAGCGATGGCTGCATCGCTGGTGTCGCCGCTACCGCCGCCGCCAGGGTTGGCACCGCCTCCTCCGCCGCCCTTAGGATTGATGCGCTTGCTAGCCAGCAGCAATTCGATCGCTTCGGTTTCGGCAGCGATTGCGGCTCGGCCTGTTTCGGGACGGCCCAGAATATTGACGGCGTCGTTCATGACCGATTCGACTTGGTGCATCAGTTGGATTTCCTTGGCAAACTGTTCGCTCGCTTCGGGCAAATCTTCGATCTTTTCACCGACTGCAACGATGCGATCGCGGAGGGAGGATTGGGTTGTGACCAATTCCTCTACCATCTGACCGTATTGGGCTTCCGTGTTGGCGGCTTTGGACTGTTCGGCGACGCGTGTGCGGTCGCGCAAATTCATTTCTGCTTCCAAGATCTGCATGACTTCCAGCACGATGGATTGCGGAAGGGAAGCCTTTGACTTGGAACCTGGGCACTGGCCCTTGCAAGCGGGATCGACTAGATCCTCGGCCCATCGGTCGAACGTATCGGACCAAAACTCGGCTTCGGCAATAGCGATACCTTGTTGTTCGACCACGGTTTGCGAGAGTCGTCGCAGGCCATCCATGGGATCTTCTTTCTTGATGTCCTCCAAGACATCGCGGAACTTCACCATCTGCCGTCGCTCGTAAAACGCTTCCAAGTCATCGATGATCTGCCCCACGCTCGTGAGTGCATTGGTTTCGCGACTGGAAAGCTGTTCTAGAGTCTTCTTCTGTTCGCTGGGAACGCGCTTCGCGCGCAACCCGAAGGCATCCGAGAGGGTTTCGCTGGTGGCGTCGGCGACTTGGATCTGTTCGCGTGCCGCAGCCTTGAAGCGCTTGACCAGCGTGCTTCCTTCGAGGTTGGCCATGATCTTGTTGAGCTCTTCGCTCACTTTGTCGAATTCTTCTAGTAGAGCCATTTGCTGCTCGACCGCTTCCTCTACGGCAGCGGGAGAATTCGGGGGCGGTTCATCGGGTTTCTTCTTAGGGGCAGCTCCAACCACCGTCGTGGTTGGCAATCTGAGCGAACCGGCGGACGGTTTCTTTTTCGCGTCTCCAGCGTCCACCGGATCGACCGGTTGCTGGCTCGATTCCGCATCGACCACGCGCGGAGCGGCAGGTGGAGCTTTAGCGGCTTCCTCCGAGTTCGATTTTCCGGACGCTGCTTCGCTGCGATTGGAGCCGGCCATCTTTGGAGGCTCGGCAGAATTGGGGGAACTGGGGGCTGCTTCTTTCGCGTTCTTGGCCGCTTGCTTCAAAAGGTTGCTCACCGACGGCATGCGATTGCTCGAGATATCTTTGAGGATCTTTTGCATCTCGGCCCATTTTTCCAAGTGGCCGACGCCGATTTCGGAGTTGCGAGCGGCTTGCTTGAGCAACTCTTCGCCGCGATTCGTCAAACCAGCCAAGCGTCGCGCGTTGGCTTGTTCGGCGGCGGCCTGCGTTTCGATCAGCTTGCGATTCTCTTCCGTTGCGAGTTCCTCGGCGGACATGGATCGCAGTTTCTTGTTCACTTCGAGCAATTGCAGTTCTCGATCGCGGACTTCCATGGCTTCGCGCTGCCATCGGTTGAACTGCTGGAGAACCCACATCGCATGGTCGCTAGCGTTAAGCACGTACAGGACGTGCGGTGCTGAGTAAACGCGCGGGCGATCGGGGAGGTAATCCTCGATGAACAAACGCAATTCGATGGGCTGCGGTTCGATCTTCAATGCGGTGGCTTGGAAGATCGCATCGGCGTCGAGGCGATCGCGGGTCGGTCCGCCGGCGGTGAGGATCCATTCGCCTTGCATGGGTTGCAGATTGGGGACGCCTGGGAGGGTGCGCCATTCCATGCCGACTTGTCGTATGCCGAAGTCATCGCTGCCGTGCAATTGGAACTTGAGTTGCTCGGAATCGAGCAAGACTTTGGAGCGAGGCAGTCCTTCTGCGAAGATCGTTGGCTCTTCATCGGGCAGCACATTCACCTGCAATTGAAATCCGCTCTTGGCGGTCAATCCGTATTCATCGAGCCAAGAGATCTCATGCGAGCGAGATTCCGCATCGTTCCAGGATTGCGAACGAAAACCATCGCCGGCGACTTCCAGTTCGGCGCCGTCCAAGCGCGCTTTTGCAAGGGATCGCGTGGTCTTGCCAGCGATCCGCATCTTGGAGCCTTCGACGATCGATAGGACGCCGCTGCGGATGTCCTTTTCGAGGGATTCGTTCCGCTGCAAGTATTCGGGCAATTCAATGTTGGCCGATGCCGAGAGCAATTCGGGACGCAGGGTGGGAATCAATTGGATGTTCGGCCTAGCATCGCCCACATGGACTCGAATGCGACTGGGTTGGATTTGAGGTGGCAGTTCAAATCGGTAGCTGTCGTTGGACAGCGGGCTTTCCATCACGGGCAAGTTCGAAAGCCAAAGCTTGGCCTTCTCGGGCTTCCAAGCCGAAGCCTCGGTGATTGGGATCGATAGTGCGACGGATTCGCCGTGAGGCACGATCCATTCGCGAGGCACATCTCCCAGTTGAGCAAACGTGTAGCGATCGATGGAGCTCCAGGGCATCGAGAACCGAGTCCATGCATTCCAGGCGGCGCTGGGGTATAGACCAAACATCAATAGCGACGCAGCGCCTGCGAGCGAGGCCATGACCCACCAGCGGCGATGGAAGACATCCGGTGCCGCTTGGTCGAGGTTGCGCTGTTGCGTCTCGGCTGCGACTTGTTCTAGAGCCGCTCGGCAAAGCTCGGGGGAACGGTTTTGTTCGTGCGGGTTGGCGGACAGTTCGATGGCGCTAAGCAGCGAATCCCCAAGCGCTGGCAGTTTGCGCGACATCAGCCGTGCGAGAGATGCATGCGACGTGTACCGCAGTACCCATCGTTGAAACCAAAGTGGTAGGGTTGCCACGCCGATGGCGGAGCCTGCGAAGACGAGCCAACGCGCCCAGTTGGGAGGATCGATCCAGCGATCGATCGCAAAGAGAATCAAGAATCCGATCAACACCGCAAAGACAGCGATGCCGGCCGCTTCGACCATCTTCAAACGCCGCAACCGGGAGCGGAACTGCTTGAGTTGCGCATCGAGCGACGCGGGCAATGCGATACGCGGGGCGGGATTAGGCGGATTCATCCTGAGTATCCTTTGACTGGGTGTCCTAGGTGTCCTGAGTCCAATTCGGACAGGGTTCACTGCACGAAAACCTCCTGCAGGACGACTGCGGAGAAGAACATCGCCCCGATTGGAATGGTGTAAGTATAGCGGCAGCCAGACGCGAATCTCAAGCAAACTCGGAGGTTTGGCCCCTGAAATCGGCCTCGAACCTCGGCAGAATTCCACCGGATGGCCGTCCGCTTGGCAATTGCCGGGTGTTCGAAACGCCCTTGCCCAGCGTCAGGTCGCTTCGGAGGGGCTGGGTTTTCCAAGATCGGCTTCGTTGTCTGGGGCCTTCGATCGGTCGGATTTAAGCGTGAGCCAAGTGTAAATCCAGAGCCATGCCACGAAGATTGCGGAAAGGATCGGTACCGGGACACGTGCGTCGTCGGGAGACCACTTCCCTAGATTGATGATCAAGAATATCGCGACGCAAAAGCCGATGGAACATAGGCCGATCCAAGCCGCGCGCGGTTGCTTGTTGCGATAGGCTGCGACCGCCAAGAAAACCCCAAACAATGAGAAGAACACCGCCATCGGTATGATCCACTCGATTTGGATCAGCATGATGGGCAACGCCACGGCGCTGCAGCCCACTTGGAACCACAAGAGGTAGTGCATCCACTGCGCCATGGATCGGCGCTCGCGGATCGGCTCGATGTACTCCGACGACGGAGCGTAGGGGTTGATGTCTTGGTAATCGTGCGGATTCATGACCGAGCAGCCTTTGAGTGCTCGGGAACGCAGCCGGATCTCGAGCTCATGTCGATGTGCAAACTCATCGTCGCGGGGTCCTTAACGAAATCGATTTATCTTTTTGGCGGCCGACCAAAATTGGTCATCCAATTCTGGGCAGAACTGATGCAACAGTTCT
>JBKCUI010000081.1:0-4003 GCA_046318495.1 Pirellula sp. | reverse complement strand
CCAACGACATCCTTTCATCTTCGCCTCCTCGGCCGCGCACCTTGTTCCTCATCGCGACTGGCGTTCGTACGCACAGCGATCGAATACCAGCCTGACTCGCCCATTTTGAGTTTGCAATCTATGGGCTCTTCTCCTACTCGTACTCAATGAAATGGTACTCGTACTCGAAGATACCGGTACGAGTACGGGTACTGCTAACGCGGAGTACGAGTACCACCAACTTTGAGAAACCGCGAGCTGCGGCTCGGCGCGATGGGCAGATCGCATTCTCCATCGTTGGAAGCGGGGATTCGCTATCGGGGATTGCTATACTGAGCGGATTCCTCTCCGTTGCTTTCTGGTCGTGGTCGTATGCATTCCTCCAAACCGAAAACTTCCCTGTGGGCATGGTGGTGCGTGGCATTGCTCATGCCGGTGGCCCTGCTCAATTACTTGGATCGCCAGATGATGGCGTCGATGCAAGCTTCGGTGATGGCATCGATCCCGGAGTTTGCGGAGGCCGACAACCCGCAAGAGATGTGGGGGTTCATGCTGGGGCAGTTCAAGTGGGTGTATGCGAGTTTCAGCTTGCTCGGGGGAATCGTTGCCGATCGCTTCAGCCGGCGATGGACGGTGGCGTTGAGTTTGTTCGTGTGGTCGGCGATTACTTGGTGGACGGGGCAAGTGACGACGTACCAAGAGTTGCTTTGGGCGCGATCGTTGATGGGGGTGAGCGAAGCGTTCTACATTCCTGCGGCGTTGGCGTTGATCGTCGAGTTGCATGCTGGTGGGACCCGTTCGCGGGCGGTCGGGATGCATCAGATGGCCATCTACTTGGGTGTCATCGCGGGCGGGTTTGGAGGCTACATTGCCGCGAATCCAGATTTGGGGTGGCGTTGGGCCTTTGGGATGAGCGGTTTGATCGGGATCTTGTATGCGCTTCCTTTGCCTTGGATGTTGGGAGTTTCGTTGCGCAGAGGGGCTGCAGCGAATGCGGAAGTGGGGCTGCAAGAGCCTGAGGGGGCCCAAAAAAGCGAGGTTCTGAAAGGTGGGGCGATTCGGCATTTGTTGGGCAACCCGTCGTTTGTTCTATTGGTGTTGTACTTCACGCTGCCTGCCATGGCGGCTTGGATCGTGCGCGACTGGATGCCGGCCATTTTGAAGAAGGAGTTTGGCATCGGCGAAGGGGCGGCCGGAGTCGCGGCAACGTTGTATTGGCAAGTGGCCGCGATCGCTGGTGCATTGTTCGGGGGATGGATCGCTGACCGCTGGATGCAAGTCAACCAGCGCGGTCGCATTTACACCAGCGCGATTGGCGTGGGTTTGATCGTGCCTGCGATCTTTGGAGTGGGCAACGCCAGCAGTTTGATGATGGCGATTGGTTTCTTGATTTTGTTTGGCATCGGCTGGGGATTGTTCGATGGAAACAACATGCCGATCCTTTCGCAGATCGTGCCCCCTGCGTATCGAGCGACAGGTTATGGCGTGATGAATTTCGTCAGCATCAGTTGCGGTGGGTTGGCGGATTGGGGGTTTGGGAAGCTGCGCGATGCCAAGGTCCCATTAAACGTTAGCTTTGGCGTCTTTGCGTTGCTGGCCGTGGTGTCGATTGGGATGGTGTTGTTGATCCGGCCGAAGCGACAGTTGGAGAGGGCAACGGCGATGCGCTAGGTTTAGGAAACAAAGAGGCACAGAGGGCACAGAGAGGGCAGGGGAGAAGAGAGGGCTAGGTAGCCAGCTTTGCTAGAAGGTGGGGATCCTGCGTCGCACGATTTTTTGCTCGAGCGCCGCCGCTCGATTATGGCGAGGGATCGCGGGTTGCAATGTCGAAGGAGAACTCGTACGAGGAGACATCGGGATCCTCGGCATTTAGTACTTGGCTGGTTCGCTGGCCAGTTTCATCGAATACGAGTCTGGATTTGCCATTGGAGCTCGATATCGAGAGATGGTAAGTGCCCGGTAGCAAGCCTTCCAGTTTCCATTCTGAGTTGGACGCGGAGAAGCCCTCTTGATAGTGCAAAATCTCGCCCGATTGAGCGGTGAGAATCGCGGTCATAGGATCGGTGATGTCGGAGTCGAACTGAAATCGCAGTCGCAAGGAGACTGGGGACTGGAGTGCTGCGGCCACATCGCGTTCTCCGTTCCAGGAGAATTTGTGGAGCGGAAATGTGGGGGATTCGATCATCCATTGACCTTCCAGGAGGGTAATCTCGGAGAAAACGAGTTTCCCATTTGCGTCGGTTATTCCTTGGTACAGGAAGCGATCCTTGTATAGGTGAGAGAGATAGTCGCCTGGAGCTGTTCGAAAGAGTCGGACCGTCGCATTCGGGACCGGGGCGCCTTGGGTATCGACGACGGCGAGTCGGACCTCGCTGGTCGGTTCGAATTCAAAGAGTACGGGATCAGCATCCTGTGCATCTTCGTCCGGCATGGGTTCGACGGGATCGACAACAACATCGCGATACCCTGGAGTGGAGAGGAGCAATCGGTAGCTGCTGCCCAAAGACAATCCGCTGAAGAGGAAGTGTCCGCCTTCGCTGGTGAAACGGATTCCGATGGAACCGTAGGAAGCGGCAAATCCGGATTGCCTACGTCCTGAAGTGGTCGATTGAACGCGCAATGTGAAGTCTCGGCATGGCGAACCATCGGGCAAGACTGCACGGCCGCGGAGCACGGCGGCCGTTAACGGCTTTTTCGCTGGCACGAGAGCAGCCATCTTTGCAAGTCCTTGTGGCGGCTCACGATGCTTTGGGGTGACTTCAAAGTCGGAGGTAGCGGCGCGTGTTCCTTGGAAGTCGACCAAGGCATCTTGCGAGAAGGTGGTTCCTTCATCGCCGTGAGAGAAGGCGCTTACCATCGATTTACGGTCAATCCGCAGGCCACCCAGCGCGTAGGAACCATCTTCGATTGTAAAGGATCTGCCCAGGGTGAGGATGGCGCTTTCGCACGTTTGGGAGGTGACCGAGTTCCAGGGTACGGGTTGTTCTTCGGGATCGCGCACATGGCCGCGGACGATGCCTCCCTGGGATAGAGAAAATGAGAATGCATAGTCGCGGTCTTCGAACAAATCGACCATGACATAGCGAAATGCGTGACCGGGAGCACTGACGCCTAGGTATTGGATGGTGGGTGCGAGTCCTTGTACCACGCAAGTTCCAGGGGCATCGCTGCGAAGGATACGGCCATCTTGGGTGTGGACAGTGAAGTGTTCGATCGGACGGTCGGTATCGGGCAATTGGGTGTTGAGGATGATCGATGGGTCAGCGGCGTTGGCAGGTTTTGCCTCAAAGACGCTGAGTTGAAGGTTGCGACCGGGCTCTAGATGCAATTCGAACCCCTGTGGATTTGGATCTCGCAAGGAGCGGCTGCATTCATTGTCTTGGAAAGCGGTCACCACCCAACGCACGGTACCGAGCTGTTCGACGGATGGAAGGTCGATTTTGAATTTGCCATCAGCGCGAGTTCGCGTTCGTTCGCGCACTGGGATGCGTCCAAAGATTCCCGAGAACCAAACCTCCGCGTTGGCAGCCGGTTTTCCATGGCTATTGAAGACTTGGCCGAAGTAGGTCTGCGTCGGCGACTGTGTCCACTGAAACCGGATGCCGGGAAGGGTGGCATCGGCAGAGGCAAACGCAAAGGAAGAATCATCCTGTTCGAGCCATTGGCCCTTCCAGATTGTTGGGGACTGTGCAAGTGCAGGTGCGATGAGGAAGAGAGCAGACCAAATCGTAAGGAACGTTCGGTGAAGGCGTGTCATGACAGCGATCCCATGCGAGGCGATATCACTTGAAGCAGTTCGCATTGTAGTGGTGAAGGTTAGCGGTCGCAAAAAAGGCGAACCAGGTTTTTCCTCGCTTGGATGTCGGCACATTTGTAGATCGGTTGGATCTTCGGTTTGAGAACCATGAGAGCATGTCGTGCGTAAGCTCTATGAAACACAGAGGCACGGAGGGCACAGACGGAGAGCCGACAGAGGGGCAGGGTAGCCAGCTTCGCTAGAAGGTGGGATCGCGATGGGAGACGC
>JBKCUI010000080.1:0-11426 GCA_046318495.1 Pirellula sp. | reverse complement strand
CCTCTCTATCTTAGCGGCAGGCCGTAAGGCCTCCGGTGTCGCGATGAGCTACTCGATTTCGTGTCGCTACCGCAACGACCTGTTGCCTCGCGTTCACCAGAAGGATTGGCTCGTGCTCGTGCTCGTGCTCGTGCTCGTATTCGTATTCGCTCGACAAGCGGTTGTTCGAGGTGAATGAATGCGTTCACGTCTCGCGAGGTGCGAGCGTTGCGGTCCCTCGCTGACGCGTCGGGTTGGGATGGTCTGGGTGATGCGGGCGGGACGCCCGCCTGCCGGGTTCCTAGCGCCAGCATGGCGGAAAACACTAGTTCACCGTCCCCGTATCGCAGCCATTCCGCCTGCGATTTTCTCTTTTTTCCGTTTTCAGCGCCATGGCTTCCTTCCTTTAGCATCTAGAAAGGTATCGACTCCATTTCCTTCCCCACTGGCCCCGTCATGCCACTTACTTCCTTCCCCTCAGGAGTACGCTATGGCCATTTCACCCTTTCCCCTAAAGCGATCGCTCGCGGCAATACTTCTGGGCTGCTGCTTGGTGCCATCACCCGCTTCGGCGCAACCACCTACGGCAACACAGTCCCCGGCATCCGGCACGGTCAAGCCCTGGACCATTGCCACCGCCCGCGAACAGCTTGAGATCTACCCCAAAGATCCGTTCCTGCAGTACGTCTACTGGCAGCTGAATCAACGCGAAGGCTCATCGCAGATGGCTGAGGAATGGCTTCGCGGAACGTCGATGCTTCCTCCAGCTAACGGTGAGCGATTGCAAAACGTCGATTTGATGAGCATCTTCAGCGGCGCACTCGCTGTTCAAGAAAGCTTGCAACTCGACACCCTCACCGGGGGAGGCAACGCGCCGGCCGGCGAATCCACCGTCCCGATTTCCCGTCTGACCGGCCCGTCGGTCAAGAGCCATCCTTGGAAAACCATGCTCGGCGACCGCAAGCCGAACATCGGTCTGCTCCCGCGCTCCGTTCCCGATGACTTCTTATTCGTGCGCTTCGACTCGCTCGCGCATCTTGGCCGCGGGCTGGCTCTCATGGATCAATTCAGTTCTTACACGGTTCAGCAACTGACTCAAGATGCCCGCACGCAAGCCATGCCGGCCCGACTGCAGCGGCAACTGGGTCTGGAACTCAACGCCGAAACGATCGCAGGACTCTCCCCCAACATTCGCGACCTCGCGATCGTGTCCAGCGACTTGTTCTTTTCCGAAGGGAGCGACATCACGCTGCTATTGGAACTCGAGAACGCCGATGGCTTCCGAAAAAGCCTCGAAGCCAACTGGCAACGCATTCAGTCGAGCGATCCTACCGCCAAGCGTTCCGAGAGCGAAATCTTGGGTGTCCCCACCATTCAACTCGCGACCCCCGATCGGGCAGTGCGCCTGTTCGCGGCGTTTCCCAAACCGAATCTCTATGTTCACAGCAACTCCCACGTCGCCCTAGAGCGCGTTCTGGCAACCATCCGCGGCCGGGACGCGCGCAATCAGCCCGTGACGAGCCTCGGAGACACCGATGAGTTCCGGTACATCCGAACGC
The DNA here is from genome assembly GCA_046318495.1 of Pirellula sp. GTDB lineage: Bacteria > Planctomycetota > Planctomycetia > Pirellulales > Pirellulaceae > JBKCUI01. The sequence continues at coordinate 9,888 of JBKCUI010000080.1, read as the reverse complement.
TCATGCCCGAGGGCGCCCCCGAAGAGAACGGATGGATCTACATGTCCGACCCGTTCATTCGCAAGATGGTCGGGCCCAAGATCAAGCTCATGCAGAAGCGCCGGCTCACTTGCTACAACCACATGCGTATGCTCGGGCATGCTTCGCTCTTGCATGCCTCCGAAAATGGCGCGCTGGGCACGAGCGTCGAGCAACTCAAGCAGTCTCGCTGCTTGCCCAAACAGTTCGGAGTGCAGCGCATGCAGTGTCCCGATGGCGGCACCTACGAACTCTCCCGCGATGGCCGCACTCCCCGCTGCTCGCACCACGGCTCCCCGCACGCCATGATTCCTTGTTGTGAATCGAGCCTCGACCGCATCACGGCTCAGGAAGAAACTGAATACAGAGTATTCCTCGACCAATACAATCAATACTGGCGCACGTTCTTTGACCCGATCGCCATTCGCATCCAGATGGAGCCGACGCGATATCGCGTGGAAACCATCATCTTGCCGTTGATCGACAATTCCCTCTACACCTCGATGGCCAGTTCGATGGGTGGGACGCCCAAGCCGCTCGATCGCCTCCCTGTTTTGGATCGCAATATCCTTACCTTGGCAACGCAGATCGATAAAGAAAAGTTCTTGAGAGAGAGCGGCTTAGCGCCTTACCTTACGATGGCCGATACACAGCCAAGCGAGGAATCTGCGAGCCCAGAAATGCTCGCCTCGCGGTGGGGAAACCTGCAACAAGTGGCCCTCGCCAATCTCAATTTCGAATCGGCGTATCGCACGCTGCCTCCGCAGCAAAAGGAAGATCTTTCACGGGGCCTGAGTTGGCGCGTCCAAATCCTCCCGTTTCTTGGGCAGAACGAACTCTACCAACGGTTTCATTTGAACGAACCCTGGGATAGCCCACACAATATTCAACTCTTGGCTGAGATGCCGTCGGTCTATCGCACGCCGATCGATGCGTTGAACGAGGCTGGCAAAACGACCGTGGTCATGCCTCGCAACGCCAAGACGATCCTCGGAGAACGATCTCGCAGATTAGCCGACCTCACCGATGGAACCTCCAATACCTTGCTGCTGATCGATGCGGACCCTGAACGCGCCGTTCCCTGGACCAAACCGGAGGATCTTGAAGTCGATTTGCAAAACCCACGTCTAGGTTGGAAAGGGGAGCAGTACGGATGCACCGCCGTCGCTTTCGTCGATAGCCATGTTGAATTGCTCGACACCGACACTCCGGACGAGATCGTGCTCGCCTTGCTCACCATCAATGGGGAAGAAAGCATCGCTTTCAATCGCCCACAGCGCACCCCGCCACGCCAACGTTCCATGGTTTGGGATCTGGAGGACATGGTCAGCCGCGTCCAGTTGGCACGATTCGTCTCGGAGGGACTTGGCGACCAATTCAGCCTCAACCTCTGCGATAGCGACCCGCTGATCGACTTCAACGCAACGCAGTTCTTAGGCATGTTGCTGCGAAGCAATCGAGGCAATGCCATGACCTTCATGGATACAGAAGGGATCTTCGCCTTGTTCGCCTTGTCGATCAACTCCCCCGTGTACGTATCCGCCGATGTTCAGAACGCTGCCATCGTCGACGAATCCCTCAATCGCATCGATGAGTTGCTCGCTCGGATCGCGCGAACCAACCAAGGGGGCCGCAATCCCTTCTTTTCCATCGAACAAGACTTCTACCGCTTTTCTGGAACCAACGAATCCCCGCTGCGCGCCTATGGATTTCGATTCGGTCCGATCCAATGGCGATTCTATTGGGGCCGCATCGGGAGCGGGCTGGTTCTGGCCAGCAAGCCGTTCATTCTCGAACAGCTCCTCGAAATCGAACGCGCCAGGAGTGAAGGTCGCATGTCCGACCATGAACACGATCCCGGCCCAGCGGCCCATGCCATGCTGCGGATCCGCCCGGAACACTGGAACGAAGTCCTGACCCAATACCGCTTAAGCTGGTCCGAAAACCAACGCCGCGGCTGCATCAACAACCTGGGACCGTTGTCCAGCTTGTCCCGCACGGTGCAACGCTTGCACGGCAGCGAACTGGCGGGGGATGACCTTGCATCCAAGGTGCGCGAACTCGAATCGGAACTGCTGGATTCGCAAGCCTACTGCCCTGCAGGTGGCGAATACCATTTCCACGAAGGCAGCCACCGCGTCGACTGTTCGGTCCATGGGACAGGCATGAAACCTAAACAGCCCATCGCTCCCGACGTGAGTACACCCGTGGGCCAGTTGCTTAACCAGCTGCACGATCTCCACATGGAGTTGACCTTTATGGAGGAAGGCCTCAAGGCCGTCGCTACCATCGAGCTGAAACCCTAAATTCGGTGCAACTATTTGTTCTGCGCATGGAGATGCGTTTGGTTCTGGCTGCTCGTTTTTGCTCGCTCTCAGTCCGTCAGGACGGTGCACGTGCTCGCTCGTTTGAGAAAACGATCATATCATTCCGCGATGGCCGATTCACGATCTGGTTGGATGCTCGGATCGGGAAAAGATAGTGATTCGGGGTGGCACCGACGACGCAATCCATGGATGCAATCTGTGAGTCGCGACGGAAACCGCCCTACATCGAGGCAAGAGAGCCGATCGATTACGAGCACGAGCACCGCTGCGCTGAGCACGAGCACGATGAGGATCGGACTGTCTGTGTGCCAGAACGAACGCATCTCATCCGCGGCAGTAGTTCCGACGGAAAAAGACCAGGGAAAGAGCACCTAAGCCGAGGGCCCAACACCATTGCAGCCCGATGGCGATCAGCATCTTGGCGCTCGAGAGATCGAGTTGATTCCACAAGAGTCCTTGGAATCCCGACATCGCCCAGTAGGTCATCATGCTCTTGGAGGTCAAATCCAAGAATGGGGACAACTGCATAAGCTGCAACGGAAACCAACAGCCTCCCAAGGCGGCCATGACGAGGATCACGACCGTAGCCAAACTGTCGGCTTGCTTCGAACTGCGTGCTGCCGCCGCGACGAAGATTCCAAAGGCGCTGGCCGCAGCTACCCAGCTCACCACCAACACCAGCAACGTCAACGGATCGCGAAAAAGCCCCACTCGAAACATCCATTCACCATAGACCAATAGCACGGCCATCTGGATCAATCCAACCACAGCCGTAAACAGAAACTTCGACAGCAAGACGGAGCGTCGCGGGATCGGGAGACCGAACAATCGCTTGAGCGTTCCATTCTCCCTCTCCGCCAAAAGAACGCTGCCGCAACCGGTCATGGAAAACATCAGCATCATGACGATCACGCCGCTGACGCTTTGCGCGATCTGATACGTCACTCGTTTCGGACGCGAAGGCGGAACAATATCGACATGATCCATCGGCACCATTTTGGACATGAACGCCATCGGCCCTTGGGATGCGTTGTCCTGGGATTCTTTGGCATCGGTTGCGTTGTTATTCGAACCAGGTGGCGATTCCTTCCGTTCCGTCGCGTCGAGCGCATCGCTGATTTGTTGATTCATCGATGCGGCCGAGGCTTCGATCAAATCCAATTGCTGCGGAGTCAATCCAGAATCGGCGAACAGATTGCGCATGCCTCCGACCCACATCTTGCCACCGGATGCCCCCATCATGGCTTGCATCACGCCGATCTGAATGATGTTTTGCTCCATCTCGCGCCCAGGATCTTGGATCATGACCAAGTTGGGGGCGTCTCGCTCGGCGGCGTCGAAGCGAAAGCCTTTGGGAATGACCAAGGCATGCGACGCATCGCCATCGGCGATCTTCTTTTCCACGTCTTCCCGTGAAAGCGCCGTGGCATCCGGAGCGGGCACGACCTTTAGCATCTCCGAGTTCCGAAGCTGGTCGACGATGTTGCGGCTGCTTTCCGTTTGGTCTTCATCGACCACATGGATTTCAATCCGTGGCATTCCGCCCTTGGATCCTCCCGACATCCCACCCATCAGCCAGCCAAAAACCGTGACCAACGCCAACGGAACCATAAAGCCAAGAATCAACGCGGGGCGGTCTCGAAAATAGCCTTGCAAGTCCTTCTTCGCGATGAGCCATGCCGTCTTGAAGGTGTTCATTCGTCTCGCAAACTCCGTCAGGTCAGTTTCAGAAAAATGGTCTCCAAATCCGCGCCTGGCACGCCGACTTGCTCCCCAAGTCCGCTTGGCGTTCCGATGGCGATCAATTGCCCTTCGTTCATGATGGCGACGCGATCGCACAAACGCTCCGCTTCCTCCATGTAGTGCGTCGTATAGAGCAATGACGTTCCGGATTCACGCAGTCGTTGAAGGGACTCGAACAAGTGATTCCGGCTTTGCGGATCCACACCCACGGTTGGCTCATCCAGCAGGACCAAAGGCGGATTGTGCAACAGACCGCAAGCCAAGTTCAATCGCCGCTTCATGCCGCCGCTGTAGGTCTTTACCAAGTCTCGCTTGCGATCTTCGAGGCCCGCGAGCGCGAGCTGATTCCCGATGGATTCCTTCAGCGCCACCCCTCGCAATCCGACCAAACCACCGAACAACTCCAGGTTCTCGGCAGCGTCTAAATTCTCGTATATGGCCAGTTCTTGAGGAACAATACCCAAACGGCGACGATCGTCGTCGACAACCGCCGGTCGGAACGGTCGACCTTGAAAGGTGAGTTCCCCGGTCCAATCCTTAAGCAACCCAGCAATGCACGAGAGCGTGGTCGATTTGCCTGCCCCGTTGGGGCCAAGCAATCCGAAGATCTCGCCCGGATTAACGCTAAACGACACCCCGTTTACCGCTTGGCGTTTGCCGTAGCTATAACGCAACTGATCGACCTGTAGTAGCAACGAAAAACCTCCTGGACCGCGTCAACATGCAAATCGGATTCCGTTACCCTCCTAGGTAGCCGCATTGGACGCGACGCACGAGTTGGAGGAAGCGTGATGCCATTGGCCCGGGAAACGAAAAATCAGGGCGCTTGGAATCCGCGCGATTCTCGGAAAATTTACGGCCTTTCAATCCCCATACAAGTCCCATGCAACCAAGGAACACCAGGAATCACCAAGACAGGCATTGCGAGGGAAGGCTAACACGGGCAGCAGTGCCGGTCTCGGATGTTGCACTCCGTTTCCCGACCGATTTGACAGCCGTTCTTGCTGCGAGGCGGAAGCATGGGCAGAAACATCGAACGCAGAAAGATACAGGACCCATTTTTCTGCATTCGATCTTTCTGCCCCATCCAGGAATCACCAAGACAGGTATTGCGAGACGCACGCGAATCGTCCAGCCCAGGGAAACACATCCCGTTGCTCGCAATGCCTTATGCTTGATTCAACACCATTGTCACGCGCGCCCCAGGTTGCAGGTTCTCGATTTCCAGGCGTCCCCCGAGCGACTTGGCGAATCGCTGACTGATTGCCAGCCCCAAACCGATGCCATGCACCGTCTCGGCCGCATGCTCGACTGACTTGAAGAAAGGGGACCAATGCCGCCGTGGTTGAGGAATCCCCGGTCCAAAATCCCGGACCGACACATGTACCTCTCGCCCGAGTCGCTTGGCATCGATCACCACCCGAGGATCGGAATCGTTCTTGGCATGCTTGCAAGCATTGTCGACAAGATTGATCAAAATCTGCTCCACCATCGAAGCATCGACCATCGATGTCGTATCCCAGCCGTCTCCCGCCCCCACTACCAGCTCCATGCCATGCCGCTGCGTTAATTCCACTAACCGCCTTTCGATGCGTTCCAGAACGGCGAACATCGCAGTCGGCTCTGCATGCCGTGGGCGTCCGCCGCGCTCGAGCCTCGCAAACGCAAACACGTTCTCCACCAAGTGCCCGATGCGTTCGACTTCGCTTTGCAACACTTGAAGATACGAGTTGCGGGTGGCATCGTCTTTTGCCATCCCCGTGCTGAGCATCTCGGTATAGAGCTGCAACGACGTTAACGGTGTGCGCAACTCGTGCGTCACCGCAGCCACAAAGGCCTCGCGTCGATCGCTCCAACGCAACACGCTTGCAAGCAGCCAACCCGTCGCCATCGCTGTGCTCAGCACGCACAGCCAAACCGTACCCAAGACCACCGGCACCGATAGGCCTTGATCGGAAACCGTGTCTTCAAAGCCTCCGGCCACACCCCCCGGGACAATCAACACCGGAAGTGTCACCAAGGCATCGGGGCTGCTGCGATGGCTGGCCAATTCAACCGGTCGAAATTCTGCTTCGGGCAATAGATCGAGGACGGTTTCCTTGAGCCGCATGCGCAGTGCTTCCCAATCGATCAACCACCCCTCTACCAGTCCAGGCGCACCGATCCTGCGACGCACTAGCAGCAGTGCATTCTGGCTCCAAAGCGGCGTTAACGGTTCGGACGCGATGGCTTGCCCCAATCCCGCCGTGTTTTGCATGACCACGGAATTGTTGAGCAACACATTTTGCGAACGCTGCCCGCGATCGTTGATCGCCCGCGATCGATTTTGCTGGGAACTATAGACCGGTTCGTTGTTCTGAGGGACGGCTGCCAAGCCGCTCTCGCTCCCAGCGAGTTCGGCGCGCTGCTCCGCGGGGGCAACCGTATCCAGATCCTTCAATAACGCATCCCCTTGCAAAGCAATCGTCGCAACCGGTGCTTCGTTGGGTTGCGGCGATGCATGGGGTAGATTTTGCGACCGCGTCGCGCAGATGCTTTGCGTTTCATTCGGTCCGTTGAATCGAAATGCAGCCGCAACCGGCAACGCGACTTTGGGCAACGCCGATTGGCCCCCCTCCGCTGGTGCGCCCGGCTGAGGTGCTTGATCCAAGGCGGGCAAGAGCGACTGCTGCGCGACAAGCGGTGAGAGCATCGAGTCCAACCGCCACAAACTCAATCGCAGGTTTTCTTCTATGGCAGCCGCATGCCTTGCATTCCGCTCCGCCCAAGAGAGCCTGACGATTTCCCGCGAGACCCCGAGCACAGCTCCGAGCACCAGCAACCACAGCAATCCAAATGCAGTCCAAAGCGCTATGCGCCGCGAGCGTCGTCGGCTCATGAGGATGCCTCATGCGATGCATCCGAATCGATCGTTGCAGCAGGTTGGAACATGTATCCTTTGCCGCGAATCGTTAGCAGGACGCGCGGTTCGCTCCCGGTGTCGCCCAGCTTTTCGCGCAGTCTGGCGATGTGCATGTCGATGGTTCGCGTTGTCATTCCATTGGGCCGCAGATGCCATACGTTGAGCAGGATCTCTTCGCGCGAGAGGACGCGACTGGAGTGGATGGCTAAGTACTGCAACAGTTCAAACTCCCGATCCGACAACGTTCCTCGATGTTGCCCGTCGATGAGGATCTCGCGACGCGCAAAATCGATGCTGCCTCCCTGAAAGGCAACCGACGATACCGACGGCGCCCGCTGCGGCGAACGGCGCAAGACTGCTTCGACACGCGCCACCAACTCGCGCACGCTGAACGGCTTCACGACGTAGTCATCGGCCCCTTCGCGCAATCCCTCCACGCGATCGGATTCCCGGCCGCAGGCCGTCATGATGATGACCGGAAGTGAAGTGCTGGTTTTTCGGATCCGCTTGAGCACGCTCCAGCCATCTCCTCGCGGCAATACCAAATCCAACAGAACCAGGTCCAACCCTCCCCGCTGGACCATCTCCCAGCCCGTGTCGGCCCGGTCGGCTTGATCGACGTCATAGCCCGAGTAGGTCAAAGCATCCACGACGCCTCGCCGGATCGAAGCGTCATCTTCGATGACTAACACGCGTTGACGTTCGGTCATGGCCAATCCCGTTCGAAGTCAAAAGCAAAAACAAGCGACCAAGCGATCGCGATCAATTCGACGGCACGTACCGCTCAAACGCATAGGCTAGATCATACTCTTGGCCTGATTGAAGTGTCAGCTTCCATTCGATCCGACCGTGACGTTCCAACAAGCGCAGTTTTTCCGAGTCGATGGTAATCGAGCCGTTGTCGCTGGCACTAACCGGCTTGCCTTGCACCGGCTTGACGATGTGGATCTCGACGGGACGCTTTTCGAAGCTCTTGATCTTGAGCGTTCCCGCGACCGTCACCAAATCCAAATAGCTCCCCGGCTGCGGTTCGTGCGCCTTCATCTTGCGATCGATCTCGGACTCTTCGATGCGCTTGGCCACATTGATCGCGGTGGTGATCGGCAACTCCCCCGTCCCGGCGACCGGCGTGTACTTGAGGACGTCTTCGCACAAAGGCAGCGCTCCGGAAAGGGCCAGACACGGTCCGGTGGTCCACGGTGTCTTGGTCGAGTTTTCCAAGCTCAAACGGTGTTGCAGTTCGCCATCGGTCGACCAGTGGTAGCGGTGCCCATAGCGAATGCGCTGAGACATCAACGTCACCACCGCCCGTTCCCCTTTTCGTACGGTCAGCTTTTCCTTGGTGTAAACGCTGTAGTCCCCCACGCTCAAGGTTTCGGCTTGCGGAAGATTCCCCAGGAGCGAAGCGATCGCCGAATCGCCGACCGTATTCGCCAAGGCGGTGCTCGGGTCGTCGACGCGCATGGAGTTGTTGGCAATAGCGGCGCGATTCATGACTTGCGACATCACTTGTTGCGGCACGCCCCCCATCGGCATGGCCGAGCCGATGGCCCGCATCGCTCGCCCAACAGCTACCGGCGAGAGAAGATCGGTATGGACAAAGTGGGGCACACCGACGACGAAGTTCACATCGCAATCGATCAGATCTTCGGCTTCGTTGACCAACGTGCCACGCAGCGTCAACTCGGCGAACTCTTCATCGATGATCTTGAGAGTGTATTCGGGAATCCAAACAATCCCGTTTCGAAGATAGGCCATATGCACCTTAGCGGATTCGATCTTGGCATCGCGCGCACCGACCACATGGAATCGCAGCGGCATCGTGTTGCGCTGCATCGAAACGATGCTGCCAACGGGAATGGCGTCGGCTTCATTGCCGTGCTGCAACACGACGTAGCCACCGCTGATGGCCTTCACGATTCCTTCGGCCTCCAGCTCCTGTCCGGCGTGGACGTACTTGAGTTTGGTCTGCATCGACATGGCAGACTCGATGGCAGAGACCTTGAATGCTTCGATCCTGGCAGGATCTTTGGTCTCCAACTCATCGAACCGAGTCAGTTCCCCATCGCCGACCCCGACGAGGTCGACCAGTTGGTCGACGTCCGAGGCATAGATCGCCAGCGTTCCGAACGTCGCGGGAGGAACTTCGGTCGCGTGCCCCCATCCGTCCCGAAGTTTCACCTCGCCTTGTCGAACAAAGAATCCATAGCCGTTCTTGAACACCGAAACCGAGCGTGTTTTCGGCTTCCAAACGTGCGGATTGGGAGCGGACTCGTCGGCCGCCAACCTTAAGGGATGAACGCTCAAAAGCACCGTGGCAGCGAGGCAGCTCGCCCCGATCCGAACCAGTGCGGAATGCAGACAGATCATGGTCGATGTTCCTGAAGGGAGTGATTTCCAAGTCGTTTTCGTTGGACCATGCCAATCCTAACGAGGAACCGGCGACGCTCTGTAACGGCGGCGCAACATCCGCCACCGGCCATCTCGCCGACCTCGACCGAGTACAATCACAGCCCACGCCTTTCCTCCCCGGCCTACGGCCTTTCGATCCCGACCTTTCCAAGGATCTCCTCATGAAACTCCGATTCTCTCATTGGACAGCATGCTGTCTGGCAACATTGGCGATGGCGACCACTGCGTTCGGACAAGAACCCGCCAAACGAACGTTGCATCAACAACCCAGCTACACACTGTCCAACGGACAAGTCGAACTGGCAGTGACCGAACTCGGTGGGCACATGGCTCCGGTCACCTTTTATCGCGACAGTGGCAAGCCCATTCAACCGTACCACATTTCCCCCTGGCAAGACGAACCGCCCAAAGAGATGCCGGTGCCGGTCCTGGTCCCGCTTCGCGGCGACTTCTTCTGCATGCCCTTCGGCGGCAATGCCGATGCGG
>JBKCUI010000079.1:0-14252 GCA_046318495.1 Pirellula sp. | reverse complement strand
CGGGGACGACTCTGGCGACTCCCTGGACGACTCACCAGGGGGCAAGGCAGCGCACAAGACGACGCAGCACCTGTAGGCATGGACATGCATGGATAGGCAGGAAAGCCAATGCAATTGGCCAGAAATGCGAAAAACCCTGGGAAAACCAGGGTTTTTGAGCGGGGAGGACAGGAACCGAACTTTTCGGTGTTTACCCAATGTTCTTTGAAGAGTCCGAGCGGCTCATGGTCCGTTTTCGCTTTCTACTATCGTTTGGTCCTGGATGATTGACAGAGGTTGGGCTTGGTGCCAATCTCGCTTTTCATCTTTTGGCACCAAATCGCCGTTGCGTGCAATTGGCGCCTATGGATTTCATTTGTTTTTAGGCACCCAAGCGACATGAACACCTTCCATTGCCGATAGACCCTCGGAGCCAGACACCGAGGGTGATTCCAGGCGGTGTGTCGCGTTTAGATCGACGCTACTACGCAGACGGTTGCAGCGGGTTGCCGCGAACGGCGGTCGACGCCCGACGTTGCACACGAGGCAGACACAACAACGCTTCCAATAGCAGCGCCAGCAACATCACCACCACAAACCAACGCCATATCTCCTGAACCAAACTGGTCGCGGTCTTGCCCGCCCCAATCTTGGCCCACGGCAACGCCCCAAAGAGCTTTCCCAACTCCTCATCATCCACCGCTCGTAACTCATCCTCTTGTGGCGATCGGTGCATGGCGACCAACAAACCATCTCCTTGATACACCCCGGCATGCATCCCATACTCGCTCGAGGGTGCCGTCTCGCTCCCCGCTGCCAACGACGATGCGGGTCCGACCAACCGCTGCTCGCTCCCTGCAATCGCATTGCGAGCACTTCCCACCCGCTGCGCGCCAGCCGCCAACAACCGCTGGATCGTGACATAGAGCACCACGCCATCTCCTGCCAACGTCGAATCGCGATCCGAAGGAGTGGTCGCACAGACCACCACCGTCGGCGGACTGGCGCTCTGGTCGAGCACATTCACATCCCCAAGCTTCATCCCTTCGTTGCTCGCCGCCGGCGCCGCGTCCGCGTTATCGCTCGTGGGCTCCGAGGCGACAGCGTTCCCATCCTTCGCACCCGACTCCGGCGACCACGTATCGATCTTGGCCAAAATCGGATGATTGTCCGGCAACGACGCGAGCGGAGTCATCGACCCTTCCATCGTGCATACGCGCCGAATGCCAAGCTGACCGAGGGGCAGGGGGGATCCGTTGAGCGTGTTGGACAGCAACTGCGAATCGTTTTGCCACTGCGCTACCCGCGCCAACGACGGACCATCGTTCCCATCGCTGCTGCTCGCCGAATCGCTGGCCTCGCTCGGAGACACTGCCATCCACGATTTCCATCGCATGCCAAAGGCCGTTCGGTCTCCCGGTGACTCGGGCGGCAACAACAGCAATTGCCCGCCGCTGGCCACGTATTTCTCCAACAACTGCAACGCTCGGCCTTCGGGCAGTTCTTCATGCCACACACACAACGCAACGCTATTCCAATCCAGCGTCTCGAGCTGCGCCAAAGGCACGAGCTCCGCTTCGCATTCGATCGACTGCTGCGGTGCGATGCTGGCGCAAAGCTCGATCGCAGCGATGATCTCGGGCGTTTCGCTGACGATCACCGTACGCCGCGTCGGAGGCTGCTCAAACACAAAGTAAGCGATGTCATCGCCGGGAATCGTGTCGCTCGACAATCGAACCGAGCCCCAACCCCGACGGCTGGCCGCGGCATTCTCACGAGTCACTTCCAGCGGCACGCGCATGTCGGTGATCTGTGCGTAGCTGCCGTTGATCTCGACATTCGCGATCGATCGATTGCCGTTGACGGAGATCTCGACGGGCAAACTCACTGCGGCTGTATTCGCATCTCCCGCCGGACGATCGATGCGGTAGGACAACGACAATTCAGGCCCGTTCTCCCCGTCGACGCGCTGCGCCGAAGTCACCCGCACCGAGTGATTCTGCGGTTGCGAGGACGAGAGATCGAGGATCGAGAAACGAACATCTTGCGGAAGCGCTCGGAATCCATCTTGGATGGCTTTCCATCGCCCGTCTTTGCTCTTCCAATCGCTCTCGCGCATGTCCGAACACAACCACACCAGCGTGTTGCCGACGCGATTGTTCTTAGCGTACACGAGCGCTTGTTCCAGCAACCCGGGCAGATCAGTGGTCGCGCTCCAAGTCTGCCTCGGCGTGGCCCGCAGCCACTGCGCCACCGAAGCGAACTCCTCGGGCTTATCCGTCGCCGGATCGATCTGCACAACGCGCTGGATGCCCAGCGTTCCAAACGTTTCCGCCAATTGATCGATCGCTCGCTCCAGCTTGGTCCCACCCGCTCCGTCGACCGTTTCGCTCATGCTCGGCGAACGGTCGAGAACCACGATCGCCAATCGATTCGAGTCCCCGCCCAGCAGCGCCATGATGCCGCTGGTCAACGGCCTAGCCGTAAAGAACACCAAGGCCAACAGCGCCAACGTCCGCATCGCCAGGATCAACCACTGGCGAAGGCGGGTGTACCCGCTCGACATCTTGCTGGCTTCCAGCAGAAATCGCATGGCGGCCCAAGGGACCGTTTGGAAGCGGCGCTGATTGACCAAATGGATGATGATCGGGATCAGGACCAATGGCAGCGCCACCAGCATCCACGGTTGCATGAAACTCATCGCACACCTCGTCCCCGCGTGCGGCCGACCAAGAATCGCATCATCGGATGCTCGTACGATTCCGAGGTGTTGATGCGGTGGTAATCGACCGCCGTTTCCAGAACGAGCTTCTGCATCGCGGTCAAGTATTGCGTCAAGGCTCGCTGGTATCGGTCGACAATCTCGGTCGGTTCGACGAACAACGAAGTGTTTCCTTCCATGTCCACGAAGCGCACCGGTCGCTGGAACGCAAACTCGATCTCTTGCGGATCGAGCAAATGAAACGCTGCCACGTCGTGCTTGCGAAAGCGCAAATGCTCAAAGCAACGCTTGAGTTCTGCGGGATCGACAAAGAAGTCCGAGATGATGACGACCAACGCCCGCTGCCGGACGGTTTCGGCGATTTCATCGAGGATGGTCGGCAGCAGCGTCTCCCCCTGGGGCTTGGTCTTCTCCAGCGTGTCAAAGATGAGTTTCAAGTGCGACGCAGAACGCTTTGCCGGGATGTTCTGAACGATCTTGTCGGCCACCGTCGTCAAGCCGATCGCATCTCCTTGCTGTGCTGCCAAATAGGCCAGCGATGCAGCGATGCGACGCCCGTAATCGATCTTGGTCAACATGCCTTTGGAGGCGAACCCCATCGAACCGCTGGTATCGAGCACCACACAGCATCGCAAATTGGTATCGGCTTCGAACTCTTTGACGTAGTAGCGGTCGGTCCGGCCAAAGGCCCGCCAATCCAAACGCCTCAAGTCGTCGCCGGGAACGTATTTGCGATACTCGGCAAACTCCACGCTCGAGCCTCGGTGCGGCGACGCATGGCGCCCCGAGACATTGCCTTGCATGGCATGGCGGGCTTTGAGCGGGACCGCCGAGAGCCGCGACAGGATCTGCGGATCGAGAAACGAACGGGTGACATGCAGCATGGACGTTAGCGCATCTCTTCGAGCAATCGGGAGACGATCTGCTTGGCAGTGACCCCTTCGGCTTGTGCGGCAAAGGTGGTGATCAAGCGGTGGACGAGCACCGGCTTGGCCACGTACTGCACATCTTCCAGGCGGACCATGTAGCTCCCTTGCAACGCCGCACGGCTCTTGGCTCCGAGGATCAAGTTCTGCACGGCGCGAGGACCTGCACCCCAACTCACGAAGGGCTTGATCCAATCGGGTGCCGTCGGGCTTTGCGGGCGCGTCTTGCGCACCAGCTTGGCTGCATACTCATAGATGTGATCGGCGACCGGGATATGCCGCACCAATCGCTGAAAGCTGAGGATCTCTTCGCCGCTGAGAACCCCTTGAAGCTTGACCATGTCATCCCCGGTGGTCGTCCGCGCGATCTGGATTTCCTCGGCTTCGTTGGGATAGTCGAGTTCGACCAAGAACATAAAGCGGTCGAGCTGGGCTTCAGGCAGCGGATACGTTCCTTCTTGTTCGACCGGGTTCTGCGTCGCCAACACCATGAACGGCGATTCGAGCTCAAAGGTCTTGCCCAGCACGGTCACGCGCTGCTCTTGCATGGCTTCCAGCAACGCCGCTTGGGTCTTGGGAGGAGCGCGGTTGATTTCGTCGGCCAAGATGATGTTTTCAAAGATCGGTCCCGGGATGAACTGGAACTCGCGCCGCCCTTCGTTGGTCTCTTGCAAAATGTCGGTGCCGGTGATGTCCATCGGCATCAAGTCGGGAGTGAACTGGATCCGATTGAACCCCAGCGACATCGTTTCGGCGATCTTGCTCACCAGCAATGTCTTCGCCAGTCCCGGCACCCCCATGAGGAGGGCGTGCCGCCGTGCGAACAAGCAGATGGCCAACTGCTCGATGACTTCGCGCTGGCCGACGATGACCTTGCTCAACTCAGCGCACAATTTGCCGTACGACTCGCGAAGCAAATCGATCGAGCGGACTTCTTGGTCGGTTAACTGCGTGGACTGGGACGGGGCGGAATCGGCGAGACTCATGAAGTTAGCTGGGTTAGCAGGGATGAAATCATCGTGAAGATTGCATGCGAGGGATCGATGGCCAGCGCACTGACGAGCCGGCTACCAAGGCCAGTAGCCCCGACGGCGCGAATGCTTGCACGGCATTCTCGCGGTTGCAACCTTCGCCAGTGTAATTGAAATTCGTCCCCGTTTCGCTCGCGAACTGGGGTTTTCAAGCCCCGAACCGTGAAACTCTGGCGAGTGCCCGCAGGGATCCCCCCGGTCGATGTTGCAGGAAACGCGATTCCGAAGACAATCGCTTGGATTGCACGTCCCGCTGCAGGGCCCATTACCGCCCCCGATTCGCTCGGAGCTCCCGTCTCCCTGCGCTCGATTCTGCCATCCAACCGGAACCTCCTGCATGAACCTCGTTGCTCCTCGTTTGACCTTGCGATGGACTCGGCGTCCCGCTCTTCGTCGCGCCTCGACCCTTTATGGACGGTTGGCCCTTGCCTGGATCGGCATTCTCTCGATCTGCACCCCTGTGGCGTACGGCCAAAACACAACACCCGAAAACGCCACGAACGGTGAGGCTTCCCCCACCGCAACCGAACTGCAAGCGTTTTGGCAGCGTCCCGACGTGCGAGGCCAATCTATCCCTGCATTGCCATCGACGCAGGTTCGCGTCATCGCCTTTCTCGGATGCGACTGCCCCGTTGCCAAACTCTATGCCAAGCGTCTGCAAGAACTCGCATCTATCTACACGCCGCGCGGTGTGCAGTGGATCGGTGTCATGAGCAACCTGCAGGACACGCCCGAAGACATCGTCGCCTTCTGCGATGCGATGCAGCTGGAGTTTCCGTTCCTCCACGATGCCGACCAACAAATCGCGAAAGCGTTCCACGCCACCCGCACCGCCGAAGTCATCGTGCTCGCCAACGATGGCAGCATCGTCTACCGTGGCCGCATCGACGATCAATACTCCCCCGGCATCAAGCGATCGCAATCGACTCAACACGAACTGCGCGATGCGCTGGATGCCGCCCTGGCCGGACAGCCCCCGCGCATCCCAACCACCGAACCGGTGGGGTGCTTGATCGCTTGGGAACGCGAACCCGATGCGACCGATGTGACCTTTGCCTCTCCCATCGCAAACATCCTCTACCAACACTGCTACGAATGCCATCGACCCGGCGAGATCGGTCCGTTCGATATCTCCAACCCCAGCGAGATCCAAGGCTGGGCCAGCATGATCCTCGAAGTCATCGATCAAGGCCGCATGCCGCCTTGGCACGCCGACCCGGCTCATGGCCAGTTCAAGAACGCTCGCTCGATGTCGAAGTCGGAAATGGAAACCATTCGCACCTGGGTGCGTGCCGGAGCTCCCCTCGGAGATCGCGAAGCCATCCCGAAACCACCCGCTCTCATTTCCGGTTGGCGCATGAACCGCGATCCGGACTTGGTCGTCGGCATGGATACCGCCTATCGCATCCCTGCCACGGGCTCCGTCGACTACCAGTACTTTGTGGTCGATCCAGGCCTCACCGAAGACCGCTGGGTAGAGGCCGCGCAAGTCATCCCCGGCGATCCGTCCGTGGTGCACCATGCCATCGTGTTCGTCCGGCCTCCAGATGAACCCCAATACCAGTTGCCCAACGAAACCGTCGAAGCGTTTCAAGCCAGAATCGCACGCCGCGATCAATTCCTCGGCATCGGATGGTTAACGGCTTATGTGCCGGGACAAGTGGCGATGCAGTTCCCCCCAGGCTACGCGCGATGGGTCCCCAAAGGTTCCAAGTTTGTATTTCAAATGCACTACACCCCCAACGGCCAAGAGACCACCGATCGCACCAAGATCGGGATCTGCTTCGTCGACGACGAAAAGGTCCAGCGCAAAGTCTTTACCTTGATCGGCATCGATCAAGATTTCGAGATCCCTCCCAATGCAGCTAGGCACTCCGTCTCGGCCCGCGTACCCAACTGGCCCAGTGGCGCCGAGTTGATGGCGGTTTCACCGCACATGCATTTGCGCGGACGCGAGTTCGAACTGCGGGCTTCGCGGGGCGATGCCAGCGAGATCTTGCTGAAAGTGCCTCGCTACGACTTCAATTGGCAGCACACCTACGAGTTCCGCGAGCCCATCCCGATGGACTCCCTCGATGCGCTCGAGTTCACCGCCACGTTCGACAACTCCACCGACAACCCCTTCAACCCCGCCCCGCAAGAATACGTCATGTGGGGGGACCAAACTTGGGAAGAGATGGCCGTCGCCTTCTTTGAAGTTTCCGCGGATAAAAAGACGGAACAACTCGACCGCTTCGCTATGCGATCTCGAAAACCAGCTCCCTCTATCGAGTCCAACGCTGCATTAAAGATCGAGGCGAAAGCGGTGCAGTTTGCGGAAGATTACATCAAAAGCTTGGACCTCAATCGCGATGGCAAGGTATCCTTCGACGAGGCGCCGCGTATGGTGCAATACCATTCCTTCTATCTCATCGATCAAGATGGAGATCGCAAACTCAGTCGGGAGGAACTAATCGAGGAAGCCAAACGCAGGTTACACCCGTAAGATGGCATCCCACCCTACGCCCCAATTCAGTCGGCTCGGCCGAATCTTTGCTTCCACGCTCGACCATCCATGGCTGTGTACGCTATTCCTAGCGTTCATCACGGCGCTGGCAATCGGTGGTTACATCGCACCCAGTTGGCCACAGGACTTGGCGAATTCAATCAGCAACAAACTCGCACCTCCTCCCAAAGAGGGCGAATCGACGGAGGATGCAGCTACAGATAAGGCGCCGAAGACGAATCGCCCAGTGGTGAGACGACGAGGTTTTGGCGGATCGCGTGAAACCAACTTGGTCATCAAGTGCCCAAAGCTTTTCACTCCCGAAGGCTCCGCTGCGTTTCGACGCGTGCTACAACGCGTCGAGGACCTCGACCAAGTCGCTTACGTCGAGTCGCTCGAACAAGCCCCTCCGCTGAACATCTTCGGCCTCCCCGAACCGATCCTACCCCGTTCCAAGGCGACCCAACAGCGCTTCGATGTGGCCAAGAAGAAAGCCATCGAGCACCCTATGGTCGTAGGCCAGTGGCTCTCAGACGACGCCGAAACGGTCTTGGCCCGCGTCCACTACGACATGGTGTTCATCAAGAATGATAACGACACCATCGCACCGATCTTAGAAGCAGCCCGAACCGCCGCCGCCGAAGACCCCAACGTCCCCATGGAGTTCCATTTGGTGGGAGGGGTTCCGTTTGACGTCCTGCGCGCAAAGAACAACCGCGAGAACGAAATCCATTATCAGATGGTCGGTTATGGAATGATCACAATCATGGCCATCCTCTTGTTCCGGGGCATCTCGGTGGTCCTGGTCGTCGGCTTGGCTCCGATCCTGGGAGTCTTTTGGACTCTCGGCTTGCTCCGTTACTTCGGACTCGAAGACAACCCCTTCGCGTTCGTGATCTTGCCGGTGCTGTTGAGCTTGGTCGCCTTTGCCGACGGCGTCCACATGATGCTGCATATTCGCCAAAGCCTAGCAGCAGGTGAGTCCCCTCCGGTGGCCAGTCGCCATACGCTCGGCATCGTCGGCGTGGCATGTTTCCTGACCGCCATCACCACCGCCATCGACATGGGGATGCTGACCACCGCGCGTCACGAAGTGGTCCGCGAATTCGGGTGGTCCTGCGTGCTCGGTGTGTTTTGCACTTGGCTGGCCGTGGCACTGGTCATCCCCCTGGTCAGCAGCGGTCCGTGGGGCAAGCGTCTCGCCAAAGGAGCCCAACCCGACTTCCTCGATCGCAGCCTCAACGGTCTCGGTCCGATCATTCGCTTCGTCACCCGCCACGATCGGGTGGTCAGCATCATCGCCATCGCGATCGCCATCGGATTGGGATGTGTCGCCATTCGCTTGCGTCCCGATGACCGCCGATCGACGATGCTGCCGATGGGGAGCGATATGCAACTAGGTATGGCGCACTTGGACAAGTCGATGGGTGGGAACGATCGATGCAGTGTCGCAATCGATTGGAACCCTGAGACGGTCAGCGACGAACAAGTCCTCACGTGCATCGACGATATCGAGACGATGCTTCGCTCCGAACCCCTGATCGGCCATCCTCTCTCCATCGCGACCATCCTCAAGGCTCTTCCCGGCGAAGGGACCATCCTGGAAAAGAAATCGCTCATAGAAGTCATCCCACCACCGATGAAGGAGCGATTCTTCTCGATCGAGGAGCAGCGTGACAAGAACGGCAAGATAATCCATCAAGGCCATGCCTCGATCATCTTTCAATGCCAAGATCTCGGGACCGCTGCCTACAAACCTACCTTCGAACGCATGGAGGCCTACCTCAGCCGCACCGAAGCCGATCAACCTCATATCTTGTGCACGCTAACTGGGGACGCCATCAACCGCTATCACAATCTCTACAAGGTCGTCACCGATTTGGCGACCAGCCTCGGCGGCGCGGCTATCGTCAGTTTCTTCGTCCTCGGCTTCGCCTACCGCTCGCTGCGGCTCGGCCTCATCGCCATCGTGCCCAACGTCTTGCCGTTGCTCGCGTCGGCCGCCTTCATGGTCGTGGCAGGAATGCCGCTGGAGATCACCAGCATCTGCTGCTTCACCATCTGCCTCGGAATCGCCGTCGACGACACCATCCACTTCCTGTCGCGGTACCAAGACGAAGTCAAGCAAGGCGGCGATCACCGAGCAGCCATCGAACGGGCTTTCCAAGCCGTCGGCAGCGGCATGATCATGACGACCATCGTCTTGGTGGCCGGATTTAGCTCGGTCCTCTTTAGCGACATCAGCGATTTTCGAACCTTTGGGTCGCTGGGGATCGTGACGTTCTTGATCGCGTTGACCTGCGATATCCTGCTATTGCCCGCGCTGCTCTCCCGGTTTGATCGTCCCAAACCGCCTGCCGAACCCAGCGTCTGATCGCCTCTCTGAATGGCTGCGAACCTACCCGATCTGGCCCCTTTGGCATACCATATCGCTGCGTGCATGCGATCCCGGCGGCGGCCCCCAACTCTCGGCTCTCCCTCCGTTGCGATCCTGCGCTAAGGGTTCACCTCGGGAGGAAACATGCCAACAACGCAGGAACAGCTCAATCAAGCGTGGATCAACCACCAGCGCGGGGACATCGCCGGAGCAAAACAGGTCTACGCCAGCGTGGTCCAAAAAGAGCCCAACAACGCGGTGGCTTGGTGTTACCTCGGGATCGCGCTGCACGACCAACGCCATTTCGCCGAAGCCGTGGCAGCCTACGAGCGAGCGATTGCCTTGCAACCCAAATTCCCCATCGCGCTCAACAACATGGGGAACTCCCTCCGCTACTTGGGCCGGGTCGACGAAGCCGACGCAGCCTTCCAAAAAGCCATCGACCTCCAACCGGGCTACTTCAACGCCTATCGCAATCGAGGCACGCTGCACGCATGGACCGGCCGGATCGATCTAGCGTTTCAGTATTACTACGAAGCGATGAAACTCCAGCCCGAAGATGCGGAACTCCATCGCAACCTCGGGGTCATTCACCTGTTGCAAGGCAACTTCTCCGAGGGCTGGAAAGAGTACCGCTATCGCTGGAAATGCAAAGAAGCCATCCAGCATCGTTACAACCAACCGAAATGGACCGGGCAGAACATCCAAGGCAAGACCATCTTGCTCTATGGCGAACAAGGACTCGGCGACGCCATCCACTTCATCCGCTTTGCCAAGGTCCTCAAAGACCTCGGCGCCAAACCGATCGTCCATCTGCAGCCGCAGCTCGTGGCCCTTTTCCAAGGTTGCCCCGGCATCGATGCGATCATCCCGAACACCTGGGCCGTCGAACAGCCGTTCGATTACCACTGCTCCCTGATCGACGTCGCCGATGTTCTCAACATCGACGCGACCAACATCCCCGCCAACGTTCCGTATCTGCGCACGCCCGAGAACCTCGTCGGATATTGGAAGCGGCAGCTGCAACAGCGATTGCCCGCCAACCGCTTGCGCATCGGATTGGTGTGGCAAGGAAACCCCGACCATCAAGCCGACATGTTTCGTTCGTTCCCGTTGGCCTGCTTGGAGCCATTGTCCGATTTGCCCGACGTCGAGCTGGTCAGCCTGCAGTTCGGCCGAGGCAGCGAGCAGATCGATGCGTGGCCAGGCTCGCGCCCCATCCACCGCTTGCCGGACGATCTGGATAAATCGAGCGGAGCGTTCATGGACACCGCAGCCATCCTGCATCACCTCGATTGGATCGTCACCAGCGATACCAGCATGGCTCACCTCGCCGGAGCGCTCGGGCGCCCCACGCATTTGATATTGGGCTTTACGCCGGATTGGCGATGGTTGCTCGATCGGTCCGATTCGCCTTGGTATCCGACCATGAAGCTGTTTCGACAAACGCAAATCGGCGATTGGACCAGCGTGGCCCAAGCCGTCCGCGACGATCTCGCCCGCGAAATCGCATCGCGTTCCTCCGTTGCAACGAGTTCCTCATGACTGCGGCCACGCACTCCAACGCATTGACCCCAGACGAGATCGAGCGCTGCCGCGCCATCGCACCGCTGCGCATTGGAAACGTCCCTATCGGTTTGCCGTTTGTCCAAGCCGCACTTAGCGGCTACAGCGATTGGGCCATGCGCGTCGTCGCTCGCCGACACGGTGCGTCGTATAGCTTGTGCGAAGTCATGCTCGACCAGTTCTTGGTCAGTCTCAAGGACCGCAAGAAGACGCAGCACTTTCTCTACAACACGCCGGACGAACACCCGGTCGCAGGCCAACTCATGGGCGCTGAGCCCGAGCAATTTTCGCTGGGTGCTCAGAAGCTGGTCGAAGCCGGATTCGCCGTCATCGATATCAATTTCGGATGCCCGGTCAGGAAAGTGCTCGGCCGGTGCCGCGGTGGATTCCACCTCAGCCAGCCCGACGTCGCCCTCGAAATCGTGCGGCGCACCCGCGACATTGTCCCGCCCCACATTCCTGTGTCGATCAAAATGCGGCGCGGCATCGACGATACGCCCGAGAGCCGCGATCGATTCTACGAAATCCTCGATGGCGCTTTTGCCTACGGCATCGATGCCATCACCGTTCACGGCCGCACTGTCGTTCAGCGCTACATCGGTCCGAGCCGCTGGGCGTTCCTCAAAGAAGTCAAAGCGCATGTCGGCCCCAATCGCACCATCCTCGGCAGCGGCGATTTGTTCTCGGCCTACGACTGCATTCGCATGATGCTCGAGACGGGGGTCGATGGAGTCACCATCGCGCGGGGCTGCATCGGCAACCCCTGGATCTTTGGACAAGCCATCGCGTTGCTTCGCGGTGAAGCGTTGCCTCCTCCTCCCACCGTGCACGAGCAACGCGAAGTGCTGCTGGAGCATTTTCGACTCGCCGAACAACTCTATGGACCCGATCGAGCCGGCGTGCCGATGCGCAAGTTCGGCATCAAGTACTCCGCATCCCACCCGCGCTCGTTGGAGGTGCGGGAACAATTCGCGCGGGTCAAATCGTTCGAGGAATGGAAAGGGGTCCTGGATCGCTGGTACGCGGAGGACGCCCCGGGCATCTACCCGAGCCGAATTCTTTACGAACAAGAACAGGAATGCGGATGACCCCCTCGGTGCATCGGATCTCCTTGGCCAAAGGCTGGCAACCCGCCCCCAGCCATACGTCGGCAGGAGAACCCGCTTCTCTCAACCTGTGGACCCGCACCTTCCAAGCCACCTCGGGGCTCCTCGCGGCCCAGTCCGTCCGATTGCGAGCCAAACCCAATTCGGCCGAGTCTCCCGGGATGTCGGCGATCGCGCTCAATGACACGGCATTGCCTTTGCGATCCGAAACGACCGAGTATGATTGGGAGATTGCTGCGCTGCTGCGCGCCAGCAACCGCATCGCGATTTATGTCGCGATGTCGGATCCGACGCTCTTTCCGTTTGATGTTTGGCTGGAGGTTCCTGAATCGTGACGCGATCCTTTGTCGGCAAGCTGCAATCCACTTTGGGATTCTGTGCATTGATGACTACCCTGGGGTGCCAACCGACTGCGACCTCTCCGAGCACGGCGCAGACCTCGCTCCAGGAGCTGGCTGCCGAGCCAACCGCAGCCCCAAAAGCACCTTCCGCACCGGAAGCCCCTGGCGCGCCCGCCGAATCGGGAGCCAATCTGGTCGCCGACGTGCCGCTCCCGGCCGCCGCAGAACCGCAAGCGGTGGCTGCAAAGCCCCAGGAACCTGCAGCCAAGCCAGCAGCCAAACCTGCCGCTAAACTCGCGGAACCACCGCTGGATGAAACCGTCGACGTCGACGGCTTGCTGGCAGCCCGGCTCCCTGCAGACATGCTCGATCTCGGGTGGATCCGATTGTTCGACGGTCAGTCCTTGATCGGATGGAAAAGCACCGGCAACGCCGACTGGCATATCGAGAACGGCGAGATCGTTGCGACCACCGGCGACGCATGCTTCTTGATGACCGACGTCCGCTTCAGCGACTACGAAATCGAACTGGAGTACCTTGCCGCAGAGAACACCAACAGCGGGATTTTTCTGCGAACCGCCGACACTCCCACCGATCCTGCCAAAGACTGCTTTGAACTCAACATCGCTCCGACCGAGAATCCGTTTCCCACCGGATCGCTGGTAGGCCGAGCTCGCGTTTCCGAACAAGTCCCCGCACCGGAGGCCCTGGAATGGAACACGCTCCATGCCTTGGTCGATCAATCGCACATCCAAGCCTGGGTCAACGGCCATCAATCCGTGGACTACCAAGACACCACCGGACTCGTCGCGGGCAAGATCGGACTGCAATTCCGCGAAGGCCCCATCCGTTTTCGCAATATCCGCATTCGTCCGATCGGCTATTCGGTGCTACCTAAAGCCAATCCATCCGACTGGAACCAAGCCCAAGGGGACATCCAAGCCACCTTCACCGACGCGGGGACCATCCTTCTCAAGGGAGGTCGCGGGCATTTGGAACTGCTTCAACCGCACGCCAACGTCTGCTTGCAAACCGTCGCCCGCACGCTGGTCGAGAACGTCAACTCGGGGATCTTCTTTCGATGCATTCCCGGCGAAGACATGAATGGCTACGAATGCCAAATCCATCACGGATTCAAAGAGGATCGCCGGCGGCCAGTCGATGCAGGCTCGGGCGCGATCTTCCGAAGACAAAACGCCAAAGCGGTCCTGAGCGATGAAAACCAACCGGTGCACCTCACCATCATCGCCGATGGCAATCGCTTCGCGACTTGGGTGGAGGGTGTTCAAGTCGTCCAGTGGGAAGACACGCGAGCCCCAAACGACAATCCTCGCAAGGGGCTGCGAACCGAAGCCGGAACGATCATGCTCCAAGGGCATGACCCCGCTTCGGAAGTCGAATTCACCTCGATGGTGATCTGCCCGCTACCGTAAAGCACCGTCGATCGCGAGCGAGGTCGGTCTCAAGCGTCGATCGCGCCGACGGATCAGCCGCCGGCGTGCTTCTTGGGCTTGTAGATCTCCGTCGCGGTTCCGAAGTGGACTTCCCCGGCATTCATCAGCGTTTCGCTGAGGGTCGGGTGCGGGTGGATCGACTCGGTGATGTCGCGGCCGTCGCAACCCCTCTCGAGGGCGAGCACCGCGGCGGCGATCAGTTCGCCAGCGCCAGCCCCGACGATGCCGCAACCCAGGACGCGATGGGTGTTGGGATCGACCAACC
>JBKCUI010000078.1:0-9902 GCA_046318495.1 Pirellula sp. | reverse complement strand
TCTACAGCATGCTCGACGGTCGCCAACGGCGCGCTGCCGAAGTGAGCCAGACGCCGAGCGAAGAAGCGGTTGGGTTCCGCAAGGATGGGGCGTATCCCGGCATCCCGGTCAGCGAGTTGAGCCGCGACCAGCGGGAGGCTTTGGTGGATGTCCTAGGCAAACTGGTCGAGCCGTTCCGGACCAGCGATCGGAATGAGATCCAGGAATGCTTGGCCAAGCAAGGCGGGATCGAGCGACTGCATTTGGCGTACTACACCGATGAAGATGTCGGAGAGGATCGGGTTTGGGACAACTGGCGGTTGGAGGGACCGAGTTTTGTGTGGTACTTCCGCGGAAGCCCCCACGTGCATGTCTGGGTCAATGTCGCGGACAGCCCCATCGTGGAACTGAATGCTTGAGCAAGGACGGGTGTCCCCAGCAAAAAAATCGGGCTGGCTGTTGTTGCTGTTGTATCATACAGTGGTACAATGGAAGCATGATTAGGATTTCCCTCAACAGTCCGATTCCGTTGCAAGAGCAGTTGGTGTCCGAGCTCAAGCGATTGCTGGCCGATGGGCAGCTTCGTCTGGGGGATGAGTTGCCCACGGTGCGTCAATTGGCAGCCGATTTGGGGATTCATTGGAACACGGTGGCGCGAGCGTATCGCGAATTGACCGATGCCGGGTTGCTCACATCGATCCGTGGACGCGGCACGGTGGTGGCAGGCCTTGTGGAAAAACCTCGCGGTCGTCCGTCTGAAGACAAAAAGCGGATCGAAGGGTTGCTGGCTGGTGCGCTGACAGAGGCCAAGCTCGCGGGATTGGATGCTGAGGAGATTCGCTCCATGGTGGAGCGACACGTGCTTCGAATATGGAAGCCGGATTGATCTTCGTTCGATTATCTCCAGTCCCTGGGAGACGTGAAATGAATGACTTCGTGGTGGTAGCGACGCGCGTGTTGCTCACGGTCTTTGCGCCATTCATGCTATTGGTGCCGCTCGGTGTCGTTGTTGCGATGCCGAACCGGGCAACGAGCGATGCGAAGCGTGCGCTGGCGAAACGGCTGCAGTGGACGCTGGTCGGGTTCACTTTGTTGGCGCTTGCGACCTCGCTGGGATTGTCATGGATTGCAGCCAGCGGATCCTTGCCCGTGGGGCATCCGTTGCAGCAGATCGCGATGCATTGCTGGGTTTTGTTCTTTCCTCTGTGGTTCGGTCTGGCGATGCCGTGTGTGCAAGCCAAGTTGCCGGCGACGCAGGGGGCAGGAAACGCTACCTCCCTAGGTGGCATGCAGGGTGAAACGCGGACCGCTTCGTTGGTCAATCGATTGCGTCAGCATCCTCTCCAGAAATGGGAGTGGATCGTCGGTGGCGCGATATCGATCGCATGTTTGAGCCTCATCGCCGCTCGAGGGTTGGTTCCATTTCCTACCGAGGAGCCATCGGGCGCGAGCCAAGGGGCGTTTCTGCGGTGGCTTTTAGCGCTGGGCATTTACGCGGCGTGTGTGGTGCTCCAGTGGATCATCGTTCCGATTTCGTTGCGTGCCATGTTGTTGGAACCGGAGCCGATGGATGCGGAGGGTTCGCCCGAACTGCAGGAGGCCTATAGCAATTATCGCAAGCAGAAGGGGCGCGTGCTTTACTGGATGCTCGCAGTGATTCAGCCTGTGTTCTTGGGCGGGATGATTGCGGTGATGGTTTGGATGCCGGGCCGGACGCCCTCGCTAGGTTTGGTGGGTGGCATTGGCGGCACGTTGCTGGGACTGTGCGGGGCCGCATTCGGGTCATTGATGACCCATCGTCGCCTTCAGATTGACAAGTTGCGACTGGAGCTCGATCGGCCGCATCGTGCGGCCGGTTCGCAACCTTCGTAGAGACGGCATTGCTAGGAACGGAAATGCGAGGAAGGGCAGTGCGAGGATCACACCGGCAGACCATGCAACCTGTTGCTAAAACTGCCAACCCACCCCGATGTTGCTGAAGAAGTTCGGGGCTTCTTCGTTCAGCCCCCATCCCACTCGAAGGCCGACTTCGAGGTCTTTGGTCAGCAGGTAGTGTGCCCCAGGGCTAAAAAAGTGCTGGACGCCTTCTTTGCTCCGTCCTTCGGTGAAGACGCCGAAGTACTCCGCGTGGACTCTCCAACGTTCGCCCAGGGGAATCTTGAGCACGGTGGAGGGGGACCACGTGTTGAAGCTGTCGCCTTCAAAGGATCCGGTACCGAATCGAATTCCATTGTCCCAAATCGAGCGGTTCTGGAGCTTCCACCCGAATACATAAGAGAGTCCGAGCGTGGTGGCGGTTTCTTTTCCCATCGTCGGCGTATAGCCATGCACGAGAAAGACGCTCTCAGGCATCCAGCCATTTTGTTTGGAAAGCAATACCTTGGTGCCGTACAGCAGCCTCGCTTCTTCTTCCAAAACCGGTTCTTCTTCTAAGTCGTCTGGGATATTGCCGGAGATAGGATTGCCGGCACCGCCGATTTCGTAATTGTATCCAAATCGGATTTCCATCCGTTCGCTGATGCCGTAACGAAGCAACAACTCCGGCAAGCTATGAGTGTCAAAGACCTTGCGATTGTCGATGAAGGAATAGCTCGATTCCGTGATCAGACGTCCAAACGGGGTGATCTTGGTCGAGGCCGTGAACGAATCGCGGTCGGTCTCGATCTCTTCCTCCTCCGCTTCGGATTCGCGGCGGGATTCCGTGGGGGTGAACGAGCCTAGCATGCCAGAGCCAATGGTTTGAGCATCGGCAAAGGAGCCTGCGGTGGCGCTGGCCAGTGCGCATCCCCAGGCAAACATCCGAACTTTGCAACGCGTGTATGCCATCATGACTTCGTTCTCGATTGGTCGTGTGGGGGAGTCGTGAGCGAAGGCGGCCAAGTCCAATCCCATGACCCAAAGATCGTGCGCCTCCCCAGTTACCCGTATCGCGTTTATCGGCTTGCGCAGCGCGGCGATTCAACTGCCTTGGCAGAGGATGGGTCGGGCAATTTTGGCAAGTTGGCGATCTGCCGATGGGGTGGGGCTCTGGGAAGTTTGCGGAATTTCGCCAGTTATCGTCGCGGGTGGCGACGCGACCAGCCGGTCATCATCACAATGGATGGCGACGAATTCTCGCGGCGGTCGAGGGACCTGATGGCATTTTGGCGCAATGGCTGGATAGCTTGATGGCTCGATGACTGGATGTGCAGCGGATGTGCAAGCAAACCCAACAACCATGACTCAAACCCAGTGGACCAAGGAGTGAACATGAAGGCCTCGGAGATTTTGGCCGAGATCCGCAAGCTCGGCAGCGATAGCTACAAGCGGACCTTGATGCGACATGGCGTGTGCGAGCCATGTTACGGCGCCAAGATCGCTGACATGAAGCTATTGGTGAAAGGGATCAAGCAGGATTACCAACTGGCACTGGATCTGTACGACACCGGCGTGTACGACGCGATGTATCTGGCGGGATTGATCGCGGACGATGCCAAGATGACGAAGAAGGACCTCAAGCATTGGTTGGCGCAAGCCAACTGCTGGCCGCTTGCCGCGTGGCCAGTCGCTTGGGTGGCGGCGGGGAGGCCCCACGGTTGGAGTCTGGGGAGTGAGTGGATTGATTCCAAGAAGGAGCTCACTCAGATATCCGGGTGGTCCACGCTAGCGGGCTGGGTCTCGATTCGACCTGATTCGGAATTGGATTTAGATGTGCTAAAGGCGTGGATTGGACGTATTCAAAAGACGATCCACGATCATCCCGATCGAGTCGGATATCACATGAACGCTTTTATGATTGCACTCGGATGCTATGTAGCGCCGCTTACGGCGGCAGTGCTTGCTGCGGCCGCAAAGATTGGAGCATTCGAAGCGGACCTCGGGGACAACGATTGCAAGTTGCCGGGCATTGCCGAGAGCATTCAGAAAGTGCAAGCCCGCGGTGCGATCGGCAAGAAGCGAAAAACAGTCAAGTGCTGAGTGGTAGCAGATGTCCGAGGAGGCGTAGGCTGGCGTATAGCGGTCAGTCGATCGCAGAACATGTATTCGGTACGACGATAGCTGTGGCGATGAATCTCTCCTCGGCGATGTACTTGCCGTGCATGATTCGAAGTTCGTCGGGGGCATCTTGGCTGGCAGCTAGAAGAAGGTGGGCCTCAAACGAGCGCGAACTGGGGGTGACTCGAATGGCGCATTCATGAAACTCCAACCACGACCGTTGCCTTGGAAACCAAGCCTTAAAGACACATTCCTTGGCGCTGAAGATCAATCGATCCCAATGGATGCCGACGCTCGGTAGTCCGTCGATTGCGTCTATTTCTTCGGGGGTGAGTATCGAAGCGACCACTTCCTCGGGGAGTGACAAATTGAGCTCGGCATCGATTCCCAGGGCGTACACCGCGCGCGCGCGTGCGACTGCGGCAGCGACATATCCGTTGCAATGCGTGATGCTACCGGCGACCCCATCTGGCCAGATCGGTTCTCGTGAGGGGCCTACCGGGATGGGCAGCCAATCGTATTCCAATTGAGTCAGGGCGGTGCGGGCGCAGAACCGACCAAGCTGGAACTCCGTGGTTCGCTCCTCGACGGCTCGGCCTAGCGCGGATTGCTCGATGGGAAACAGAGTCAAGTTGTGTTTAGGATCGATCCTCGGCCGTTCGCTCGGCGCATTCGTTTTCAGAGCAAAACTCTTTACGGCGAGAGGGAGAATCGATTGGATCATGGCGATGGCGATGGTCTCGCCCCCAGGGGAGGTGGCGCTAAGAACGTCGCTGTTGTTCGCTAGGACTGTCTAGTTGCCTCAGTCCTCGCTCGAGTTCATTCGCTAACTCCTCCAAGCTGGGATGGGTGAAAACCATCTCGTGATTCCCAGGGAGCAAGTGGACGTTGACGTTCACGGCGCATCGCGACCAACCCAGGTCGTTTTGAGCGCCCGACATGAGCGCCTGGATTCGAGTCCGAAACACGTGCAATGGTCCCGCGTATCGTCCGTGTTGCGAGATCTCCGTGGTCGTCATGTCCGTGATGTATTTCGCGAAGGCTTCGAAGCAGGAACGGAGTATCGAAACGTCTCGCGAGGCGATGCGCGGGGACTCGAAGATATCGTCGTAGGTGGTTTTGGCTTTGCCCAGGGAACGGAGCCAGCGGATCGCGAATCGACCTTTTCGTTTGGCGCTGCTAACGATGACGGACCACGGAGTGTGCTTCCACTCGCATACGATCCAACCGGGAAGATTTCGGAGAACGGCTGCGCCCCAGGCAAACTGATCCTGGAGTTGCATGGGCTGGCCATCCCTGCATGGACCGGTGTCGAGGATGGCGAGGTAATCCACCTTTTCACCGGAACGGGATAATTGGCGAGCGACTTCAAAGGCCAGCATGCCTCCATAGGAGAAGCCTGCGAGGCGATAGGGGCCGTGCGGCTGACGGGTTTGAATTGCTTCGACAAACTTCGCGGCTGTTGCCTGCAGATCGCGAGCCAATGCAACGTACTCCTCGGACAGGATAGGTTGCAATCCCACAATGGAGATGCTTCCTTCCATGGCATCGACAAGCGGTCGCAGGTGCAGCAACTCCCCTCCCAAGGATGGGAAAAGATAGAGCGGATGATCGCCGCGAGCTTCGCTCAGCGGGATGATGTCGACCCATTTCGTTTTGTTGGTTGCTTTGGATAACTGGTCTGCGAGCTGTGCTACGGTTGCGTGTTGAAATAGCACCGCCAACGGGAGCTTGACGCCAAATTGTTTTTCGATTTTGGCGAAGAGCTTGACTGCCAAAAGTGAGTGACCTCCGAGATCGAAGAAGCCATCCATGACGCCGAATCCCGTTTTGCCCAGAACGTCCATCCATAGTTCGAGCATTTGGCGTTCGGTCTCGTTTCGAGGTGGGACGGCCTCGAGCGAGCCGAGGACCGTGTTCGCATCGATCGGCGGGAGTCGTTTTGCGTCAACCTTGCCGTTCTCCTTGATGGGAATATGGTCGATAGAGACATAGGCTGTGGGGACCATGTAGCTGGGCAATCGTTCGCGCAAGTGTTCGCGAATCTCGGTCGGCGCAAAGTGGTTGGCATCGGAAGGAACGATGTAGGCCGCGAGGGTGGATTGTTGGTGGGCATCTTCGGTAATGATCACCACGCACCGTTGGACGTCGGGGTGCGTCATCAAATGCGATTCGATTTCCCCTAACTCGATGCGAAATCCTCTCAGTTTGACTTGGTCATCCATGCGGCCGAGGAACTCCAAGTTGCCTTCGGCATTCCATCGAACCAAATCGCCCGTGCGGTAGGCTCGCTCGCCGGAAACCTCGGGCCATGGTGCTGGGATGAATCGCGACTGCGTCATCGCATCATTCGCTAAGTATCCACGGGCCAGTCCCTGGCCTCCCAGCAGCAGTTCTCCGACCGTGCCGGGAGGAACGAGGTTGAGGCGTTCATCGACGACCCACGCCATCGTGTTGCCGATTGGGCGTCCGATCGGGATCGAACGCACGCGTTCCTGCAACGGGAACGGAATGCGATAGCAGGTCGCAAAGGTGGTGCACTCGGTGGGGCCATACCCGTTGATCAATTGGACGCTGGGTCCGAGTCGCTGCTGGGCCATGCGGATATGCGGAACCGACAGGGCTTCTCCACCGGTCAAAATCTCTTCGACGCTGCGGAGCGACTCGGGAGCTTCTTCGATCCATTGATTGAAGAGCGTGGCCGTCAACCACAGAGTGGTGACACGATGTTTCTGGATCAAGCTGCCGATGGTCGCCAAGTCTGGGACGCGATCCGGCGGTGCGAGAACCAATGTCGCACCATGCAACAAGGCTCCCCACACTTCGAACGTTGCCGCATCGAAGGCAGCG
This sequence comes from Pirellula sp., assembly GCA_046318495.1. GTDB lineage: Bacteria > Planctomycetota > Planctomycetia > Pirellulales > Pirellulaceae > JBKCUI01. Next base: position 3,098 of record JBKCUI010000078.1, on the reverse strand, counting down.
GGGGCCAATTGCAGCAGGACGCGATCCGGACCGAACTTGGCATAGTCATTGCCGAAAACCAAACGGAGGATCGAGCGATGTTCGACGCAAACCCCTTTCGGTTCTCCTGTCGAGCCGGATGTAAAGAGGACGTATGCCAAGTCGTGCGGTTGAGGACGAGCATCGGATTGGCCGCCAACGGGGCGTTTTTCGTCTCGGTACGGCGGAGTGCCCAGCGGTTCCGTGGAGTTCATCGCGAGCGTTGGGATATCGATCTGCGGTAGGGGCACGCCGTGTGAGTCGTCGGTCAATACGAGAGCGGCTTGGGAGCGTTGCAGCAGGAATGCGAGGCGTTGTGGAGGGTCCTCGGGAGAGAGTGGGACATAGCAGCCGCCCGCTTTGAGAATCGCCAGCATAGCCACAATCATCTGTGGGGAGCGGGGCAAGAGCATGGCGACCGCATCGCCGGTGCGGACTCCGCGTTGTTGAAGTTCCGCTGCCCAGCGATCGCTGGCGCGGTTCAATTCTTCATAGCTCCATGACTGCTCGCCATCGATCAATGCGATCTGCTGGCCGAACCTTTCTGCGACATCTTGAAAGACCTCTGCAACGGATCCGGCGGGAAGGTCGCGTTGCGTTTGGTTGCACTCCATTAGCAAAGGTTCGCGCTCGCGGGGGAGGAGGACGTCGAACTCTCCGAGCTTGCGATTGGGATCCTTCGAGATCTGATGGATGAGTGAACTCCAGCGGTCGGCAAGAGCTTGCATCCTCGATCGTTGGAATAGATCGGTCGAGTAGACCAGGAAGCCGGTCAGTTCGTCGTCGTGTTCCCACAGGTGGGCTTCGAGTTCAAAGCGGCTGCTCGTGACACCGACCGGGAACTCGGTCGCGGCAATACCGGGAAGTTGGAGCGTATGCACTTCCGAAGGCAAGACTTGGAGAAGTGCCTGGACCAACGGCAAGCGATTTGATGCGCGGTCGGGATGCAGATGTTCAACAAGGTAATCGAAGGGGAGATCCTCGTGTGCGTAAACGTCCAACGAGGTTCTTTGGACTCGCTGCAGGAGTTCTCGGAACGATGTGTTCCAGTCCAGTTTGGTGCGCACGAGAACCGTGTTCGCGATAAAGCCGACAAGCTGCTCGAGCTGTGGCATGTTGCGATTGGCAGTGGCGGTGCCGACCGCAAGATCGTCGGTTCCGGCAATACGTCCCAGCAGCATTTGGAACGACGCCATGAGCGTCATCTGCAAGGTGGCGTTGCAGGACTGCCCGAGCTGTTTCAATGCGGCGACTACCTCGCGATCGAAGTACAGAGGAACCGAGTCCCCGTGGTTGGTGGCTTCTTCGGGGCACGGGGTATCCTGAGGTAGTTCCAGGGGCTTGAGCCCTTTCAGCGATGTCTTCCAAAACTCCAGCGATTCCTCGATCGATGGGTCGGCCAAACTCGAACGCTGCCAAATCGCGTAATCGAGATACTGCAACGTTGCGTCGGGCGTTTGCATTGGCTGGCCGTGCCGTCGATGCCGGTAGGAATCGCTAAGTTCCTGCAGAAAAATCGATATCGAACCCCCATCGAAGGCGATGTGATGAATCGTGATCGAGAAGACATGCACCTCGGGATCGCATTTCACCAGGGTTGCCCGCACGACTTCGCCTCGCGTCAAGTCGAACACGTGTTGCGATCGCGCCGATAGGATCGACTCGCAGCGGCTTAGGGCATCCTCAGGGGATACGCTATCAAGATGTTCCTCGTGCCAGTCGATGGGAACGGAGTCGAGGACCTCTTGGAGGATTTCTCCCTCTTCCTGCACGTAGCGCGTACGCAAGATCTGATGACGCGCGATCCATTCCTCAAAACACTGACGAAGGCAATTGGCATCGAGGGCACCGAGCAGCTTGCATGCGTAGTTGAGATTGTAGGTGTTGGAGACACCGCCGCTCAGCGATTCCAAAAACCACAAGCGCGCTTGCGAGCAGGATAGTGGGCCACGCGTTGCACCCGTGCGTGGAATCAAGTCCTTAGAAACGCGGGAAGCATGATCCGAATCGGATACTTCCAGGGAGTTTGCCAAGTCCCGCAAGACGGGAAACTCGAAGATTTGCCGCAGGGGAATGTTGCAGCCCAAGTTGTGCATCAGGCGCGATCGCATGCGAGCTGCCATCAGCGAATGCCCACCCAGGGCAAAGAAATGATCGGTAGCGCCGACACGCTCCACTTTGAGCAGTTCCATCCAAATCTCTGCCAACGCGCTTTCCATGGGTGTGCATGGCGGCACATACTCCATAGAGTCGGTTTGCCATGCGATGTCGATTGGCAAGGCCCTTCGATTGAGCTTTCCGGAAGCTGTCAGAGGCAGAGACTCCAAGGCTGCCCAAGCGTTTGGGATCATCGCATCGGGCAATCGCTGTCGCAGGAACGCTTGCAAGTCCCCATGCGATGCTGGAACGCCGTCCCTCACAACGTAGTAGGCGCACAACCGTTGCAGCCCGTCAGACGTGGATTGGATGGCGACTGCGGCTTGTGCGATGCCTGGATGCTCAAGCAATCGGGCTTCGATTTCACCCAGTTCGATGCGGACACCACGGTGTTTGACTTGATCGTCGCTGCGTCCCAGATACAGCAATTCGCCGTGATTGTTCCAGCGAGCCGTGTCCCCCGATTGGTACATCCGCTTGGTTCCTACCAGCGGTAGCGAGACGTGCATGAAGCGAGATTCGGTCCATTCGGGACGATCGACGTAGCCATGCGCCAAGCAATCTCCAGCTAGCCAAAGATCGCCTGGGATCCCCGGAGGCAACGGTTTGCGCTGGGCGTCGAGTACGTAGACCTGGGAGTTGGAGATCGGTTTGCCGATGGGGCTTTCCCGGAGCGATCGCAGATCGCGATCGGTGACCAGATGGGAAGTGATCACGTGGGATTCGGTGGGCCCGTAGTGATTGTGCAATTTGCAATCGGGCAATCGGTCGAGAAGATGTTGTAGTTCGGGAGTAAAGAGGAGGGCCTCACCGGCGGACACGATGTCTTGGAGTGGCGGCACGGCGATACGGTGAGCTGTTTCCTTGCATGCTGTGGCCAACTGCTGGAGCATGACGAAGGGCAAGAAGACGCGTTCGACGTG
>JBKCUI010000077.1:0-10155 GCA_046318495.1 Pirellula sp. | reverse complement strand
ACCGTGTTCTGTTCTCGCATGGCGAGCGCTCGGGCGAACAAGTTGCTTTGGATCTCAGCGAGCAATTTCGGAAGGTTCGCAACGATGTCGGCTTGGGGCATGGATTTGCTTTCGCCGGTATCGCGCCGGGCAACGAATGCTCCGCCATTGGCGATGTCTTTGGGGCCGACTTCCAAGCGGATCGGAACACCCCGTTTGACGTGATACCACTTCTTCTCGCCACCGCGTACATCGCGTGCATCGATATCGATTCGCAGGGGTTCGTCGGCGTAGGTCAATGCGGCCAGTTCACGTCGCAGCCGTTGGCAATGTTCTAGGACTTCTGCACGTTGCGCATCGTCGCGATAGATGGGCATGATGACGACTTGGGTCGGGGCCAAGCGAGGCGGCAAAACCAATCCATCATCGTCTGAGTGGGTCATGATCAACGCACCGATGAGCCGGGTGGAGACGCCCCATGAGGTGGTCCAAGCGTATTCGATTTGGCCTTGTTGGCTTTGGAACTTGATCTCTTGGGCTTTGGAGAAGTTCTGTCCCAGGAAGTGCGACGTGCCGGCTTGCAAGGCTTTTCGGTCCTGCATCATGGCTTCGATAGAAAGGGTTGTGACCGCACCCGGGAAGCGTTCGCCCGGGGTCTTTTCCCCGCGGATGACGGGCATGGCCATGTGGTTCTCGGCAAAGTCCGTGTAGACGTCGAGCATGCGACGCGTCTCTTCCATGGCTTCCTCGGCCGTGGCGTGCACGGTGTGTCCTTCTTGCCAAAGGAATTCAGCGGTTCGCAAGAACAATCGGGTTCGCATTTCCCAGCGTACGACGTTGGCCCATTGGTTGATCAGGATCGGCAGGTCGCGGTAGGACTGCACCCACTTGGCATAGGTGGCGCCGATGATGGTTTCACTGGTGGGACGGACGATCAGGGGTTCTTCAAGCGGACCGGCTGGCCGCAATCCTCCTTTGCCATCGGGTTCGAGGCGGTGGTGCGTGACCACGGCGCACTCCTTGGCAAACCCCTCGACGTGTTCGGCTTCTTTTTCCAAGAAGCTCATCGGGATAAACAGGGGGAAATAGGCGTTTTGGTGGCCGGTTTCTTTGAACATCCGATCCAGCCCGCGCTGCATGTTTTCCCATATCGCATAGCCCCACGGCTTGATCACCATGCACCCTCGCACGGCGCTGGTTTCCGCTAGGTCCGCCCCTTTGATGACTTGCTGATACCATTCGGGGTAATCTTCGGCGCGGGTCGGGGTGATCGCTGTCTTTGCATTGGCCATGGATCGCTGCTATTCCATCACGCGAGGAGGGGAAACATAAAACACTGGGGCTGGGCTATGTGCCATCTGGGGATCCGTCCATCGCGGGACGATGGCGGGAAAAAGGACGAGAAAGTCGTCTTTGCGGTGTTGGCAAGCCGCAGGGAATGCGCTCCGAGGATGGGTCACCTGGAGAACATTCGTCGATTCCCCGAACCAGAATGCTCGACGCAGCGTTGCTGGCCGGATTCCAATTCCGAATGCAAGCAGTTTAGCCCATGCGAGCACTTCGGCCAGTCCTCGCACCCGGGGCGGTCTGGGCGCGGCAGGTAAGATTGAAAATGCAGGGAATTTCCATTGCGTGCCGAGTTCGGATTTAGTTGAATACGGTTGCGAGAAAGCTGAGTTTTGGCGCGTTTTGCGACCGAAACATGCATTGCAGGGCCTACTCGCCACATCGCATCACACGCCGTCGGATGAAATTCTCTAGGGAACCGAAAAGCATGCGCCGCAAAAATCACGCCACTCAAATCCCAGCTCGCCTCGCGCGCCGTCGACGACGATTGGTTTTGGAGGGGCTCGAGACCAGAGCGTTGCTGGCTTCCGATTGCTTTCACAACTTTATGATGCCGGAAGACACCGATGGCAGTGGCGAGCTTTCTCCGCTGGATGCCTTGGTCGTCATCAATCAGCTCAATGCAGCAGCTGCCAACAACAACGCTGCACCCAATGCACTTCGATGGAACATGACCGATGTCGACGCCGATGAAACGCTGTCGCCGTTGGATGCTCTGAGCGTGATCAATGCGATCAATGAGTCCGCCATGGAGCAGTCGTCCGTCCCCAGTCAGACGGACTTGAACCGTCGGATGGCTTGGATCGAAAAGGCCATTACCACAGGAGATCTTCCGTGGAACTACACGGTCGATGATGCCTACGAAGCGTTGGCAACATTGCGACGCGGCGGCCGTCCGGAAATGGGGGATCGAGTGATCCACGGTCGCCTCGCTCGAGGTGGCATGCAGTTTCAATCCGACAGCGATGAAACCGACAGCGAAGGAACAGAACCGGGCAGCGGCGACGCGGGAGACGGTTCGGATGGGAGCGAGTTCTGGGGCGGTGACACCGACTGGAACATCACGATTGAGCAACCATGGCTCTCTCGCATTCTAAATCGATTGAGCGCCGTCGGTGCGAGTGACGAACTGCTGACGCGCGTCGAGACGGCTCTGCAACCACTGGCCGATAGCCCGAATGCTTTGGAGTCCTTCGATGAAGTGAAAGGCCTCATCGAAGACTTGCTCGCCGAAGCGAATATCGATCTGGAATCGGTTTTCCCGAATCACGAAGCAGAAAGTGTTGAGCAATGGATCGCTCAACTCAAGGATCGTCTGGCAACCGCCGGTTGGAATGCCGAGGACGTGACCACTTGGATTCAAGGATTGCAGGACGCAATGAACTCCGGAGCGCCTTGGTCGTTTGAGACCGTGCAATCGAAGCTGAGCGAATTGGGCATCGATTGGAAGACGCTGTTCTTGCAAGCGTTCGGTGATGATCGCCTAGGAATCTACCCAGGCGTATCGGAGGACAGCAACGGTGATGATCTCGACGATCCAGTGGAACCCGGCACAGCAGATCCAGGCACAGACGATTTCGATGTCCTCGCAAAGTGGATTGAACGACTCTCTTCGGCCGACGTATCGCCAGAGATCATCCGTCACTTCGTCTCTTTGGTCGAATCGGCTTGGTCGGGCGGCGTCGAATGGACCGAAGCGGAGTTTCGTGCCACCCTGGCGAAACTCGGTGTCGACGTCCAGTCCCTTTTCGCGAGCACGCCGGCACCACCGCCATCGATGACCGGCAATGGGGATTCCAGCTCGATCGAGTCCTCCTAGACTCCACCTGGGAACCCTGGGACTGAGAGCGATCTTTTTGGGCGCACCGATCTCAAGCGTTGGTTGCCGTCTCTCGTGCGATTCGGAGTACCAAGCGAAACCATTCAGGCCGTCTTGCAAGAGATTCAGCTTGCACAAGCCAGCGGCAAACCGCTCACTCCGTCGCAAATCGTGACACGGTTGCGAGAGTTGGGAATCTCGGTCGATCGATGGCTACGCCCTATGGTGTAGCGTTTCGGGGCGATCGCTGCGACACTACTGAATGGTTGTCTCGCTGATGAATGGTTGTTTCGTGGGGCCGCTGCGAATCTTTGCAGAAAGCTTGGTTTGGCAGAGGCCGCGAGTTGGGGTGCCGTCGATAGGGTTCCCGGAATCGATTACAATACACCGGTGCGCGGCACATGGTTCCCCCGTTGCGATGCGTTTGCCGTTGCGACCCGCTTTCCGGTGATGGGTTTCGCGTCCTCCAGCGAGGAGGGCACGGTTTGGGGTGATCTGCGTTTCGCATTGGTCTGACGCCCAGTCATCCTCCGGTGCCGCCATCGTCGAATTCCGGGGGGTGCGTCCCCTGCGAGAGAGCATGCATGACAAAAATCTTGGATTGGCGACGGTCGGACGATCCTCGAGACGTCGTCCATTTGGCGGTGCAGGCGCTCGTCGAGGGGCATGTCGTGGCCGTTCCGACGCAGACGTGTTACGTGCTGGTTGCCAGTGGATTGAGCCCCGCGGCGGTGGAATCGCTGGACTCCTTAGCGACTGACTCCGCCCATGGTCCGCTGGCGGTGGTTCCGCGCTCCTCCGAGGAATCGCTCGATATGCTGCCCAAGCTCTCGGGTGCGGCTCGACGTTTGGTTCGCAAACTGTGGCCTGGACCAGTGGTCTTGCAGCATCGCAACACCGATCCCTTCAGTTCCATGCGTTGCCTGGCACCGTCGGTATTGTCTCGATTGCAACCGACCGAGGATCGGTTGCGTCTGTGGCAGCCCTCGCATGAAGTGCTTCACCACATTGCCAAGCTGGTTCCTGGCCCATTGGTCTGCGGGCTGGCTCCGAATCGCGTTCGTCCCGGTAGTCCGGTTGCATCGATCGACGAGTTGGTCGTCGGTCAGAGTGTTTTGGCCATCGATGCTGGTACCGTGGAAGCCCCCGGGGTGCCGACGGTGATTGAACTGGATGGCAACCAAGGCCGCATCGTTCGCGAGGGAGTCGCACCCCGATCGTATCTGCGAGCGCAATCCCAGATGGTGATCTTGTTTGTATGCACTGGCAATACCTGCCGTTCGCCGATGGCAGCGGCCTTGATGCGAAGAAAAATTGCGACGCATTTTGGTGGTGCAAAGCCGACTGGGAGTTCGCGATTGGATGTGCCCATCATCGCGTGCTCGGCCGGTGTCTCGGCCTATGGAGGCGATCCAGCATCGCACGGAGCGCTGCAAGCCATCCGCGCGTTTCAAGCTTCGCTCGACGACCATCAAAGCACGCAGTTGCACTCTGGGCTGGTCGAGCAAGCCGATTTGATTTTGGCGATGGGGCACAAGCATCGCAGCATTATCGTTGCCCAATGGCCGGAAGCCGCTTCAAAAGTCCATTTGATCGCGGCCGATGGTGGCGAGATCAGCGATCCATTCGGAGGCTCGCTCGAGATCTATCAGAAGTGCGCCGAGCAATTGGATCGGCACACTTCCTATTGGATCGATCAACTCGACACCGACGCCATCATCCAATGGGACGACGCCTGAAGTCGGTACGGTACCTTGGCCACCCCATCGAAACTCACTTTGACCAACTCACTGGAGAACTGGAGAACGCATCATGCGAATCGCAGTAGGTAGCGATCATCGCGGATACCAAATCAAAGGCAAATTGGTGACGCTATTGCGCGCCGATGGCCATGAAGTCACCGATTTCGGAACGCAAAGCGATCAAGCGGTCGACTATCCAGACTACGCGGTCTCGGTGGCAAAGAGTGTGGCGTCGGGCCAGTCCGAACGCGGGATCTTGATCTGCGGCACGGGTTTTGGAATGGCTATCGCCGCCAACAAATTCAAGGGCGTGCGGGCAGCGACGTGCGCCGACGAAGTCATGGCGGAAATGTGCCGACGGCACAACGACGTCAACGTGCTGTGCTTGCCAGGTGACTTGATCGGTGATCGTCCGGTCGGGGATCTGGTCCGCGTTTGGTTGGCGACCGAGTTCGAAGGTGGACGGCACTCGCGACGGATCGACAAGATCAATCACATCGAAGAAGAGAACCTCGCATCATGATTCGCGTCGATAGCCATCATCACTTCTGGAAGTATTCGGTCGAAGAGTACGGTTGGATCCAAGAAGGCATGAGCGTGCTCCGCAGGGATTTCCTGCCTCGCGATCTGCTGGTCGAAATCCAATCGACCCACGTTGACTACGTGGTGAGTGTGCAAGCCCGCCAATCGCTGCGCGAAACGCAGTTCTTGCTCGAACAAGCCACCGGCAATCCTTGGATCAAAGGGGTCGTGGGTTGGATCCCGCTGGCGGATCCAAACGTCGGAAAGACGATCGAGGCACTGAAAGGCCAAAAGCTGCTCAAAGGCGTGCGGCATGTCGTACAAGATGAAACCGATGAGCGGTTCCTCGATCGCGACGACTTCAATGCTGGGATCAAGTTGCTGAAGGCATGCGATTGGGTGTACGACATTTTGATCTTCGGTCGTCAGTTGCCAATGACCATACGATTCGTCGATCGCCATCCCGAGCAGCGCTTCGTGCTCGATCATATCGCCAAGCCGGTCATTCGCTCGGAAGGTTTGGATCGCGACTGGGAAAAGGGGTTCCGCGAACTGGCCAAACGCCCGAATGTGATGTGCAAATTCTCCGCTTTGGTCACGGAAGTACGCGATCCCCAATGGAGCGTCGAACTGCTCCGCCCCTACTGGGACATGGCGATCGAGGCATTTGGGCCTGAGCGGCTGATGTTCGGCAGCGATTGGCCCGTTTGTTTGCTGCGATCCAGCTACGCCGATTGGGTGGCGGCCGTCAGCGTTTATGCATCGCAGTTGAGTCAGGATGAGCAAGCCAACTTCTGGGGGAGAAATGCAAATCGCGCGTACCGGCTCGGCATCGAGTAGTTACACTGAAGTTGCATGAATCCCGAGAATCTTCCCCTACTTCTTGCCGACGCTTCGATCGCTCAGCAATCGTTGACCTTCAGCACCAGCCCTTGGTTGGTATTGCTGTCCGTTGCGATTTGCATTGCATGCGTGTTGTTGTCTGCCTTTGCAATCCGGCGCAGTGGCTACCGGCGTTCCGTGGTGCTTTTGGAAGCACTTCGCTGCGGTGCCGTCATTTTGGGGGCGATCTTGCTCAACCAGCCCGAGTGGATCGAAGACTATCGCTCCACCGAAAAGCCGACATTTGCAGTGCTGATCGATCGATCTCAAAGCATGCAGACGCGGGATGTGGTGCAAAAGAGCAGCAACGCGTCGAGCAGTAACACCGAAGGAGCGACTCCGGAACGCGGCGCAGCGCAGTCGCGGGCGGAGGCAGTCGCACCTCTGATCGACCCCGAAGCTTGGTCTCAGTTGCGATCGATCGCCAATGTCACGGTCAGCACCTTTCCGACGGATGGGCCAGCAGAGGGGAGCGATTTGGCGTCTCCGTTGAATGCCACCATCGATGCCGGCAACGGGATGCTGGGAGTCTTGATGATTTCCGATGGCGATTGGAATGTCGGTGAACCTCCCGTATCGGTCGCATCGCGTTACCGCACGTTGGGCGTGCCGATTTTCACGATGCCCGTTGGCGCGCCAACGCGACTGCCGGACATCGAATTGCTTAGCCTCGATACGCCGACCTTTGGAATCGTCAAGAAGGGAGTGCGTATCCCATTTACCATTGAATCGTCGTTGCCTCGCGATGTGGTTGCACAAGTCGTTGTCACCCCGTCGGATGGCGAGCGATTGACGAAAGAGGTTCGCATTCGGGCCATGTCGCGCACGTCCGATGCCGTGGTTTGGACTCCCAATGCCGAAGGGGATTACACCATCCGCGTGGACGTACCGCTCAACGGCAGCGAGATGATCGACAACAACAATACGCTGACGGCCCCCATCGCCATCCGTCAGGAAAAGCTCAAGGTGTTGGTGATCGATTCGATGCCCCGTTGGGAGTATCGCTATCTGAGAAACGCTCTGTCTCGCGATCCAGGCGTCGACGTGGCTTGTTTGCTATTCCATCCCGATCTCGACAAGGTCGGAGGAGGCAACCGCGACTACATCAAAGAGTTCCCTGCGACTTTGGAAGAACTGTCCAAGTACGACGTCGTTTTCCTCGGAGACGTTGGATTGCGCGAAGGTCAGTTGACCGCTGAGCAATGCAAGATGCTTCGCGGATTGGTCGAGTTCCAAGCCAGCGGGCTGGTCTTCATGCCTGGGCCTCGCGGCAATATGCATAGCTTGGTCGATACAGAATTGGAGCCGCTCTTGCCCGTGGTGCTCGACGAATCGCGACAAGATGGGATCGGATCGACCACGCCCATGCGTATGGAGTTGACGGAGGCAGGCCGTCGCAGTTTGCTCACCAAGTTGGCCGACACGCAAGACGACAACGTCGATGTCTGGGCCAGTTTGCCGGGCTTTCAGTGGCACACCTCGGTCGCACGTGCCAAGGCGGGTTCGGAAGTTCTCGCCGTGCATGAGTCGGCGACGGGGCAACAAGGCCGCATGCCGCTCTTGGCCACAAAAACGTTTGGCTCCGGAAAAGTCTTGTTCATGGGGACCGACGGTGTTTGGCGATGGCGTCGCGGAGTGGAAGACAAGTACCATTACCGATTCTGGGGCCAAGTCGTGCGTTGGATGGCCTACCAACGCAACATGGCCAAAGGGGAATCGATGCGTTTCTATTTTTCCCCCGACTCCCCGAGCATCGGTCAGACTCTGGCGCTTCGCGCCAACATCATGCAGGCCAGCGGAGAGCCGCTCGGACAAGGGGACGTCACCGCCAAGATTGAAAGCCCCACGGGCAAGACTCAAGTCGTTCGGTTGACGAGTGGCGGATCGGAGAGCTGGGGATCGTTTGAAGGTCGTTACGAAGCGAATGAACCGGGACTGCATCGCGTCACCCTCGCGTGCAAGCAGACCGGTGAAACGCTGGAGACGAGTTTCTTCGTACAAGGAACTTCACGCGAACGCATCGGGCAAGCCGCCCGGCCCAAAGTGCTCGAAGAACTGTCCCGACTCACCGGGGGAAAGACGCTGGCGCTCCAGGATCGAGATCAATGGTACGATGCCATCCGAGCTGCTCCGCAGCCTCCGTCCACCATCCGCCGAGTACCGTTGTGGTCGCACCCTTGGTTGGTTGCGTTGATGATCGGACTGTTGACGGCGTTCTGGATCGGGCGCAAAGCTGCGGGATTGATCTAAGCACTTTCCCAGAAACCGGGAGATCGTGGCTTGCCCACCTACGATGGCACGGCCGAGTTCACGTCACCGCCGGGACTTTGGATGAACGGTTTGCTGCAACTTGCTGCCAATTGTGCTGCTATCACGTTGCGATCCGATACCGATTTCCCCATCGGCCGCCGTCCGCGAAGATGGTATGATCTTCGTCGACAACGGGTAAGGCGTGCGCTGACGAGGCAACGCCGCTTCACTCGCAACGTCAACGGCTAGATTCTTCCGTGCCTAACTACTCTTAGTCGGATCGCAACGTGTCCAACGTACCTCCATCCAGCCCGAAGACTCCGAAGAGCATCGGTGATTTGTTGCGCGAGTTTCGGGAGCATCGCGATCAGATGAAGTTGGAGTTGGCCAAATGCATCGTCGGCCAAGACGAAGTCATCGAACAACTCTTTGCTGCGATCTTTACGCGAGGCCATTGCTTGCTCGAAGGGGTGCCAGGGTTGGCCAAAACCTTGATGGTGTCTTCGCTCGCGCGAATTTTGGACGTGAACTTCAAACGCATCCAGTTCACGCCCGACTTGATGCCCTCGGACATCACCGGCACCAATGTCCTAGAAGAAGATGCTCAAGGCCGGCGCGAGTTCCGATTCGTCGAAGGCCCGATCTTTACCAACATCCTGCTGGCGGACGAAATCAACCGAACGCCACCTAAGACGCAGGCTGCATTGTTGCAAGCGATGCAAGAGCGCGAGATCAGCGTGGGTCGCGAAACGTATGCCCTCCCCGATCCGTTCTTCACCATCGCGACGCAAAACCCGATCGAACAGGAAGGCACTTATCCGCTTCCGGAAGCTCAACTCGACCGATTCATGTTCAACATCAAGGTGGGCTATCCCAGCGCGGACGAAGAGGAAAAGATCCTTTTGGCCACGACCCGAGGCGAGCGCCCCGAGATTTCCAAGATCCTTTCGGCTCGAGCTATTTTGAACATTCAAAAGCTCGTCACCAACGTGGCGGTGAGCCCGTTCATTGTCAAGTACGTTGTGGCGTTGGTGCGCGCCACGCGGCCTGGGGAACCCGACTCGCCGGAAGTCGTCAAGGAACTGTTGGACTTTGGCGCAGGACCGCGGGCGGGTCAGTTCCTGATCCAAGCGGGCAAAGCCATCGCAGCCATGGACGGACGGTTCAATATTGCCATCGAGGACATCCGCAAGATCGCGGTACCGGTGCTGCGGCATCGCTTGAGCACCAATTTCCAAGCTCAAGCCGAAGGGATGACAACCGACAAAATCGTGCTGCGATTGCTCAAGGAGATCAAGGAACCGGCTATCCCCAAGTATGCAGGGATCGATGCCAACGGTTTGCCACCCCCTCCGTGATTCTCGGGGATGCTCAACGAACGCCGCAGCGCGGCACGATTCAGTCCCTGCTCGAGAATGGACAAGGAGAATGCGATGGACAAAACCACGCAAGCGGTACTCATTACGTTGGTGTTCAGCGCCATCGGAATCGCTGGGGATTACTTTCTGAAGTTAGCCAGCGATAAACCGAATCCCTTTGGAAGTGTTTGGTTTTACGTCGGATTTTGTTTGTACGCGTCCACTGCTTTTGGATGGGGCGTGGTCATGCGAACGA
>JBKCUI010000076.1:0-2094 GCA_046318495.1 Pirellula sp. | reverse complement strand
GCGACCAGCTCCGTTACATCGAGAAAAGAACAAAAACCCCAGGAGGACTAAAAACACTGCAAGGGCTACTGTCCATCGTGATTCCCAGGGAGTATCGAGCTGCTGCTTAGTCCGGCACGTGGAAAGCGCAACTTCAAAACTAACGCTTCGGGTTGGGATTGGGGAAGCTGCGCTTTGCTGTGTTCTCGAGTACGAGTACTGCTAGCGCGGAGTACGAGTACTGCTAGCGCGGAGTACGAGGACGAAAGTCCATGGAGAGTCTAATCGCTCCTAGGGCGAGTGGGACGTTGCCCCCGAGGGGTCCTGCGATTCCCAGCGATCGACGCAGGTGGCCACCGCGATATCACCGACGACGTTGACCGTGGTTCGCGACATGTCGAGCAGACGATCGACACCCATGATGATGCCGATCCCTTCGGCGGGGACTTGGATGCTTTGCAGCACCAGCACTACCAACGGCAATGATCCGCCAGGAACTCCAGCGGTACCAACTCCGGCGAGGATGCTCAGCAACACCACGGTCATCTGCTGCGCTAGATCGAGGTTCTTGCCAAAGACTTGCGCGAGGAACAGCACGGTCATGCCTTCATACAACGCGGTCCCGTTTTGATTGGCGGTCGAACCGATCGTCAGCACAAAGCTTGAGACGCGTTTGTCCAATCGCAGTTTCTCATCGACCACGCGCAGCGATGTGGGGAGAGTCGCATTGGAAGAGGATGTTGCAAATGCGGTCAACATGACTTCCATGATGTCTTTAAAGAACGCGACCGGCGAGCGTTTGGCGATGAACCAAATGGCCAGCGAGTAGATGATGAACATGTGGATCCCGAGCCCGAGCAAAACCGAGAACACGTAGCCGGACAAAGCGACCAGAAACTCCAGTCCCAGCACTGCGGAGATCGAAAACACCAGCGCCGCCACGCCGAAGGGGGCGAGCTTCCTCGCGCCACCGATGATAATCATGATGGCGTCGTAGAGCCCTTGGAGCACATCCAGCACCGGGCGGGCTCGTTCCGCCGGAACCATGGTCAATGCCACGCCAAAGCAGAGGGAAAAGAACATCACTCCCAACATGCCGCTGCCGGGCGAAGAGCCATCGAGCGCGCCGACCGCTTCCTGCAGCGGATTCTTAGGAATGATGTCGAGGATGGTTTCGGCAGGCGTTTTCGATTTGTTGGCTTGCGCGATCTTCTTGTCGGCATCTTCGGCAAATTGCTCTTTGAGGTTCTGACGCGAGGTTTCCGAGAGCATGTTGCCCGGCCGCAGCGTGTTGGCCAATCCCAACCCGATGAAAACCGATGCCGCAGAAAAGATCAGCGTCATCAACAGCGTGCGCAAGCCGAGTCGACCGAGCTTGCGAGCGTCCCCGATTTCGGCCACACCCAATGTCAACGCGCAAAACACGAGGGGCACGACCACCATAAAGATGAATCGCAGAAAGACTTGGCCGATGGTGTTGGCGACGTTGTCGGCAAACCATTTCAACCCTGGCAAGCTGGCACCATTTTCGTCGCGCAGCAGCAGATTGCAGAGGACACCGCTCACCGCGCCGACCAGCAGCCCGATCACGATGCGCCAATGCAGCGCCAAGCCACCGGATTGCTTGGAGCCATTGGAATGCTCGGACGAAGTCATCGCAGTTGGGGATTCCATACGAGGCGCGAAGTTGGGATTACGGGCCTGGAGCGGGCCAGCGATTCGGGAAACGAGTTCGATGGCGTTACTTGCCGCCGGGAGGGCAATACTTGGTCAACCAAGCGAAGACCTCACGATGCCAATGCAACGCGTTGGCCGACTTGGATACCCAGTGCCCTTCGTCCGGGAAATTGACGAATCGGCTGGGGACCCCTTGTCGCTGGAGGGCTTGAAACAATTCATGCCCCTGTCCGATCGGGCATCGGAAGTCGAGGTCGTTGTGGATGACGAGCATCGGTGTTTTGTATTTGCCGAGATTGCCGGCCAAGGTATGAGGGCTGTACTCGCGGTACTTGCCAGGAAGATCCCAGGGCAATCCGCCGTGCTCGAATTCATCGAACCACAACTCGTCGGTGGTCCCCCACATGCTCTCAAAGTTGTAGACGCTGCAATGGGTGA
>JBKCUI010000075.1:0-43031 GCA_046318495.1 Pirellula sp. | reverse complement strand
CCGTCGCGGTAGTTCTTGAGTTCTTCCTCGAGTTGTTCGAGTTGCTCGTTGCTTTCTTTACGCCCGAGTTCAACGGCTTTTTCCGACCACTCGATGGCCTTTTCGAATTGGCTGAGTTCGGCGTAGGCAGCAGCCAAGGTGCTGAGGATATGGGGCTTGGCGTACTGGGTCAGTTCACAAGCCTTGAGGCCTAGCTCCAAAGCGCGGGTTCCATTGCGAACATCGTCTTGCGGGCTGGTGGCCATGACCCAAGAGAGATTGTTGAGGATGCCTGCGTAGTCGTCTTCCTCTTTGGGAATGTTGGTCAATGCGGATTCGTAGTCGGTGATGGCTTCGGCGTGGCGTCCGAGGCTGAGCAAGACATCGCCGCGGAGTCGCTGCGCTTGCCAGTCGGTTTCATCCGACTTGAGCAATCGATCGGCGATGCGCAGGGCTTTCTTGGGGCGGTCATCCATTTGGTAGAAGGCCGCCAGTTGCATCAGCAGCAAGCGATTGTCGGGATTGACTTGAACGAGCCGTTCCATGTCGGAGATCGCATCGGCGATCCGTTTTTCTTGGATGGCGATATCCATGCGCAATAGCACGACATCGGGCAGATCGGGGCGAGCCGATTCGATGACGGCCAAATCCTTTTTGGCTTGATCGAGTTGCTTGAGAGCAAGGCAAGCTTTGGCCCGCGTTAGGACAGCATCGAGGTTGTCCGCGTCGATCTCGATGGCTTTGGATGCATCGGCCAAAGCCGATTCGAGTTGGGGTGTTTGGTCATCGCTTTTGGCGAGGGCGAGGTGAACGCTCGCGCGGAGGCTGTACAGCGCGCTGCGATCGGGGAACTCGTTGATTTTGGAAGTCAGAAGCTCGAGGGCAGCATCGAGCTTGTCGTTTTGGATCATGAGCAGAGCCAACCTGCGGATGGCGTACTCGTTGTCAGGCGCGACTTCCATGAATTGGCGGATGGTGGCTTCGGCGTCGTCATAGCGTCCCAGCCCGGCCATGCTTTCGACGGCCAATTGGATGGCCCGTTCGTTTTCGGGGGAGACTTCGATGGCTCGTTTGAGATCTTTGATCCGATCGTCGGCATCTTGGCGAGAGACGGCGCGCATGATGAGGACTTCGGCGAGCTTGGCTTTCGCTTCGGGGTCGGACTTGTCGGTAGCGATGGTTTCTTGGAGAACTTTTTCGGCTTGCTCGAGCGACTCCTGGCCTTTGGCGATTTCTTGACGCACCAGGTGCAGGCGGGCTTTGAGCATCAGGGCGTCGACGAGTTTGGGATCGTTTTCGATGGCCAGCTTGAGATCCTGCATCGCTTCGTTGACGACGCGGGTCATGCGATTGTTGGGGAGACGGTTGCCGGTGGCTTCTTCGATCGCCATCTGGGCGCGGGTCAATGCGGAGCTGGCGAGGACTTGTTTCGCAGCGGCGGTATCGAATTCGTCGAGGCCTTTGGTCAGGGCCGATTTGCACAATTCGATGACGCGGCCAAGCGATTCCCGAGAACCGTCGGTGACGCGGATACGGCTGGCTTCTTCAAAGTCCTCGGTTCCGGGATGGTCATCGACGACCTCGGTTTTTCCGGGTGCTGCGACGGCGTCTTGGGCCCGTCCGGTGTTTGGGCATGCAATCAACCCGAGGGAGACTACAATGGAAGCGATGGTGAAGGTTCGCAATGACATGATCAACCTCGTCGTCTCAAGCTCGAAAAATCAATCTCGACACAGTCTTCCTAGTTCAGCGGTATTCCAGCGGTATTGTAGCGGGCTGGCGAATCCGAATGTAGGTCGAAATCGGGTCGCCCCATCCCCAAAAGCCCCATGAGCAAACGAGAAAAACAACCCTTTCAAGTCATCCACCTCGATACGTCAGAGGATGGCATGGTGCTCGAGCGAGCGCTCAAGCAGCGGCTGACCGAGTGGAGTTGGGGAGAAGTTCGGGAGGGGATTCGCAAACGCCGCGTTCAAGTCAACGGGAATCTGTGCTTGGATCCGCTCCGCAAGGTCACCCCCAAGGATGTGATCAAGGTATGGAGCGAGTCGTTGCCTAAGCCGATCGAGGCATCGGACATCCGCATCGCGTATGTGGATGAGTTTTTGGTGGTGGTCGAAAAGCCAGCCGGCATCACCAGCGTCCGACACTTTGAAGAACGCAATCTCTCCCAGCGCCGACGTCAGTTGCAGCCGACGTTGGAAGAGCTGTTGCCGATGGCGTTGATGGAGCATTTTCAAGTTCGGATTCCCAAAGAGCCCGGCGGCCTGAAGAAATCGGTTGCATCCAAGAGGAAGACACGCGATCCGAGAGCCAACATCCTCGATCAGAGCAAAAGCCTCGAAGCCAAGCTCAAGCGGTTCGCGGTCATCGCGGTGCATCGCTTGGATCGCGACACGAGTGGCTTGATGATCTTTGCCCGCACTCCGAGCGTGGCTCAAACGCTAGGGCGCGCCTTCAAAGACCATCGCGTCGTGCGCCGCTATCATGCCGTGGTGCAAGGCCATCCGGCGGCGCAAACCATCGATACGGTTTTGGTCCGAGATCGCGGGGATGGTCATCGCGGGACCAAGCCTGAGGGGCGTGGCGAAGACCCGACCGAGCAGCGCGCCGTCACGCATCTGCGACCGATTGAAAAGATCGGACCGTATTCGATGATCGAGTGCCAGCTGAAGACCGGACGGACGCATCAGATCCGGATTCACTTGGCCGAGGCAGGGCATTTGCTTTGCGGTGAGGCCATCTACTGCCGCCGACCGGATGGCAGCACAACGAGCGATGAGAGCGGGGCTCCGAGGCTAGCCCTCCATTCAGCGACGTTGGCCTTTGAGCATCCGATCTCGGGGGAAAAGCTGGAGTTCAAGATGCCTTGGCCCGCCGATTTGCACCGATGGTTGGGACAGCTACGAGCCAAGTACGGCACTGCTTGAAGCCACCGTCTTGCGATGACCATACACGATGCGCCGCAGAGTGCTTCCGCATGGCGGCTTACGAGTTCGGCGGTAACAAGTCGCTGCGATGCTGTTGGGTGCGCTGTTGGGATTGGTCGGCGCGCCATTTGGCGATTTGTCCGTGGTCCCCGCTGAGCAGGACATCTGGAACGCGATGACCGCGGAACTCGGGTGGTCGCGTGTACTGTGGAAACTCGAGGAGCCGGTTGCCGCGCGAGAAGGAATCGTCCCAACTGCTTTGTTCGTCACCGAGGACGCCTGGGATCATGCGGATGACCGCGTCGACGACGACCATGGCAGCGACTTCGCCTCCGTTGAGCACAAAATCTCCGACGCTCAGTTCGAGCGGCTGGAGGATATCGACGACGCGGTGGTCAAAGCCTTCGTAGCGTCCGCATAGCAGGATCAATCGCCCCAGCGGAGCAAGGCCTTCGATGCGAGGTTGGCTCAAGCGTTCGCCTTGAGGCGTGAGCAAGATCACGGTGGCGGGCCGAGGGTCCATGGCCGATACGGCCTCGACGCAACGGATGACGGGTTCCACGCAGATGAGCATGCCGGGACCGCCGCCGTAGGGACGGTCATCGACTTTATGATGCTTGGGGTCGGCCGACCAATCGCGCAGATTATGGACGTGAATTTCGACCAATCCGCGTTCGATGGCTTTGGCCAGAAGGCTCTGCGTCAGGTAGCCCGAGAAGATGGCGGGGAAGAGGGTGATGACATCCAAGCGGAGTCGATGGGAGTCTTCGGGGCTAGGCATCTCGGATTGAGCCGCGGAAAGGCGATTGAGGGGAGCAACAATCGAGGGTGAAACCGGCAAGGCTTAAACACAACAACCGCAGCGACGCTTCCCGGGATGGCTGCGAACCGTAATCGGTGAGCAACGCGGGACGTGGCTGCGGTTGAACGCGTGATTCCAAGAAGCCGTTCGGATTAGGAGACGGCGACTTCCTTCTTGGTCGGGACGCGACCGAGGCGTGCCAAGGCTTCTTGTTGTTGGGACAAATGCGTCCCGTTGGAGCCGTACTTCTTGATCAAGATCACGGCGTTTTCGCTGGGTTGAGCACCGACGCTCAGCCAGTAATCGATGCGTGGCCCGTTCAGGATCGCGCGGGCGTCGATTTCGCGGCACATGGGGTCATAATGCCCCAGTTCCTCGAGAACTCGGCCATCGCGAGGACTGCGCTGATCGATTGCACACAATCGGTAAAAGGGACGACTCTTACGTCCCAATCGCTTCATTCGAATACGTACCGCCACAGAACCATCTCCAAGCAGACAAAACGTGTTATCCAGGGGGCAAAATAATAACGTCCCCAGCCCTTCGTGGGGAGACGCAATTTGGAAAATTGTGGGTCAGCTCCCGCGTTTCTTTTTGCGGAGGAGCTTTTCTCGTTCCTTTTGAAGCTTTTCTCGCTCTTTCGGGGACAAGCGTTTGCCGGTGCTGCCTTTGAGCTTCATCCCCCCCAACGGGTTGAAGGGGTTGTTTGCCATCATGTCCTTCATCTGCTGCAGCATTTTCATCTTGTCGCCGACCGAGCCCCCGGTGGCCATTTGCATCATGGGCCCGATCAACTCGAACTGCTTGATCAAGTCGGAGACTTGGGTGGGCTGCACGCCGCAGCCCTTGGCGATGCGGTTGCGACGGCTGGGGTCGATGATCTTGGGATCGCGACGCTCTTCGGGGGTCATCGCGTCGACAATGCCCGTGAGCCGACTCATTTCTTTTTCGTTATCGACATTTCCCATGACCTTGGAGAGCTCTCCCATGCCGGGCATGAGGCTCAGCATTTTGGTCATCAGCCCGGGTTTGCGAAGCTTTTGCATCATGTCGCGGAAATCGCCCAGGGTGAACACCCCCTTGGCCATCCGTTCTTCGAGGGCTTTGCGTTCCCGTTCGTCTATCATGCGGTGGGCTTCGCGAGCCACTTCGACGATATCCCCCATGGACAGGATGCGGCTGGCCATGCCTTCGGGGCGGAAGGGTTCCAGGGCGTCGAGGTGTTCGCCCGTGCCGATGAATTTGATCGGCACGTTGGTGACGGCTTTGACGCTGAGCAAGGCCCCGCCGCGGGCATCGCCGTCGAGTTTGGTCATGATCACGCCGTCGAGGCTGAGGGCGTCGTTGAACGCTCGAGCGCTGTTGACGGCGTCCTGACCGGTCATCCCGTCGACGACTAGGAAGACTTGCTGGGGCTGGATCTGCTTGTCGATCTGCTTGAGCTGGTCCATCAATTCTTCATCGATGGCCAAGCGGCCGGCGGTATCGAGGATGACGACGTCGGCTCCGGCGGCTTTGGCTGCGGCGAGGCCTTCGCGGCAGACCCCGACGGGATCGGTGGTGCCGGTTTTGCTGAAAACGCCGACTCCGAGTTGTTTGCCCAGGACGTGAAGCTGCTCGATGGCGGCGGGGCGTTGCAAGTCGGCGGCGACGAGGAACGGCTTGAGCTTCTGCTCCTTAATCAGCATCGCCAGCTTGCCGCAGGTGGTGGTTTTCCCGGCCCCCTGGAGGCCGCACATCATGATGGTCGTCAATTCCCCGCGCTTGATGGCGAGCGCGTTATCGACTGGGCCGAGCAGATTGACCAATTCCTCGAAGACGATCTTGATGAACTCTTCGTGCGGTCGGAGGGACAGCAGGACCCGGCGGCCTTCTGCGGCGGCGCTGACGTCCGCGACAAATCGGCGGACGACGTCGATGTTTACGTCGGCGTCGACCAGGGAGCGTTCCACCATGGCGATCCCGTCGCGCATGTTGGCTTCGGTGAGTTTGCCTTTGCCCTGGAGGGACTTGAAGGCCGACATCAGGCCGTCTTGGAGGGACTGGAACATGGGTTTCCGGGGAGAAGAAAGGGTGAAATTGGGGCAAACGACGCACCGCCGATCGTTCGCCTCAAGAATCTAGCGTCGGAGGGCACCGGAGAGAAGGGTTTTTCCAGGGATTCCGAATTGCGCGGGGGGGCCGATCGGGTTTGAGTGGAACTTTTGTAGCCCTCACGCACTCCAAGGGCTCGCATTGCATTGTGTAACTGGTGACGGATGTAGCGCCGGAGTAAGCAGCAAGTTAGGAACAGTCAACCACTTGGGGGCTGCCAACTCGCACTATCCGCGCCAGCTTTCGTTGCATTGCGTTTGGGTCGAATTAGACTCGAAACTGCGTCGGTAGCTCCAGCCGCAGCCCTTTTTGCCCCCGTTTTGGCTCCATAAGAGGTTCCTCGATGACCACCTTTGGTTTTGGAAGTGGGTCTTCCGCCAATCACCGCAATCGCCAGGATCGAAACAAGATCCGAAAGAAGCAGCTTGCACGCCGTTCGGTGTTGGAATCCCTAGAAACCCGTAATCTGATGACGACGGGGCCGCAGTTGATCGGGGTCCAACCCAACGAAGGCTCGGTGCTGACCCTCGGAGCGACCAGCTCTCCCACGGTGCTCAACGTCAGTCCGCGGGAATTGACCCTGCGCTTTGACGATTCGGCTGCGTTGGATGCCAATACGCTAAGCGGGATTCAGATCAAGCGAGCTGGGGCCGACGGCGTGCTGAGCGCCGCGTATCTGACCTCGGATTTGGGAACCGGTGGACAAGCGGTCTTGGACTTTAGTGCATCCCTGCCTGGGCAACAGGGGAATGGCACGGAGCTTCGATTCACGCAATCCTCGCGTACCTCTGGGATCAACGGCAAACCGATCAGCTATCCGATCCTGAGCGTCACCGGACAGCGAATCACCATCGACGTCAACATCGCTCCTGGATTCAAGACCACCGCTGCGGATTTGGTCAAGGCGATGAACGAAGATGCTGCGGTCTCTTCGCTGATCGTGACGACCTTCTTGCGCGGTAACAGCGCCACCCCGATCGCGGACACCGTCCCGGTCAATCAGATTCTCACCTTGCAAGGTGCCGATTCAGCGCGCGTTTCGACCAACTTCAACTCGGGCTCGACGGCATTGCAAGTCGAGTTCTTGTCCACCGGAACGGCCGCAACCGCCAACGGTGTGCGCGTGGTCTTCACCTCGCGTCAGTTCGACACTCCTGCCCCTCCCAACGTCGTCGTTACGGGCACGACGATTCAAGTCGAACTCAATAGCAATCCTCGGGCTCAAACGACGGTCCGCGAAGTCATCGATGCAGTCAATGGATCCAAGGACGCTCAAAAGCTCGTCGTGGCGCGCTTGATCAGCGGTTCGGATTTGACGCGCATCGGCGGCAACAACACCAGCTATTCCCCATTGATTCTGGTCGGCGGCGACGACCAACTGGTGATCCCAGCCTACGTCGGGCTCGGGGATGGCGATCGCGAAGTGGTGATCCGTTTTGCGGAAGCCCTTCCAGATGACCAATATTTGATCGACATTTTCGGCACCGGTCCGTTCGCACTCCGCAACGCTGCCGGCTTTGCGTTCAACGGTGGCGTCTCCAAGAGCGTCCGTTTCGATTTGGACCTCGGACCGAGGATCCAAGCAGTGGTTCCGCAACCGGTTGTGACGACCAACGGCGTTCGCTCGCAGCTTCGCAACGTAATCTACGTTTACTTCAACGGGGACAAACTCGACACGACCGAAGCGGTCAAACCGATTTACTATCAGTTGGTGCATACCAACGACACCCTCAACGGTGGGGATGACGTCGCCATCCGTCCGGTGGCCGTCAATTACGACGCGAGCTTGAATCGCGTCGCGTTGACCTTCGATCGTAATTTGGATGCCTTGGTCAATCCAACCAATCCCAATGCCGGTCCATTGCCGTTGGCAGCGCTGCGCCTGCGCATCGGCAATGACGAAGCGGTCAACAACACTGCCGTCACCACCTTCAACCCAACCAGCGATCCCGGCAGCCGGTTTGATACCGCGACGAATCTGGGAGGCGGATGGCTGACCGGATCGGGTGCGACCTCGGCCCTCGTCAGCTCGGAGATCCGCAACACCACGGTGTATCCGCTCGACTTCCCGGGTGCGAACAACGAACAAGGCAACCGCGATAGCTTGTACGTGCATCACATCACGCGGGCGGACGCCGATGGCATCCAAGTCATCGAATACAACTTTGCTTCGCTGTTGGGCAACGCCAATCAAAGCGTTCAGCTCAACGCGATTACCGAGATTCAAAAGAACCTCGTTCGACAAGCCGTCACGCTGTACGAAAAGTATCTGGGCGTGCGATTTGTGGAGAGCGACAACCGCGGATTCACCATCGCGGTCGGCGACATGCAAGCCATCGATCCAACGCGTTCGTTGACTCCGGTCGAATCGAACGCCCCAGGCGGATTGACGTATGCCGCTGGTCCGCTTTTGTCGAACCCCAGCCAATCGGCTGTGATCATCGACAGCCAGGACTTCAACCGCGCCGATGACAATTTGTTCGGGGCTGAACTGTTCCGATCGTTCATGCGCGGGATCGGCGTATTGCTCGGTTTGGGCAACGCGGACGAACTGCCTCAATCGACGATTCAAAATAACAGCCCGATCACCGATCCCAACGTGGAAAATGTGTTCCCGGGCAATGCGGATATCATCCACGGCCAGTATGTGTTCCGCACAGAGAGCCGCGATATCGACCTCTACAAGTTCACGGTTCCCGATCGCGGTGGCAAACTGATTTTGCAAGCCATCGCTGAGCGACAAGACAACTCTAGTTTGCTCGATGCATCGTTGCGGCTCTATCGCAACGAAGGCACCACAGCCGCGCCCCGGTGGATCGAGATCGCCGCCAACGAAGACTACTTCAGCGAAGATCCTCGCATCAGCTTGGAGTTTGCCAAGCCAGGGGAATACATCATCGGTGTCGCTGCCAAGGGCAACAACTCCTATGATCCTTCGATCGAAGATTCCGGATTGGGTGGTCGCTCCGAAGGCAAGTACGATCTCCGGATCGATTTCCGTCCTCCCGCTGCATCGACCTTGACCGATTCGAATGGTTCGGCAACGGCCATCGATGGCGACGGAGATGGACGTCCCGGTGGCGTGTTCAACTACTGGTTCGTGCCGACTCGCCCGGACCGCACGACGACGAGCACTTCGGACCAAAGCACCTTCACGATTTGGGTCGACAAGACCGCCGCGGCCAACGGCAATGGTACGTTGGCTTCTCCGTACAACACCATCAGCCGAGCGCTGACCGAGGCGGGCAACATCGCCGCGGCAGATTCCACCGGCAAGCGAGTGGTGGCAGTCCGCATTTTGGGCAACACCCAGAACCGCGCGTACGAAATCGGCTTCAACCGCCTCGGACAATCCATGGCGGACGGCACTTCGTTCGATGTTCCTCGCAATGTGAACGTCATGATCGATGCCGGTGCGATCATCAAGATGGGACGAGCCCGCATCAGCGTCGGCAGCTCGACCGTTAGCGTCAATCGCAACGGAGGCACGTTGCAATTGCTCGGCACGCCGGGCAACAACGTCATCGTGACGTCGATCAACGATACGACCGGAGTCGGGGTCAATCCGGACACAACGCCTCCGGCACCATCCGGCGGCGACTGGGGTGGAATCGATTTCCGCAACCGGATCGACGGTGGCGATGCGACTCGCGTGGACAAAGAACGCAATGGTTTGTTCTTGAACCAAGTCATCCATGCCGACATTCGTTACGGTGGTGGTCAAGTCATCATCGATGGTGTCTCTCAAGTCATCACGCCGATCAACATCATTGATTCGCGTCCCACGATCGCGAATAGCTTGATCACCCGAAGTGCCGATGCGGCTATGAGCGCCACGCCCAATAGCTTCCGCGAAGACGACTTCAAGGATCCGCGTTCCCAAGCATCCGGACTGTTTGTTCCGGACTATGATCGCGTCGGGCCAGATATTCACGGCAACCGCGTCGTCAACAACTCGATCAACGGTTTGTTCGTCAAGACCCGCACGGCTGCCGGGCAAACGTTGGAAACCATCACCGCATCGACCCGATTCGATGACATTGATATCCCGCACATTCTGGGTGAAAACTTGGTCGTCGCGGGAACGGCAGGTGGCGGCATCCTCGACGTGGCGTCGCCTCCGTCGACGATTGTCACGCTGACCGCCCAAACGCAAGGCAGCTTGCCTGCTGGCACGTACAATTACCGATTGGTATATGTCGATGCCAACGGCAACGAAAGCCTTGCTTCGATCCCGACAGCTTCGGTGGCGGTCGCCAATCAAGGCTCGGTATTGCTCGGCAATCTTCCCGCGATCAGCAGTTCACTGCCGTACATCGGTCGCAGGCTCTATCGCAGCGATGCCAACGGCGGCGGCACTTACCGCTTTGTCGCTCAGATCAACGCCATTGCCACGAGCTTCGTCGACAATGGCTCGGTGACCGGGGCTCCATTGGTCGAATTGACCTCTAAGATTCGTTCTCGCCTCGATGGTAGCTTGACCATCGACCCGGGCATCATTATCAAGAACCGCGGCTCTCGCATCGAAGTCACGGACGGCGCGCATCTGATCGCCGAAGGCGCCGCTGGACTGCCGATTGTCATGACCAGTATCAATGACAACACCTATGGCTTCGGTGGCACGTTTGATACCGCAGGCAACTCCGGTTCCACGGCAGCCAGCCCTGGGGACTGGGGCGGCATCTTCGTCGGATATGGCAGCTCGGCTTCCATCGACTACAGCCGGATCCGTTTCGGTGGTGGCACGACGCGTGTCGAAGGTGGATTTGCATCCTTCAACCCGATTGAATCGCAGCAAGGCGATTTGCGACTGACCAACTCGCGCATCGAAGAGAGCGCGAACGGTACCGAAGCCAACAGCGCGGATCCAACGCGAGTCGGCCGGGGCAAGAACGCCAGTGCAGCTGTTTTTGTTCGCGGTGCGCAACCGGTGATCTTGAACAACCGCATCAACGACAACGACGGTGCGGCCATCAACATCGACGTCAACTCCTTGAACAACGACTTCGTCAACGATCCAGGTCGCACGACAGGCACCATTGAGCGCATCGGTGAATTCCCTGATAACCAAGGGGCGTTGATCCGAGGCAATCAATTGTCTCGCAACGCGATCAATGGCATGCTGGTCCGCGGACAAACGTTGACGACGCAAAGTGTGTGGGACGATACCGATATCGTCCATGTTCTTCAATCGACGGTAACCGCAGACAATTTCCACACCTATGGTGGATTGCAGCTCAAGAGCGCTGCCAACCAGAGTTTGGTGGTCAAGTTCGGTGGAACGACCAACGCTGCCGGGCTCAATGCGACGGGAACTCCGTTGGACTTTTCCAACCGTATCGGTGGCAGCATCCAAATCTTGGGACAACCTGGCTTCCCCGTCGTCTTGACCGCCATCGGCGACGACACGGTAGGTGCTGGTTTTGGCATCGATGGCAAGCCGAACTTTGACACCGACAACAACGGTGCCGACGGCGGTACCACCAGCGAAGGAGATGTGGTTTTGCCAACCGGTCCGGAAGTCGACCGCGGCACGCTGATCGACAACGACGTCGATCCCAACCGCCCGGGCTTCTTCTCGTTCCAACCGATCGCCGGTGGTGAAGGGACCTTTGCTGGCGCAGGTGGGATCACGGCCCAAGGCACATCCCAGCTATTCGTCGATCAGAATGTGATCTTTGCCTATTCGAACTACATCGATGTCGGCGGAAACGGTGGGGCCTTCCCCCTCAGCAGCACGACGATCACCCGTCAACCGACTCTGGTTTCGCCGGATTTGGTCGTCAGCGAAGGTACGTTCACCGGGAACAACAGCGCCACGGTTCGATGGCGTGTTGAGACCCGCTTTGACAACGGTATCAGCAAGCTGTTCAACCGTCTGTTCTTGGACAGCGATTCGCCTCTTGGGAACATCCAGTTCATCAACTATTTGGATGAAGACATCCAATCCCCAAGCGATGATTTCTTGTACATCACTGGAACGCCGGGCCAACCCGACTTCCGAGCGTACACCATCGATAGCGTGGAGCGATTCGGCTTCTCGCACGGCGGTTTCTATGAAGCCGGAACCAATTTGGTCAATGCGACGTACCTCGGATTTGCAGCCGATTCGTATCGCAATTTGGCCGACACCATCGAAGGCGTTGGTACCAACTACTCGCTTTCGGGCAATATCAACCTGACCAATCTGCCGCGATTCAACGATCCGGTGCTCGGTCAAGTCTTTGGTCTGGGTGACGTCACAACGGCCCTTGCATGGCAGTTCGATGCGACCGCCAACAACGGTCAAGTCACATCGTTCCTTGAATTGGTGCCGACCGCGATCCAACGGGCTGCTACCCCCGGAGCGTGGAACGGTGTTTCGATGCAAACCTACTCGAACGATCGCAATGTGGGAGTTGCGGGCGAACGCGAACTGGCTCGGGCCAGCGCTCCCTCTGCGAACGACACAGCAGCCAATTCCCAGTACCTCGGTCAGTTGGCTCGCACGCCCAATAGCGGCGACGAGAACACGCGGCTTGGATTCCAAGTCGATGGTGTGATCAATAAGCCATCCGATGTGGATGTCTACAGCTTCACTGCGAACGGTGGTACCGAAGTCTGGTTGGACATCGATCGCACGGGATCGGAACTCGATACGGTCGTGGAATTGATTTCCGCTGACGGCGAGATTCTTGCACTGTCCGACAGCAGCTACTTGGAAGAAACCCAGTCCGCGAACAATCCCATCTATTCGATCCTCAGCGGCAACAGCGCCAATCCGCTGCGTCGCAGCCCTGTCAATGCATATCCGCAATCGTCGCGAGGGGAACCCCGGGACGACTACAGCACCAACGTCAAGGACGCTGGGTTGCGAGTCATTCTCCCCGGTCAAGCGTCCTCGACGTCCCTCTACCACGTTCGCGTACGCAGCAGCAACCAAAATCCTGGTCAGCCTGTCAACACGGCAGCGCTCACCGATCCTGCTTCGGTCGGACAAGGTCGATCCAAGGGACCGTATCAACTGCAGATCCGACTCAACGAACTGCAAGAGTTCCCCGGATCGTACATCACCCATGCGGATGTGCGCTTTGCGACGAACGGCATCTCCCTGAACGGCGTACCGCGGCATTCGCCGCTGGTCGGCGAGTCGGGTGAAATCAGCGGTGACCCCGCGTCACCGACGAGCAACACCAACGGCCCCAACAATACGTTTGGGACCGCGCAGGAACTCGGCAACTTGTTGCAGACCGATCGCAAGACGATTTCGATTTCGGGAACGCTGGCCAGTTCCAGCGACATCGATTGGTACACCTTCACAATCGATTACCCATCGCTTGTGTCCCCGTTGGCAAAGTACTTGTCGACGGTCTTTGATCTGGACTATGCCGATGGCATTGGTCGCGCTGACTCCGCGATGTATCTGTTCCGTCCCAACGCCACCAACACCGATGGAACATTGGTGCAGTTCGGCAACAACAGCAACATTCTCGATGACCGTGCGACATCGCTGCCAGGTGCGGACAACACCGATTTGGGCCGAGGTTCAACCGGAACGCTCGATCCCTACATCGGCAACGTCGCGCTTCCAGCTGGTCGGTACTATCTGGCTGTAACCAACCGAACTCAAGTCCCTGCCGTGTTAGCCAACCGTTTGGCCAACACCGCTGGCAATGCAGCCAACACGTCGAGCATTCGATTGAATCCGGTCAATAGCTCGCGATTGTTGGTCGAAGACCGAGTCGGCGACCCACGTTCCTCGGCTGTGGCTCCCATCACTCCAACCTTCCTGACCAATAGCTCGCGCGTCGAGTACACCCTCGGCGATGTGCCGATGTACCTGTTGGCCAACTCGGGGGTCGGGCTGACCGACTTCTACATCGCCAACCCGTTTACGGGGCAAACCAGCAATTTTGTCGGTCAAACCAACGTGGACCTTCGGGATGCAGTCATCCGTCCGAACGGCGAACTGCGAGGATTCCGAGGATTGGAAACGGCGTTGGGGGATGCTGCGTCGCAGTACATCCGCGTCGACACTGGTACCGCTGCTGGAACCGCGACGGGAACGTCGACCATCATCACCCGTTACATCGATCCCGCCAACGGCGAATTGGCCTTGGCCGATATCGGTATCATCCCGCAAGCCGTTACCGTGATGGGAGTCGACAACCGAGAAATCGGATTCTTGGTGGCCCGACGGCCGGCCTCGACGCTCAACAACGGTGTGCGACGACTGTCCAACATCTTGTACGCGTTCGAGCCGAACTCGGGACAGGTGTACAGCAATCCAGCGATCGACAATGCGTTCAACATTGCGGTTCCCAATGGTCCCGACATTATCTTGGGCGCAGGTACCACTAGGACCGAACGTGGATTCATCGATACAGCAGCCCCAGCGGGTGCGACATCGACTTCGTTTGCAGTCACCCAAGCAACGTCGGTGACCGCGGGAGCGACATCGTCCTTGGTGCGAGATGGTGACACGATCACCTTGCGATTGGCAGGAAACCTGAGCGCGACGTTGGAGTTCAACGCCGGCCCTGAGTTGGCTTTGAATCTGGATCCGATCAACGCTCCATTGCGAACGCTGTCAGAAGGCGACACGTTCTCCGTTGATGGGGTGACGTATCAGATCACTCTGGGCAACACGCCTGTTTCCACCCCCGGGGTGCGGACGGTCTTCTATTCAAAGAGCATGACCAACGAGCAGTTTGCCAATGCCGTCGCGCAAGCCGTCCCGGCATCGATCGAAATCGGATTCGAAGGCAACCGCATGAACTTCAAGGGTGCGATTGTTGCAAACTTTGGAGACCTGTTGATCGCCCGACCACAAGGCTCGGGGCGTGTCGCAACCGATATCGGTTCGACCGGCAACGTAGGCAGCGGTCGTTTAGCGGTCAATTTCCTCGCCCAAGAC
The DNA here is from genome assembly GCA_046318495.1 of Pirellula sp. Taxonomy (GTDB): domain Bacteria; phylum Planctomycetota; class Planctomycetia; order Pirellulales; family Pirellulaceae; genus JBKCUI01. The sequence goes on along the minus strand of JBKCUI010000075.1, from coordinate 28,330 downwards.
ACGGCGGAAACGATCGCCGCCCGCGTGGTTCAAGCCATTAACGCTGCTGGTTTTGCAGGGCTATCCGCCGTTCAGTCGACGAACAACGTCAGCGAGGTTCAAGTCCTCGGCGGTACGGTTGTGTCGGCAACCGGCAGCACCCGTGTGATCGGTATTGCACCTGGGGGTGCGGTAAGCGGCGTCGCTGGCATCAACGACAATTTGTTCGCGGTTAGCAATCAAGGCGGTCTCTATCGCGTTTCTACTGGCGCTTTGCTGAGCAATTCACCGGACAACATCGCTACCTACATTGCGGGATCCTACCAGCTGCTCGGCATCAACTTCACCGGCCTGACAGCCGGACCGAAGAACGTTGCCGGTGGAGCCTATGCGAACTTGCTGTTTGGCACCGATGCTTCGGGCGTCGTCTACGCATTCGATACCAACGGCGTTCCTCAGAATGTCTTCGCCAATGGCTCTTGGTTTGTGCAAACCGGAGTTCCGGGATTGCAAGGGGTATCGTTCTCGAACCTCGACTTCAACCTGTGGCACACCACTTCGCGCCGGGACACCAATTCGGGGCACGGAGTTCCAGCCAATCCCGATGGAACGGCAGGGCAAACGGGCGGTCAAAGCTGGTACTTCGGTTACGAAAACACGCAGCATCCCAACGCGAGCTTCACGCAACCCTACAACCCGATCAACAACGCGCGATCGGATGGGCAGCCTGTCCAAGGCACCTACAATTTTGCAGGCGGCGGCATCGGTGTGATGGAGAGCGATCCGTTCTCGCTGGCCGGAATTGTGCCAGCCGATCTGCCGACGTTGTACTTCAATTACTTCCTAAGCTCCGAAGATGCGTCAGCATCGGACGCGACGGGCGTGATGCGCGATTCGTTCCGCGTCTATGGCATGGGAGACGACGGGCAATGGATTCAATTGGCCTCCAACGATGCGGGCGAAGCAACCCGCGAGACCATCGTCGATAACAACCTAACCGGCACTGGCGCACCGCAAATCGCTTGGCGACAAGCTCGAGTGGACCTGGGGTCGTTGGCGGGTAGCAAGAGCGTCCAACTCCGATTCGAGTTCAGCACAGCCGGTGGTTTGGGCTACGGTGCTTTGGGAGGTCGTGGCGTCGAACTGCGAGCCAAGGCAGGCAGCGAAATTCGCGACGGTCAAGTGATGACCGTGGGCGGACGTACTTTTGAAATCGAAATGGGGCCGACGCTCGTGTTCCCCGGTGGAGCCGGATTGACCAACGGCGACACGTTCAGCCTGCGTGGAGCAACCTTCACGTTCTGGAATGGAACCGGCGCGCAGCCGACTGGAAACGTCGTTCGCTTTAGCGCGACCGACTCCGCCGCAGCCATCGCCAAGAGCGCCTACGATGCCATCGTGGCTGCGACGTACACCAAGCCTCAAACGACCGTGGATATCTTCGATCCTGCAAGCGGATCGGACACGCTAAGTCGCGCCCTTTCGCTCGGCATCAACGGTTCTCCAATCACTGTAACGGCGAACGGGGCAATCGGAGACAATCCGAACATCACCGACCTAACGCTAGCCGATACCGATATCGATTTGGTGAGCATGGAATTGGATGCGGGAACGACCCTTGTGGCCCGAGCCTCATCCACCATCGTTAATTCGACACTGGATCCTTACATCCGACTGTTCGATGCGTTCGGAGTGCAATTGGCCGCCAACAATGATTTCGGCGGCAATCGCGATGCTGAAATCTCCTTCACGGTGCCCAGCGCAGGCCGTTACTACCTCGGAGTCAGCGGTTCGACCAACACCCGCTACAACCCCTCGGTCACCGGCAGCGCTAGCAGCGGTGGATCGACGGGCCTGTATCGATTGACCGTCGACGTGACCCCTCGGTTCAACGTTTCGGTTGTGAACAACCGCGTCCAACTCGATGGAGTGCTCGACGCATCGGTACCTGCCAATTCGGGCATTGAACTAGAAGGTTCGCTTGGATTGACCAACGGGACCAATCTCCCGATCTACATCCAGCAGAACATGTCGGCTGCGGAAGTCGCTGTCGCGGTGAAGGCTGCCCTAGAAGAGCATCTGACCGCTGGCATCGACGGCTACGAAACCTTTAGCCGTCACGACGAATTCCTCGATATGACCGGCGTCACCGTTGCCGATCCGGGACCGTTTACCGTCACCGGAACCCGGGCTGGCGACACCAGTTCGGAATACTCGTTGAATGGTCTTCGGCCTGCACTCCGAGCACGCAACAACGCTTTCGAAGGGCTCTACATCGACGACTTCTTGATCGGGCTCGCCGAACGCGGTGAAACCGTCAGCGAAGCCGCTCAAGGAACGGCTTTCGTCACCGTACCATCAGCCGGCAGCGGCATCTTGCAAGGAAGCTACCAACTCGAGATCCGAGGTGGATCGGATTATTGGTTGCCGCAAGCCCTAGGCTCCTCGTCGGCGACCGGTACCGGCATCACGTACACCCGTGCGTTTGAACCGAATCAGCAAATGACCACCGGCGCGGTGTTGCGTTTCAATGATTCCGCACAGATCGCAGACGGCGAAACAATCGTCCTCTACGACGGCGTGAACACGATCACCTTGGAATTCAGCGATATCTCCCTCCCGCTGTCGTCTCCAAATCGCGGCGTGTCCCCGGGCAATTTGGCCATTCCGTTTGACCCGACCATCAATGAGTCGGCATTTGTGATCGCATCGCGTGTTCGCGACTTGATCAATTCCTCGTCGGTCCAAAGCGTCCTGAAGACGGGTGCGATCTCCACCGATGGTAGTTTGTCCGGTCAGAATACCCGCGACATCACGTTGCTCGGGACGATGACCGTAACCATGCCGAACTCCGCCGGGTTCGTTGTCAACCGCTCGCCCAACGTGCGATTCAACGATTCCTCCCGCATCGTCGATGGGCAAACCATCGTGATCAACGATGGAGACAACACCCTGACGTTGGAATTCAACGATCGAAACTTGTTGCCGACCGATCCAGGCTTTGGCGTCGCCGCAGGTCACGTGGCGATTCCATTCGATCCGACTACCCTGGAGAGCGGTGCGTTGATCGCTGCTCGAGTGTTGCAAGTCATCAACTCGCCAGCCGTACAAAGCGTGCTGCAAGTGACTGCGTTCACCGTTCCGGGACTGGGCGGTCAAGCTTCCGACACGATCTCGATCGGTGGAGCCATCGCCGTGGTCGTACCACCGGCTGTCGGCGGCGTGCTGTCCGACACGCTCAGCGGAGATCGCAATACCAATCGGGACCAAGGACAAGTGATCGTCGAGAATTCTCGCGTCTCGTTCTCCTCTGGATTCGGGATCTCGATCTCAGCAGATGCACGCGACCCCGTTTCCGGCAATCCCAATCCAGGTTCGGTACGCAATACTATCACCTTGAACAACCAACGCTTGCTTCCAGGTGCGGTTGTGATGAACAACGAATTGTTCGCGAACGCATCGGGCGGTATCAGCATCAGCGGCGATGCGAATACCTCCGCCAATGCGGCGCCAGCACCGGTTCCATTCGCTCGTGTGGTGAACAACACGATCCTCGGAGGCACCGTCAACAGCGTGATCGTCCCGCCTGCGTCCACCGTAGAAGGTGACTTTTACGCTTTGGGTTCGATTTCGTTCGCCGACAACATCGTCCGCTACGATCCACGTGCGGGCGGAGGTCCAGTGCCTTTGGCAGGTTTGCAAGTTCCAAACGATGCATTGGGAACGCCAAACTATTCTGGAATCGGGGAACCGATTCCAAACCAAGGCGTCGTATCGCTCGGCCGCGGTGGGGTGCTGATCGTTCGCTTTGACGACAACGTCCTAACAGGCTCGAACGATGCCCGTCCCGATTTGGCCGTCTATGAAGTCGGAACCGCAGAACAGGTCCGCGTCGAAGTCAGCTCCGATGGCGTCACCTACACTTCGGTCGGTACGGCATCGTTCAACAACCGATACATCGATCTGGATCAGTATGGATTCAACTCGCTAAGCTATCTGCAGTTCGTTCGCTTGACCGATGAACCCAACGAAGGAGCCACCAGCGGCGATAGCGTCGGTGCCGACATCGATGCGGTGGGCGCAATCTCCAGCAAGCCCGGCGTGCTGTACACAGCATCCGGTGTTGGTATCCAAGTCGGTCCCAATGCCAGCCCGACCTTGCTTAACAACATCATGGTCAACAACGCCACCGGAATCGCAGTTGCTCCTTCGAGCACCTCGACCGTCATCGGCGGAGCGTTGTTTCAACGCAATACGACCAACGTAACGGGTGCTGGTGTAGGTCAGTTTGCCACGCAGGCAGGTTCCAACGTTCCGCTCTTTACCGATGCGATTACAGGAAACCTCTATCCGTTGCCCGGCGCGCCGTCGATCGATGCATCCATCGATTCGCTGGTCGACCGCTCGGCATTGCTGGCGGTGAAGCAACCCCTCGGACTGGCTCCATCACCAATCATCGCCCCAACGACGGATATCACCGGCGCTCTCCGCGTCGATGATCCGGCAGTGGTAGCACCTCCAGGACTTGGTGAAGGGATCTTCAAGGATCGCGGCGCGTCCGATCGCTCCGACTTCCTCGGTCCAACCGCCATCGCGATCAATCCACAAGACAACGATGCCCTGGGCAAGGATTCCAATCCAACCCAAGGCGTGGTGGAACTGGTCAGCACAGCCCTCAATTACTTCGACTTGCAAGTCCTCGATGTTGGCGCTCTGAACGGCGTTTCTCAAGGAACCGGAGTCGATGGAAACACGGTCAGCCCGAATGCTGTCCTGGTCTACAAGAATGGCAAGGTGCTCGTCGAAGGCCTCGATTACCGATTCGGCTACGACTCGACCAGCAACATCATTCGCTTGACGCCGCTGTCGGGATTGTGGGAAAGCGGTTCGGCTTACACGATTCGCTTTATCAACACCAACGAGAATGTCATTCAAGCCGTAGCGCCGACCTCGCTCATCGATGGCACCACCTACACGGTCCTCGATAACACAGGCAAGCCGAGCTACTTTGAAATCGACACCGGCATCCAACTCCGAGTTCCGGCGTCTCCCGATGGGTTCACCAACACGGTGGTCGATGGAACGATTTTCCGACTCGATGATGGCTTCCAACGCTTGACCTTCGAGTTTGATAACAACAACATCACCTCGACGACCAACATTCCGATCACCTTCAGCAACCAAGATCTGCCTGAGGTCCTGGCCGAGCGGATCGCGAATATCGTCGCAGTCACCAATTTGCAACTGACGATTCAATCCGTCGGTGGTGGCATCCTGCAAGTGCAAGGCAGCAATCTGGTCCGGTTCGTACCGGAAACCAGCCGCATCGTATCGACCGGCGCCACCGGCGTGACTCCGGTCTACGGTTTGCGGATTCCGACCAATGCAGGGGTGCCAGAGAACGTTCGCGATGGTCAAACCTTTGCAATCCAAAACGGGGACCGCTCGGTGGTCTTCGAACTCGATGGCAATGGCGTCGTGACGCTCGGCAATACGCTGGTCCCACTCGATTCCTTCTCGGTGGACAACCAAGCCGCATTGATCGTGCAAGCCATCAACGCGTCCGGCCTCGGACTGACGGCATCGTTCACTCCTGGCGGCTACATCGCCGTTGGCACCAGTTCCAGGATTCGCATTCAAGCGACCAACACCGCGTTGGAAGTGGTCGGCGTCCCAGGACGCGAGTTGACCAATGCGATCCCGATCAATCTCAAGACGGTTCTGAGCTCCGGCGAAGTCGCATCGGAAATCAGCGATGCGATCACGGCTGCGAACCTTCCTGGCGTCGAAGTGACGCTGCTGGGTTCCAACGTGTTCATCGAAGGTTCGCAAGGTGTCGCAGGACTGGGAGCCGAACCGGTCTCCGGAATCCGCGATCGCGCTGGCAATGCCATGCGAGCAAGCGAACTCAATGGTGATACGCTGGTCAACATCTTCCTTGGCGAAGGTCTCGACTACGGCGACGCTCCCGATCCGACATATCCGAGCAAGAGCGCCAGCAACGGTGCTCGCCACAAAATTGCTGACGGATTCTCCTTGGGTCCAACCGTCACCGCCGATCCCGATGCACGCGTGCCCGATGGCGACCTGGATGATGGCGTGTCGTTCACCGCGATCACGGCTGGTTTCACCGGCTCGATGACGCTGACCGCACAAGGCATCACGTTGGCCCGTCCTGGATTCGTCAGTGCTTGGATCGACTTCAACGGCAATGGAACCTTTGATTCGAGCGAACGCATCAACATCCCTGGTCGGATCGTCAACGGTGTCAACTCACCGATCACGTTCAACGTTCCATCCGGAACCGTGACCAACAAACCGATTGCGGCTCGGGTTCGCTTCAGCAGCGATTCCGCATCGATCGCATCGCCTCTGGGGCTCGCTCCAGACGGAGAAGTCGAGGATTACTTGCTGACGGTCGTGGCCAACCCATACACCAACCCGACCAATCGGTTTGATGTGAATGCGGACACGTTCGTCTCCCCGATCGACGTGCTGCAAATCGTCAACTACATCAACGCTGGATTGCCAAGCCGTCCAACGCTCCCCGCAACGAATGTACCTCCGTACCTCGATGTGGATAGCGATGGCTTCATCGGCCCCTTGGACGTCCTGGCCGTGATCAACTTCATCAACTCTTCGAAGTCCAATCCAGGTGGTGAAGGCGAATCGCAAGACTTGTGGGTCGCAGCCACCGCAGCAGCCCCTGCTGTGGATCGGCCCTCCGAGAACGCTTCGGGCAGAAGCAATGCAGCCGCCGTGCAAACGGTTGCGAACAAGACCTCCGCGGTCGACAGCCTGCTGGCAAGTTATGCAATCGACTTGGGTCAACCCAGCGATTCGCAAGACGATCAGTGGGTGTGGTCGATGCCCGAAGATGAACCGCTCACAACGCGAGCCAATGCGTTGGGCGATATCCTCGAAGAGCTGTTCTAGAGCCGAGGCTTTTGGAACTTGAAACCTTCAACGTCGAGCCACCTCCGGGTGGCTCGATGGCATTTTGCAGGTCGCGATGAAGGGTCGCCGAGGAGCGTTCGATAGCTCGATGGATTGCCACCAGGAATGCGATAACAGTTACCGGAAAGGCATCGATGGCGTATGGAGCTTACTGGCGTGCAGAGCTTACTGGCGACGCGACGTTGGCTCTTCCATACGCGTCATGCGACGGATCGTTGGAGAGTCGGTATCCTCATCGTCGGCTTCACTGGGCGGAGAAAGAGCTCGCCTCGAAGAAGTAGGGATTCCAGGTGTGGTCTCGGTGACTTCGACCGAGGATTGCCCCAAATGCCGCGTGGCAACGCTCATGCTCGTGCGCATGAACTCTTCGCGGATGGCGGGGGACACTTTCGTCAACCGCGAACCAACTTGTTGCAAGCCCAATGGATTGGTCCGCGCGGTTTGAGAAATCTGCGAAAAGAAGCCCGCGCATTCAACGAAGTTATGGTCGGCTGTTTTCCCGACGAGCGGTCCGAGCGTCTTGACCACCAATTCCGCCCCGACGTTGTCGAGCTTCATGAAGGCGTCCATCCACGCGGTCACGGCGGGCCTGCCATCTGGGAACTTGGATTCGCGATTGTGCAGCATCACTACACACTTGCCTCGCAGTTCGCGGGCCCAAAGATTTCCGCTGTAGGCACCGACCGACTGATAGACGTGCAGTGAGTTGCTACCATACACCAACTCCATCTTGCACGTCGTTCCGGCGCCGTCATCGCCAGCGAGCTGGTACTCGCCGATGCGATCGAGCGAGACCTTGGTGATTCCCATCAAGTCCCAGATGTTGACCACAACTTCGGGATGCCGGACCAAAAACGTGTACATGTCCGGATCGCATTCGACGGTTTGCGTCGGCATGCGACGAAAGTAGCTCGCGTCGTCGATCACCGACTTGAGCCGCGACGTGGCATCGGGGGTGAGCTGATCGAAGGGGATCGCGCGGATGGCTGCAGCTTTCGCTTCGCGAGAGCTCGTCCCTTCCTGCGGTTCGCTGCGCGAACGCTCTGACCGGCCGCCATCGGCCGGCTGTGCAAAGGACACACCCTCGCACATGGTCAACGCCATGCAGCTCAATAGGCCGGCAAACGTCCAAGCTGGGAATCGCACCCAAGAACTCTTTCGACCGCGCTCAATTGGATGCATCGAGGATTCAGACGTACTAGATTGTCAACGTTCGGGAATTTCCGTGGACACGATGATTGCGTTCCGTCGACGCTTCCAAGCGAATTCGCTGGAGTCACGGCGGGCCATGGCAGAACATCGCCTGTCTTGGATTTCGGCATTTGGTGCAGAAAAGGACAGCGTAACCTTCGATTTTGGAATGCTAGCGGATCGCCGAAAGGGCCTCACACATGCTGCCGAGGGGGGCAGATCGATGCTTCCTGACTGCCAGCATTGTCGGAAGCCCCTATAATTTCCGGGCATCACAGCCGTTTCTTCGGTCGAATGCGTCGCGGCATCGTGGCTGCGAGTCCGCAGATCGACTGGCATCCGAGATGGTTGTCCCCGGTCTATCGCATGCCATTCAGAGCGCAGCCCTTATGAATCGACGTCGCTTGCCCGCTCGCATCCGCGCAGTCTCTACCCCCTCTCGTGCCTTCGCGCTGACTAGCCGAGGTTGGTGGCTCGGATTGGCCGTCGCCTGCATCGGAATCGGATGCAACCCCGATGCAAACGCTCCGAATGGCAAGAACGCATCGAATGCAGTCGGCCTTCAAGGAGACGGCAACAGCCCGCCGTCGGATGCCAAAGGCTCCCTCAGCGCCGACAAGAATGACGACCCCGGCAGTCCATCCGCGCGCGGGGCCAACGATTCCCCGGTATCGGGACGCCCAGCCAGTGAAGCAACGGCGATCGTCGAAGGTTGCCTGGGTCGGTATCGCTCGATGAAACGCTATGTCGATGAAGGCCAATTGACGGTGGCAGTGGCCGGCGCCCCGCCCTTCACCACACCCTTTCGCGTCGCCTGGGAACGCCCCAACCGCTTGGCGATCGCGGCCCACAATGTGCGAGGACATTGGACCAGCACGACCTGGGAGGCCGTTTGCCAAGGCCCAGCGAATCCCTATCCGCACCAACGCTTGGTTCGACCGCTTCCCGATCGCATCGATTTGGATTGGTTGATGAGCGACAACCTCGGTGGGCTGTTCGCTCCCCCAGTCGGACTTCCGATTCAGCTCGAACTCCTCTTGGCCAAAGAAACACCCCAAGGCTTTTCGGGCGAAGGGACCAAACTGAGCTTTCTGGCATCGGGCGAAATCGATGGGTTCGCCTGCGATCGCATTCAAGTCGAACGCCAAGGGCTCGTGTGGGTGCTCTGGATCGATCCCAAGAAACAGCTATTGCGCAAAATGGAATTGCCACCGCAGCTCTTCTATCCGTCGGCTGGGCCTCAAGAACAAGCTCGAATTCGCTGCGAGATCGAAATGCGCAACGCCAAGGACGACGAATCGATCGATTGGAGTTCATGGTCGGTACCAAAGGATCCTGCCGATGTATCGGTGCGGCGATTGGTCTTGCCCCCGCCGATCGCATCGACTCGCATTCTCGGTACCGTGCTCGAACCGTTCGACCTCAAGGACTCCGACGAAAAACTGCTCTTCGATGCCGCCGAACCCAAACGGACATGGACCGTTCTGTGCTGGGTCCGCGACGATGCTGCCGGCGAGGCCTTTGTCAAGGATTTGATGGACATGCGCAGGGTCCTCACGGAGCAGGAACTCCACGGAGATTGCCAACTGTTTTTGGTTGGCGACCCATTCGATACCGGATTGCCTGCCGCGCTCAAGCGTTGGAGCTGCGACATTCCACTGGCCATCGACCGCGCCAAAATCTCCGAGTCGATCTTTCAGATGACCAATGTCCCCAGCCTCGTCATCCTGGATCGCAGCCGGCGCGTGCAAGTAGCCGAAAACGTCATGACGTCGGCCGCGGTTGGTTCGATCCCTTATCTGATCACCAAGCTCAAGAACCGCGAGGATCTGGCTAGTCGACAATTGCAACAGGATGCGGACAACCAAGCCCGCTTCATCGGGGCGTTGCATCGCGTGGCCATCGACAAGGAGGAATCCGCCAAGCTGGATCCGATTCGGGAGTTTCAATTCTCGCTGCACGGCATGCGCCGCGATTGGCGCATCCCCTTTGAAAGTCCGCTCTTGAGCGCAGCCGGAGTTTGGTCACCCGAAATGGCCGATGGTACCGGTACTGCGGACTCGGATACTGCCAAGCTATTCACCGGCGTTGGAGACTCGGTGGTGATGGTCGCCCTCGACGATCAAGGCAAGCTATGGGGCGTTTCCGAACAAGGAACTCCCAAGCACGTTGCAACCATCGAGACGGAACAAGCCGATGGAGCGAAGCGCATCCACACCGCGGTCGATCCTTGGTCGAGGCAGTGGGTGTCGATCGTCCCCGAGGGTTTGCCCCGATTCTGGATTGCACCCCTGAATCCGGCGGGCGCCGCACAATCGGCTACGACCTACAACACGCAGTCGGCAGAAAGCCCGATCGCGTCGGCTTGGACAGGCGCCGCATCGGATTCCAAACTGACGATTCTGACCACCTCCGGCAGGCTGCTGGCGATCGATCCGAGGACAGAGCAACGCCTGGATGCGATGATCGGCGAGGATACCATCGCCATGGTCCCCGGTCTGGATGGCAAAGGCCGCGTAAGCGAATGGCAGTCGCTCTCGAGCCGTGGACGGCTTAGCCACGTTCGCAATCTCATCCCGCTGGTTCCTGCCGCAAGCGACGAACCGCTCGAAGCGAGGCTCGAGACGTTGGCCTCCGATCCGGAACCCGGGGCCTGGTTGTGGGGGCGGCACGGCTCGACCCCCACCGCGTTGCTATTGGCCAAACTTCCCAGCGGCGAGACGGGAGTGGTCGCATGCAACCACCTTTACCAGAAGCTGATCGATCGGCCGCTGACCGTTCGGCCGGAACAAACGCGACTGCTGGCTACATCCAGGCTCAGCGATGGAACCCTTTTGGGCTTGGCCAGCGGCCCCAATCGCATCCTTCATTTGTTCACCGGCGATCTGAGGATCATGGATCAAGCCTCCTTTGGGCAGCGGATCGTGTCCGCAACCATTTTTCCTGTCGGCGGCGATTTGAAACTGCTCGTCGCGCTCGAGAATGAAGTCAGTTGCTGGTCGATCGATGTTCCCGATCCTCGTCCCGCATCTCCCCGCAACTAATGCATGCGATGAGCCTCGGATTGCCGAGGATAGGTCGGCGAACGTTTCCATTCTCGTGGCAGTTCGGTATCCAGGCATGACAGATCCCAATGCAAACCTCGCAAGGCTTGCTCGCGCGTTGAGTCGGGGAGAACAACCGCTGATTCTCGCCGGCGCCAGTTGCCGTGCCGCAGCGCAATGCGCTCGCCGGGCTGGCTATGTCCCGGTGGTCTTCGATGACTTTCAAGATCGGGATTTGCTCGAATGCGCCATCTGCTTTCCATGCAGCGCGCTTTTGGAGTGGAGCAACAGGATCGCCCAGACGATTCCGCATGCGGTGGCGATGATTGCAGGAGGGATGGAAAACCGTCCCGAGCTAATGATGGGTTTGCAGAACGCCCAGTTCAAGCTCGGTGTCGAGCCGGGCAGCCTACAGGTACTGCGCGACCCGCGGCGTTGGCAGCGTTGGGCATCCGAAAGTGGTCTGCTGTTTCCTGCAACGCGCTGGCACGAGCAAGGTCCTCCTAGCCGAGAGGACATGGCAACGAGCCATCCTGCGTGGCTGACGAAGTCCACGCACAGCGCAGGTGGATTGGGGGTCGCGTCGTGGGATCCACGGGTCGATCCGCCAGCCCCATCCACGAGGTCACTGCTCTGGCAACAACACCTGTCAGGCATCTCGGTCGGCGTCAGTTACTTGGCAACCTCGAGTGAGAATCATTGCTTGGGCGCAGCCAGCGCTTGGTATCGCACGTGGCCTTGGGCACCGACCCCATTCATTTATCGAGGAAGCGTCGGACCCTTCCCGATCGAGCCATCAGCTGCTCTGCGATTGAATGCGTTTGGAGAGCGAGTGCGTCGTGAGACTGGGATTCGCGGGTTATGGGGTGCCGATTGGATGGTGGGTGCAGACGGATGGTGGCTGCTCGAGATCAATCCTCGATGGTCGGCCAGCATGGAACTGCTGGATGCGGGCGCGTCGATTCCCTGGGTGGAACTGCATGTTCGCGCGTTGCAGGGAGATACGATTGCTGCCAAGCTGGCAGAACACGCCGCGCAGAGGCCTTCGCGTCTGCCAGATCGCGCGTGGGCCAAAACCATCGTGTATGCAATATCCGACTGGAGTCTTGACGAGGAGGACTTGGCATGGATGTGGGAACGCCGCTGGCGGTTTGCCGGTCCAGATGGTCTCGATGGGAGTGGATTCGCCGATATTCCCGCGACGGCAGACCGGTTGATGCGAGGCACTCCCGTATTGAGTTGCTTGGCGCAAGGCCCCGATGTTGCCTCGGCTGAAGACTCCCTGGGCGAGCGTGTTAGCGAAGTGCTCGCCCGGATGGGTTAGGAAACGAAAAGAACCCGCAGGGAGTGACCGCTGCGGGTTCTCGAATTGTTTAAGGAGCGATGCAGGGTACGTCCTGAGGATTACTCGGGAGCATCGATGCGTTCGCGTTCGGCCGCCGAGCGAAGCTTGGCCAAGGCTCGCAGTTCGAGTTGTCGAATGCGTTCCTTGGTGACGCCGAGTTCTTCGCCGACTTCCTTGAGTGTTCGCGGTTCCTTGCCACGATCCAACCCGAATCGCAGCACGATGATTTGCTGTTCGCGTTCATCGAGCGTATGCAGAATCTTGTGGATCTGGTCTTCGCGATTTTGCTGATCGATTTCCTTTGCCAAGTGATCGGCCCGCTCATCTTGATGGGCGGTGAACACTTCATCGGAGCTCGTTCGAAAGCGTTCGCGATGTCGGAACTCATCCGGGATCGAGCGAGCGAAGTTCTTGCGGATGGCCCAGTGGGCATACGTGCTGAACTTGAACCCTCTCGAGTAATCGAACTTCTCGACCGCTCGCATCAAGGAAACGTTGCCGTCGCTGATCAGCGAGAAGAAATCGCCGGTCGGACCGACATGCCGCTTGGCGATGGAAACGACCAATCGCAAGTTGGCTTGAACGATCTTGTTCTTGACCGCGATGGCTTCTTCGCTCAATTTTTCGATCTGGTCCATCAAGGCGATGATGGGAGCCGAAACGTCGAGTCGTTCGCGAAGCTTGCTCGCTTTGTACTTCAAGAAATTCATCTTGCGGAACAGATGATGTTCTTGTTGCGGTTCGAGCAACGGCACTTCGTACAGCGAGGCCAAGTAGGACGGGAGTCCGCTGGGCGCTCGCATCTTGCGCGAGCCGGTGACTTTGGCTGGAACATCGGCCAAGATCGAATCGACGTTGGCATCGACCTCGAACTCGGAATTGTGGATGTAGTCCAAAGGCAGTTCGAAAACGCGTTGGGCGCGTTGCTCGTTGAGCAATCGAACGATGCTGCTGCGCGTTCGCTTGTAGCGTTTTCCAAGCACCACCGTGGAGACACCGCGCTGATGTTGTTGGAACATCGCACGTTTGTCCTCTTCGGACAGCGTTTCGCGTTGTTCTGGGAACACGGCCATGGTTGGGTACTTGCGATCGAAGTTCTTGATGGTGTAGCGAATGGTTTCCACGCTGCGTTGCACATCGGTGGCCACCGTTCGAGCAACCTCGGACAGATTGGCACCGGTGGCGGCGATGCGTCGGGAGCGATCGATGATCTCGTCTCGCTCTGCATCCGACATTTGGCTGAATCGTTCACCGCGCTTGACGCGGGTTTTGTTCTGCTTAACGAAGCGTTCGACGCTGGAGTGGAGGAATCCCACACGCTTTCGTCCTTCGGAGACGAATCGACGGGAGACCAATCCTTGATCGCGCCAACGCGAGATCGTCTTGGTCGAGACGTTGAACAGTTTGCTCAAGTCTTCGACGGTGTGGACCACTTCCTTGGCTTCTTCGAGACGAAGATTCATCGAATCGGTGATGTCCTCGACGAACAGACGCAAGTCGTGGACAGCATCGTCACCTTTGACCAAGCGAACATGGTTCGACTCGGGACGGACGTCGGTCACGCGAAAGAACAAGAAATCGAATGGATAGTCCTTCGACGGATCCAACTCGGCCAGGAGTCGCTCTGCGCGATCCGCTTGTTCGCTGCGCTTTGCGCGTGGAGCGAACCGTACCTGTTGGTCTCGTAGTTCTCGGATGAGTGCAATTCGATAGTCGCTATTCATGATATTCTCGCTTCCTGCCCTGCCAGCTGTGTTCGGTTTTCCATGCGGCTCCCGGCCGCGATGAACATTCTGACGAAACGGGACCGACTCCAATCTTTGGAGGTTGCTCACAGTTACCCGGACGACCGATCGACTTTGTCACGATCTCTTCCTTGCAAACCCATGTGGCTTGCTATCGATTCGATGCGACTCGAAATAGTTCCCGGCTTTCTCAGATTCTTCTGCGATGCCTAGGACACGTTGGGTCATCCATCCCCTTTTGAATTCGACGACGTGAACCAACCATTGGTTCACACCAAGTTTCCAAAGCGGACGAAAAAAGGAAGAGCAAGAACCGGGCCACAAACCGTGCGAATCCAATTACAAGTTTGAATTGTCGAAAAAACCTTGGAAAACGCTGCCGCACTCCTCCCTTAAGGACGATTTGTGGCCTCCGAGATTTCCATTCTTGTAGATTTTTCTTACAACTTGCCAGAAATCGGGTTGCCTTGTGGGGGGCAGGACTGTCATTTTTTCCGCGGAACGCTGTCTCGTTTCGCGACAACCCCTGTGCAAATTGAATTTCCTTCTCAGAGCTTGTTCGGCTCTCGTTTTTTGGAGTGGCAGGATGAAACCGATCGTCGGCATTATCGATTACGAGATGGGGAATCTTAGGAGCGTCGAGAAGGCCATCGCGCGCTGCGGTGGCGAACCGATCGTCAGCGGCGATCCGGGCGCGTTCTCATCCGCCACACACTTGATCCTGCCTGGCGTCGGTGCGTTTCGAGATGCCATGTTCGAACTCAAGCGTCGCGAATTGGTGCCATTCATTCACGCTTGGGCCAGCAGTGGCAAACCGCTCTTGGGTATCTGCTTGGGATTGCAACTGTTCTTCGAACGGAGTTACGAAGGGGGCGTTTGGGAAGGCCTCGGATTGATGCGCGGGGAAGTGGTCCGATTCCAAGGGGACGAGCCATCGCACGAGGCAAGCGCGTCTGCGGCCTCATCCGCTAGCTGGTCGGAAGCAACCGACGGCGTTGCCGCTGCGCCGGCGCTTGCATTGGCTCTGAAGGTGCCTCACATGGGATGGAATCAAGTGACCTCCTCGCGCGAGGGCGACCCGCTGCTGGCCGGAATGCCCAACTCTCCTTACTTCTACTTTGTGCACAGCTACTACGCGGTTCCCCGCGATCCCGACGATGTTTGGTTGACGAGCCATTATGGTCATCCGTTCTGCGCCGCTGTCCAACGTGGCAATCTGGTCGCAACGCAGTTTCACCCCGAGAAAAGCCAAGCCAACGGACTGCGCCTGCTCGCGAACTTTTTGGGAACCAACTAACCTTAGGGAAGGGTCCGCGGGTCGCTTGCTCTCTCCGCCGAACCGATCCCCTCGATATCTAACCCGAGTTCACTCTAGTCTTGCTGAGGAGTTCCGATGCTACGCCGAGATTTCCACCGATGGATGGCGGGTTCCGCCGCCCTGGCTTCGATCGCCCCAATCGCCCCGTTGGCTTCTGCATCTCCAGCAGGGGGCGAAGGAGCCCGGACCACCAACCCCATCGGACTGTCGACGTACTCGCTCTGGCGTTTCAAGAACGAAGAGTTCAAAGACGTCGCCAAATGCATCGACTTCGCCAGCGAGCAAGGATTCGATGGCGTCGAAATCCTCCTGTATCAAATCTCGCAGACCGAGATGCTCAGCAATGCCGCGTGCCAAGCCATCAAGCGCCGCGCCTTGCTCGCTGGATTGCCCCTCTACGGCATGTCCACCCACCAAGGCTTCGTTTCCCCCGATCCCGAAGTTCGCCGACTCAACATTGAATTGACGATCGGGCAAATCGAATTGTGCTACAAGCTCGGTATCCCGACGATGCGGGTCAACACCGGCCGATGGGGCACCAGCAAGAACTTCGACGAGCTGATGGCCAATCGCGGCATCGAACCGCCATTGCCCGGCTACACCGAGGAAGACGGGTTTCCCTGGGTGATCGATGCGTTGGAAAAATGCCTACCCACCGCCGAGAAGTGCGGCGTCGTGCTGGGACTAGAGAATCACTGGGGACTTGGCTTGACCCCTCAAGGCGTGCTGCGGATCGTCGATGCGGTCGCTTCCCCCTGGCTGCAAGTCACCCTCGACACAGGCAACTTCCTCGAGAACCCGTACGAGAAACTCGAGATGCTCGCGCCCAAGGCAGTGCTCGTTCAAGCCAAAACCTACTACGGTGGAGGCGAGTGGTACGAGCTGGATTTGGACTACCAACGCATCGGCCAAATGCTGCGCAAGCACAACTACCGAGGGTGGATCTCGCTGGAGTTCGAAGGCAAAGAGAACGCTGCGACGGCCATCCCCAAGAGCCTGGCTATGCTGCGCAAGGCCTTTCGTTGGTCCTAAGTCTGTCGGCGGCTTGGTTACCGGCTGCTAGCGCGACGGCGCGCTCATATGCAACGATCAGCTAGGACGTTACCAGTTCCGGTTCCAAATGCTGATGGCTATTCCAAACATCCAACTTCCAGCGACCGGCCGCATATGTCAGTCGCGTGATCGATGTGTTGATAACGTCCCCCAATCGTTCTTCCAAGTCATCGCGATCCAGGCATGCTTCAAGCATCCGCAGTTTGAAGTCTGCATGGATGATCATGGCGACCCGATGTTCGCGAAGGGTAGCATCCGAAGCGATCGATGCCACCACGCGCCGCGCCCGGGCTCGAGCTGCTTCCATGGATTCGTACGCGGTTAAATCGTTCCAGCCCTGTTGTCCAATCCTCGGATCGATGTCCCAGTTCGGACACAGCGATACCAGCTCGTCACGGTTCATGCCTGGCATGGGCTGGCGATCGTCGATGCGGTAGCCTCGATAGCAGCCTCCTTGTTCGAAGATGTCTTGGCGGATGCGCGCGGGCGCGCCGGTGCTGGCGACCAGCGGCATCGCGGTCTGGATCGATCGCAGGAACGGACTGACGAGCACCAGCGTTGGGTTCCATGCAGGCATCGCCAACGCCAGCCGCTGGGACTGCACTTCACCCAGTTTGGTGATCGGTGGGTCGGGAATGCGAAGCGATTCGTGTTGGGCGTTGTTCGCAGACTGTGCGTGGCGGACCAAAAGCAAACTGGCAGGCATGTTCCATCGTTGGGGCTTAAGGCATTGGGAATAGGATTCCGATCAGCCACGTTGTATTGAACGGAACGGTCGGTCACAATGGCGGCGTGCGGCCAAACCATCATGTAACGACGTAGCATCGGATCTTTTCTGATCGCAATTCGGGCTGCAGTCGGCCAGGGCGATGGCTCGCTCGATACGTTTTGGACGCTTCATCCCTCTTTGATGTCAACGGGAAACTTCGCATGTCGCACACGATGGTGATTTTTGGAGCCTCTGGGGATTTGACGAGTCGAAAACTGATCCCTGCCCTGTATCGGCAATTTCAACGAGGCAAACTCCCACGACCGAGCCGCATCGTCGGCGTGGCCCGCAGCAACTTCACGTCGGAAGAATGGCGGGCGCAGCTCACCGAAAGCACCTCCAAATTCGTGAAAGGTGACTTCGACAGCGAGTCGTGGGCCGAATTCTCCAAAGAGATTTACTATCACCCCGGCGATATCGGAAACGAAGCCGATTTTCACAAGCTGGCCCAGTTCCTCAACGAAATCGAACAGTCGAAACCCACCGAACGCGTCTATTACCTATCGACGATGCCTCAACTGTATGCGCAAGCCATCGAACAACTCGGCAAAGCGCAACTCAACGTCGACAACCACGGCTCGCGTCGCGTCGTCATCGAAAAACCCTTTGGCACCGACTTGGCGACCGCCCAGCAACTCAACGAGTCCATCCACAAAACGTTTCGCGAAGACCAAATCTATCGCATCGATCATTACTTGGGCAAAGAAACAGTCCAGAACATCTTGGTGCTGCGATTTGGCAACACGATCTTCGAACCGCTCTGGAATCGCAATTACGTCGATCACGTGCAAATCACGGTAGCCGAAGAAGTCCAAGTCGGTCGCCGAGGCGGATACTACGACAAGTCCGGTGTCCTGCGCGATATGTTTCAAAACCATATCTTCCAACTCATGATGGTCACCGCCATGGAGGCCCCGGTGCGCTACACCGGAGAGTTTGTCCGGGATGAAAAGGTCAAAGTCTTGCAAGCCGTTCGACCCTACCGCGGCAGCGACTTTGCCGAGATGGGCGTCCGCGGTCAGTACTCCGGCTATCAAGACGAAGAGGGCGTTCCCGAGAACAGCCAAACCGAAACCTTTGCCGCGCTCAAGCTCTACATCGACAACTGGCGTTGGCGCGGAGTGCCGTTCTATCTGCGCAGCGGCAAAGCCATGAGCTGCCGCACCACCCAAATCGTGATCCAGTTTCGCGAACCCCCGTTCATGCTGTTTGGGGACCAGAAAGCCTATCGCCCCGAAGCCAACCGCTTGGTGATCCAAATTCAACCCGGAGAAGGGCTGCAGCTTTACTTTCAATCCAAAGTCCCCGACTCGGACATGCGGCTGCGACTCAGCGAACTCGACTTCCGGTTCGATTCCAGCGGCAAAGAACTTCCCGATGCCTACCAACGCCTGCTCCTGGACGCCATGCTCGGCGATCCCGGATTGTTCGCCAGAAGCGACGAAGTCGAGACGGCTTGGAAAATCATCGACCCGATCATCGCGGCGTGGAAGAGTCCCGCGGCTCCGACGCTCTACCCCTACGACATCGGCATGTGGGGACCGTCGCAAAGCAGCGAATGGATGGAGCAACAAGGTCGAGCTTGGTTCGACATTTGCCCGATGCTCGTCTAGCCATCAACGCCCGTCTAGCCATCAACGCCCGACTAGACAGCAATGCCGGTCGAGTGACCAATCACGCACCAACCATCACGCGGGGCCCTGCGGCGCCGCTGACGGGCTCTCACCTGAACGGACCCGCCGAGGCGGTGACGCATGCCCAGCCGGTCACGACGACCGGCGCCCCCCTGCGGCACGCTCCGCGAAAAGAAGAAGCCTGCACCGTTTGGGATGCAGGCTTCGTTGTACGCTGAGAGTCGCTTTTAGCGGCTAGCAAGGGATCGGGAACCAGCTCGGCCCACCCGCCCATCTTGGGCAGCCCTCTTTACGCTGCCGACTTGATGCTGCGGCCCAAGGTTTCGCCGACGACCACGGCGACGGCGGCGAAGGCGATGCCGAAGCACAGATCGCTAGCCAACGTGGAACGCCAGAAAGGCAATCCCATCCAGTAGCAGCGGCCGAGCCCAGCTACGGTTTGGTCGTAACCCATGCGAGGATCCAGCCACGCCCCAAAGTTGCTGATGGCAAAGAAGGCGGCCGAACCGGCGAGGATTCCCAACGGCAACAGGGCCAACGCGGCAAAGGCCGGCATCGGACGGCGCTGCATCCACCACGACCAGCCTGCACCGACCGCCGAAAATGCGGCGAAGCCGACGTAGTTCAACACCATCGACGGAATGTTGTAAAAGCCCATGCCCGGCACATTGCCGAAATGACCGATGCAATCGGCGACAAGCAGCACCAACAACGGCAACAACCAGCGAGCCGTCCCGGTCAGGAACACGCCGCAGAACATCGCCAACGCCCCGAACATCGCAAAATTCTCCGGCAACGGAGCAAAGCGAATCAAGAGCGCGAAAACCGAAAAGGCTGCCGCGAGAGCCAGCGAAAAGGGGCGGGCTCGAAGCAGCCATTCGCTTCGTGCGGCACGTGGAGTGGAAATCGAGGTTGGCATAAAAACTCGCCCAAGAACAAAAAGGATTGGCGATCGACCGCTCGGAAATCTAGCGCGACCGCAGGACCGAGAACCACGTAAGCTAATGCCATTTTACCGCGCCTGCAAGCTCAGCAGCCATCGCCGTCGCGGTTTCATTGGATTTGTCTAATCGCCGGCAGACCTGTAAGATGGACGAACAGTGGCGTGAACGAAATTTTCTGCGACTGTGACGACTGAAGGATTCCATGACCAAGCATATTTTTGTCACCGGTGGGGTGGTGAGCTCGATCGGAAAAGGCTTGACGAGCGCGTCGATCGGAATGCTTCTCGAAGCCCGCGGATTGCGCGTCCGCATGCAAAAGCTGGACCCCTACATCAACGTCGACCCGGGCACGATGAGCCCGTACCAGCACGGCGAAGTCTACGTGCTGGATGATGGCAGCGAAACGGACTTGGATCTCGGCCACTACGAACGCTTCACCAGCGGCCCCCTCACCCGCGACTCCAACTCCACGACCGGCCAGATCTACTTGCGCGTCATCGAAAAAGAACGCCGCGGCCAGTTCTTGGGGAAAACCGTTCAAGTCATCCCGCATATCACCAACGAGATCAAAGAAGCCATTCTGCGATTGGCCGATCCCGACACCGATATCGTGATCACCGAAATCGGTGGCACCGTCGGCGACATCGAGAGCTTGCCATTCCTCGAAGCCATCCGGCAATTCCCCCAAGACGTCGGTCGCGAGAACTGCTTGTTCATCCACCTCACTCTCGTCCCCTATCTCAAAGCCGCCGCCGAAATCAAAACCAAACCAACCCAGCACTCGGTCGGCCAACTCCGTCAAATCGGGATCCAACCCGACATGCTGATCTGCCGATGCGAACAAAGCATCTCACGCGAAGAACGCGAAAAGATTGCTCTGTTTTGCAACGTCGACGTCAAAGCGGTCATCGAGGAAAAGGATAAGGACTTCTCGATCTACGAAGTCCCCCTCTCTCTACGCGATCACCGTCTCGACGAGTTCATCACCAAACGCTTTGGACTCAATGCAAAGCCGCTGCGGTTGGATGCATGGGACCGCTTAATGTACGCGCTCCGCTATCCCAAGCACGAGATCAGCATCGCCGTCGTCGGCAAATACGCCGAGCACAAAGACGCCTACAAATCGATCTACGAGTCGCTGGATCACGCCGGCATCCACCATCAATGCAACGCCCGCATCGCGCGGATCCAAAGCAGCGATATCGAAGAGCAAGGCCCCGAACGCCTCCTGTCCGGCTACGACGGAATCTTGATCCCCGGCGGTTTCGGTGAACGCGGCGTGGAAGGCAAAGTCCAAGCCATCCGCTACGCCCGCGAACGGGACATCCCGTTCTTTGGCATCTGCTTGGGAATGCAATGCGCAGCCATCGAGTTCGGTCGCAACGTCATCGGCTTGCAACGCGCCCACTCCACCGAATTCGACAAGGAAACCCCGCACCCCGTCATCTGCTTGCTCGATGAACAGCGGCAAGTAACCCAAATGGGAGGCACCATGCGCCTCGGAGCACAAGCCTGCCATTTGGTTCCCGGCACGCTGGCTCATGCCGCGTACAACGCCGACTTTGTTTCGGAACGGCATCGCCATCGATACGAGTTCAACAACATCTATCGCCAGCAGTTCGAAGCCCACGGCATGAAGTTCTCTGGCCTGAGCCCCGATGGCGGTTTGGTCGAAATCCTCGAACTCCCCAGCCATTCGCATTTCCTAGCAGTGCAGTTCCATCCCGAGTTCAAGAGCAAACCGACCCAAGCCCATCCCTTGTTCGCGGGTTTTGTCGGGGCCGCCATCCAGCGTCGAAACGGACGAAAACAACGCAACACCGGCGACGTTCCCGATGCGAGCCAACCCTCCGATGCGCTGACCTCCCAATGATCGATCTTCGCGGCCACATCGCTTTGGTGACCGGTGGGACGCAAGGAGTCGGCGCCGGCATCGCAACCACCCTCGCTCGCGCAGGAGCCACCGTCGCGATCCACGGACTGCGCGACGATGCCCTCGCCCAATCCACGCTCCGAGCTTGCCAAGCCCACACGCCGGACTCCCTGTTGCTGTGTTGCGATTTGGCCCAACCGTGGTCGACGGTCGAAGAACGGTTGGTCCGTCCGCTGCTGCAGCGATTCCCCCGAATCGATCTGCTCGCATGCAACGCCGGAGTCTTCATCGACACCCCATTCTTGCAGATGGATGAAGCCACCTACGATCGCACGATGCATCTGAATCTCAAGGTCGGGTACTTCTTGACGCAAGCCTTCGCGCGGCATTGGATCGCCAACGGCATCGCCGGTCGCGTCGTGTTTACCGGATCGATCAATGGCTTGTTGGCCGAACCCGACCACACCGCATACGATGCATCCAAAGCCGGTGTCGCGGGACTGGTCCGCTCGCTTTGCATCGCGCTGGCCCCACACGGCATTCGAGTCAACTCGATGGCGCCCGGGTTGGTCCGCACGCCGTTGACCGACCAAGTCCTCGCACGCGATCCGGCGGTACGGCGTTGGATGCAATTGCACACCCCCAACGGCGAAGTCCCACATGCCGATGTTTGCGGACCGATGGCAGCGTTCCTGCTGAGCGATCTGGCCACGCACATCCACGGTCAAACCATGTTGGTCGACGGTGGCATGAGCGCCTGGCAGCAGCCCGACCTTCCCGAGTTCCTCCGCGCCTCGTGCGCTCATCCCGCATCTCCTCCCAACGAGTAAACGCCCCATGAAACCTCGGATCATGGTGGTGGAAGATGAAACCCACCTTGCCAATGGCCTGAAGTACAACTTGGAAGCCGAAGGCTACCGCGTCACGCTCGTAGCCGACGGCCCCACCGCTCTGCGGTTGATCGAATCCGATCACTATGCCTTCGATCTGATCATTCTCGACTTGATGCTTCCAGGGATGAGCGGCTACGCCGTTTGCGAAAAGATCCGCGACGAAGAGATCCTGGTCCCGATCCTCATCTTGAGCGCTCGCTCCTTGTCCGAAGACCGCACGCGCGGCTTCGACGTGGGGGCCAATCAATACATGACCAAGCCGTTCGACTTGGATGAACTGCTGGCCCGCGTCAAGAACTTGCTGCGACTGTATCCCAAACAAACGCGCCCCGAAACCACGCACCTTTCGACCAAGGTCAACGAGATCCATTTCGGTCGAGCCTACGCCAACTTTGAAACCTACGAAGTCCGCGTCGAAGACAAGGATGTCAAACTGACTCACAAAGAATTGCAGTTGCTCCGTTACTTCGTCGAGAACGAAGGCCGGGTCATCAGCCGCCAAGAATTGCTGGCCGAAGTCTGGGACCTCAGCGGCGAAATGCAAACGCGAAGCGTCGACCAGTTTCTGCTGCGTTTGCGCAAAACCTTCGAAGTCGATCCCGCCCACCCCAAGCACTTCTTGACCATTCGCGACGCCGGCTATCGGTTTGTGTCGGACCCCGGAACGCTGGACGACGGAGCTGCCTCCAACCCGCCAGCCCCCAATCCCGACGCGCGGCCGTAGCCCAAATCCTCCCAGGCGTCCCCTCGTTTGCCTACAATGAAGCCTCGGGCCGAGCGAGCCGAATGCCGCGGGCCGGCTTGTCACTGCAATCACGAGGCGTCCAGCCATGTCGCAAAACCTACCGCCGCGAACTTCGCTCAAGCCGACGTCGTTCGATTACGCGATGGCCGCCCTGTCCCCGGTCCTGATCATCACGATGATCGGATCGCTCGTGTTCTTCTTGATGATCGCTCTGTACCAAGGAGACTTTCTCGCACGATTGCTCTGGATCCTCGGGCTCTTTACTCTCGCGACCGTGCTCATCACACGCATCGCCATCGAGCAATCGCGCGCTCAATCGATGGTGTACTTGGCCCTTCTCTCTGGCGCGACGCTGCTCGTGGCGCCCCGGTTCTTTGTCCTCGATGGCAAACTCGCACCCTTGAGCTTGCCGATCTTGATCGCATTCCTCGGCTTGATCATCTATCTGGCCGACCGCATCACCATGGATTGCACGGCAGTCGACCATGCTCGCGAAAGCAATGGGGAAGGACTCCTCCAATCGCTCGGCATTCTGAAACCGGCTCGGACCAAACGTGCGGTCAATGATCCCGCTGCGGACGATTCGAAGAAACGCAAACGACACAATCCGGGAGTCTGGGTCCTCTACTTCTCCCTCATCGCATTGCCCGTGTTCGGTGTCGGGCAGTGGATGATCGCATCCCCGAATGCGCGGCGGTTGGCCTTGGTCTGCATGATCGCATTCTTGTTCTCGGCGATGGCGCTGTTGGTCGTGATCTCGTTGTTGTCGGTTCGCCAGTACGCCCGCGAACGCGAGATCGAAATGCAGCCAGCCATGGCAATTCAGTGGTTGATCTCAGGCGGTGTGGCCGTGTTGATTCTGGTCACAGGGATGGCTCTGCTGCCGCTGCCGATGCTCAGTTCATCAGGACTAACCGCACCGTTCCGCATCACCAGTCGCACCGACTTGACCTCCAGCCAACACGGTTGGGGGAACGAAGGAGCAGGCAACAAACCAGCGCCGGGCCAGCAAGCCCCATCGCAACAAAAGGCGCCCGGACAACCCTCCAACGGTGGCAAACCGGCAGAGGCGAAGCCGGCTGCTAACGCGGCCCCCTCGTCCGCGTCGCCTTCCAACAAACCGAATGCGGCATCGCCAAGCCCTTCTGCATCGGGAGCTGGTGGTACCAACGACAAGAGCAACGATCCCAGTGGCGATCAAGGCAACCCCGGTCCAGGGACCAGTCCATCCAAGACACCCAGCGCCAACAACTCCTCGGGCGCATCGAAGGGTTCGGGAGAGCGCTCAGAACCATCGTCCTCCAAGAGCTCAGAGGGAACGTCGCCCTCCTCCTCTTCTTCGCAAGGCCAGTCCAAGGGAGGCGCTAAATCGGACCAGCCTTCAGCGGATTCCCAATCAAATCAGCAGCCCTCCGATTCGCAAGAACCCAATCAGCAGCCGTCCAAAAATGGCGATCGCAGCGATGCGAATGCCCGTCCCTCCAACCCCGACGCAGCTCAATCGAAAGAGGGAGGCGCCCAGCCCCAGCGCGATGCGACGAAACCCGCGCCGGGCAAAGGTCCACAACAAGAACCCGGCCAAGCTCCGTTGAAGAAGGAACCCACGCCACCACCGACACCATCGTATTCGCTCGAGTGGAATCTCGGCGCGGCGTTGCAATGGTTGCTTGTTGCGATCTTGCTTGCCGTCACCGTGATCTGTGGTATTTGGTATCGCCGCGAGATCCTGCAGTCCTTGCGACAGTGGCTCGCGCCTTGGTTGGCTTGGTTCCGCGGGGACGACCAGCCCGACCTCGCGCCGGACGAATCGAATCCTGCAATCGCGGTACCGGCCGTTCAGGATTTTGCGAGCCTGTCGAATCCGTTTGCGACCGCATCCGATCCCAACAAGACCGTGCAATCGCTTTTTCAAGCCGCGATGGTTTGGGGGCGAGAACATCGAGTGCCGCGCCGCGAAGATGAAACCCCGGACGAGTATCTCCGCCGGCTCGGGAACAAGTATCAAGTGGTTGCGGAGCCGCTGGCCAAGTTAGGGTGGAGCTACAGCCGCATCGCGTATGCGCAAAAGCAAGCGAGTCGCGAGGAAGCGGCGTCGTTGCGTCCACTGTGGGATTGGTTCGTCGCCCATCCTGCCCGCGGCGCGGCGGCTTGATCGGTCGATGCGGAACATGCGCGGGTGATGCTGATGGATCGAATGATCGCAAGTTCAGGTGACTTCCGCGAGCGTCACGATTGTTTTCAACCAACCTCCCCGCGCCCTGTCTTTAGCTTTATGCATCATCGCTCCCCGCGCCCCGCCCCGCTTCGGGGAGAGGGTCTGGGGGTGAGGGGTTAGATCTATCCCTTTCCACAAACATCCGAATCTTTTTGATCGCGTCTCCATCCTCTCGCAGTATTTCATACCCTGGGATCCGAAGGATTTGGTATCCCAAGGAGTTAAGAAAGCGATCGCGAATCTGGTCATGCAATTGGCCACCCTCAGACAGATGGCCGACACCATCGATTTCGATAACAAGCTTCGGTTCGATCGCGCAAAAATCTACGGTATAGGGAGGAATTGGATACTCACGGCGCAACTTGACTCCACCGACCTGGCGATTCCGAATCCATTGCCACACGGTGTCGGAGAACTCGTTTGAGGTACGTCGCTGAGCACGGGCAAACTCGATAGCATCGGAGGATCGTGCACGGGATCGCTTCATGGTGTCAGCGGCGGAATGAATGTGTGTGAAGCCCCTCACCCCCAGCCCCTCTCCCCGAAGCGGGGCGAGGGGGGCAAGACGACACGGGTTTATCGTAACGCGTCGTCGAGATCCCGTGGCAAACATCCCACCAGAGTCGTGGGAATCGGATTCGCTAGCAACGCCAACAGGACCTCGTAATCCAACGGGTACCCTTCTCCTAATCGATCCTCGACCTAGCTCGCCTCTCGTCCCCCGCACCATCATCGCTCCCCTCACCCACCCAGCTGGCTGGCCCCCCGCACCATCATCGCTCCCCTCGCCCCGCTTCGGGGAGAGGGGCTGGGGGTGAGGGGTTTCACGCAGCGCCACGCCACGCACAAACATCCCACTCTCGCAGATTTCCATTCAATCCCTTGAGCCTCACACATCCTCATCGCCCTCCTCGCATCCCAATCGCTTATGGCCTGAGAAAACCTGAACAGTCATTGTTGGTGATGCAACCTTCACCCCATTGCCGTGTTGGCTCTTGGACATCGCGAACTAGGAACCAGGAACAACGAAAGGGAAGAAAAACACGAAACGCGCGTGCAACAAGCATTTTTCCTGTTTCGTGTCTTTCGTGTATTTCGTGGTTAAGAGCAAACGTCCGGAATCACGTTAGTCGTAACAACCTTGTTTTGATCATTCTCTGCACGGAGCTGACGTTGACCGACGAATCGCCTCCTACTCGTACTCGATGGATTCGGTCGTTCGCCGAAGAGTGGGATCCTGATGGTTTCTGGTGATCGCATGCGACAGTTCTCCACGAGGGCCTTGTTCCTATTGACGCTTCTTGTCGCACTAGAAGTAGCTGCTTTCAGCTCCCGGCACTCGTTCTTTGCACCTGCGTTCCTCATCGCGGCATGCGTTTTGATATCGCTTCTACTCATGACACTAGGAGGTGTTTCAATCAGGACAGCTTCGAAGATTGGTTCTTTTCTGTTCCTTGCTCAATGCATTTTGTACGGCGGGATGCTATCCGTATATCTGCTTGCCTTTGACAAGGATAGCGCCATGCACAGCTTCGGACTTGGAAATCCCATTTCTGCTGGAATCATTTCCGGGTTGTTCAACCTTCCGAACGCGGTCGTTTGCTTTGGGATCTCGTGCGTACTTGGGTTCGTGATCAGGCGGTACATGGAACGCCGCCCAACCACCAACTCGACGAACAATCCGATGAACTCAAACGAAGGATTGGATGATTACTGACATCAACCCTCTTTTTGCAGCCATTGGCTATTCGCGCATTTACCACCCCAGCCGACGCTGCCCCGGATTTGCTCCAGTTCTTACTCAGTGCAACGGTACTCGTACTCGTAGTCGTACTCGACGGCTGTTCGACGCGCATTGATGCCGATCGCTCATCGAAGCAGTCTCGATTGTTGCGGACCGATAAGCCGGATCGAAGGACGATTCGAGTACGAGTACCGCTCGTACGCAAACGCGGACTCGCTGAGTACAAGTACGAGTACGAGTACGAAAAGAGGTAAACAACAGGGTGCACCGAAGTGATGCTTCATGCGATTCACGATAGCTGAACTTGTTGGTCGCCGCAGGGGCCATATTGCCGCTCACGTCCGATCCGTGTGGGGCACGCAAAGACGCAAAGACGCAAAGGGAACTCCCAAGCCAGCCGATGGGAGGCATTATCGTATCCTTGCCGCTTCGTTGGATCGACCGACCACGCGATTTCCCCATTGAACATGCTCGATAGCCCGGATCCAGCTTCCATCTCTTGTCCGGCACGGCTCAACGGTTCGATCCATCGCGAAATGG
Organism: Pirellula sp.; assembly: GCA_046318495.1. GTDB lineage: Bacteria > Planctomycetota > Planctomycetia > Pirellulales > Pirellulaceae > JBKCUI01. The sequence continues at coordinate 341 of JBKCUI010000075.1, read as the reverse complement.
CTTTCCTTTGCGTCTTTGCGTCTTTGCGTGCCCCCCGGTTCCTGGACATTGCAAACTCCCGCGGGAAACTCCGGTTGCGGGCGGGGACACCCGAGGTCCTGGGACCAGCTCGTTGCCGCTAGTAAGACTGGACTCACGTTCATCGCTCACCGAAATGCTTGTGGCTCCAAAACGGCTTCGGTAGACTCAAGGCTGACTGAGCGTTATGCGTTCGCGAGAGAATAAGAGTTAGCTGCCACGAAGACCGCGTTGGATTCGGAAAGGGCTCGATCGTTGGGCCGCGAGACGATTTCACTCCTGACCCTTCGTTTTCAATGGGGTTCAACGCAATGAATCCACTC
>JBKCUI010000074.1:0-17987 GCA_046318495.1 Pirellula sp. | reverse complement strand
AGCCCGATTCAATTGCAGTTTGTTCCCGGTGATGATTTGCTGCTCGACAAAGACCAAGTGCTGATCGGTTCCAGCGTCGGCAAGCTGTTGGCCTTGATAGCCGAGAATCGGATTCGAATAGAGACCGACTTGCGTTCGATACCCAGCGGCGATTTGAGTGGTGGCCGCCAGCTCGCGTATGGCGGGATTGTTCGCACAGGCCAGCGATAGCAGGTCGTCCAGCGTGACGTTTGCTTCCGCAACGGGAGCGTTCAGGGTCGTTGTCCCCGCAATTTCGTCGGTCGGGTGCCAACTTGCTAGCTTCAGCGTTGAATCGCTTGCAATGGATGTTGTCCCACGTGTGACCGCTGGTTCCACGGGTGGCAGGGGCACGATCGACCCTCGCGTGTCTTGCTGCTCCCCGAACACCTCATGCGATCCTTCGAAGGAGCTTGCCCGCAGAGCGTGCCATGGTCGACCGATCCCATTGCAGCCCACCAACGCGCACAGTCCGGATAGGGCGAGGAGGCCGATGGCATGACGGCGATCCCCTCTGTCATCCGAGAAGTGAACCGGGTGGAATCGCATAGGGTTTTGCATTGCCGGCAACTGGTGAAGTGAAGTTACAGGAGCCACGGGAGGCGATTCCACGGGTGTGAATACCGCGGGCATTTCATTGTGCTCCGCGCCAGAGCCGACGTGGAATGCGATCCCTTTTCGTCGGCCGGTCCGCTGCGTCGTTCGGTCGGTACCCCGTGGGAATCATCGGATCATCGAATCAATCGACTTTATCGGAAGTACCGAATCGCCCGTTTCTCGCAAAGACGCAAGCTTTCACGATCGCGGGCCATCGCGACGGACAGCGCCCCACACATTGGGGAGCAACCGGGCGAAGCAACGTGACGTCCCGCCAAACCATTCCGGCAAGAGACAAGGACGCCCATCAGGCATTCAGAGCGCCATGGAACTCGGGCAACTAAGCAGGTAAACTTTGCGCATCCTTGACATTATCTTCATCTCTCGACGCTCACCCGTCGGCTAGTGCAAAGTTATCTTAGGTATGTTTGTAGATGAAAAAGGTACCTTTGAGACAGGAAATACATCATGATGCGATGGGTGATTGGGTTGCTTTGCGTGTTGGGGAGCGCTCGTTTTGCCGCTGCTGATTTGATCATCAGCGAGGTTTATGCAGCGGGAAGCGGGAATGGCACGTACGCGTCGGATTGGTTTGAACTCACCAATACCGGAGCGAGTGCATTCGACATCAGCGGTTGGAGGATGGATGATAGCTCTAACAGTTTTGCTGCTTCCGCTGCACTGAACAACATTTCGTCGATCGCTGCGGGCCAGTCTGTAATCTTCATGGAAGCCACTGATGCGGAACTCGCAGGAAAAATCTCGTCATTCAATCAAGTTTGGTATGGATCCAGCACCAGCAGTTTGGCGTTTGGCAACTACTCTGGTAGCGGTCTTGGACTTAGTACTAACAGTGACTCTGTCATTTTGTTCAATGCTGCGGGAGTCTCCCAACTCCGCGTTGATTTCGGGGCATCGACCACTGGGAGAACGTTTGACAATGCTGCCGGTCTGAATAAGGCCACCATCTCGCTGCTCAGCAGTGCGGGTGTGAATGGCGCCTTCACAAGCTTCAACGGAGCGGAAGTCGGATCGCCGGGTACCATCTCTGCGGTTCCCGAACCCACCTCGCTAGCGCTCGCAGGTGCGGCATTGGTTGGAATGGTTGCCGCGCGTCGACGTCGCATGAGCAGTGTAACGGGCGCATAAGTCTTCTGCCTGGGCAGTAGTACTGCAGACGCGGACGGGATCGCGTTGTTGGTTTGCGATGGAACAAACGTCGAGGATGGCATATCATGATGGGCGGTTGATTTCTGCGTCCATCTACACGTTTTTGCCACCATGACTGCTGTAGCCACGAATCCCTCCGCGACCGATTCCAATGACCCGTATTTCCAATCGCTTTTCGCCGACCGTATCGGGGGATCGCAATACGGAAAAGCCAACGAAATCTACAAGTTTGAAAAGATCAAACGGGCCAAACGCAAGGCGCTCGCCGACTACCCGGACCGACTCCTGCTCGATTTTGGCATCGGCGAAAACGATTCCATGGCGGATATCTCTGTCCGCCAAGAACTGAACGCACAAGCCAATCGGCCTGAAAACCGCGGCTACATGGACAACGGCACGGCCGATTACAAGCAAGCCGTCGCACGCTTTATGAAGCGTCAGTTCCACGTCGACCTCGACCCTGCCACGCAAATCAACCACTGCATCGGTAGCAAGACCGCCCTCTCCATGCTCCCGGCGTGCTTTATCAATCCCGGCGACATCACCATGATGACCGTGCCGGGTTATCCCGTTGCAGGCACCCACACTCGCTACTACGGCGGAACGGTTCACCGCTTGCCCTTGCTCGCCAGCAACGATTTCTACCCCGACTTTTCTCAGGTCACCCCTGAGATTTGGGACCGCACCAAGTTGCTGGTTCTCAACTACCCGAACAGCCCGACCGGCCAAGTGGCCACCGAAGCGTTCTATCGCGAGATCATTGAGTTGGCCCATCGCCACCGCTTTGTGGTGGTCCAAGACGCAGCCCATATCCTGCTGACATTTCGAGGCAAACCCTTGAGTTTCCTGGAAATCCCAGGAGCGATGGACGTCGGGGTGGAAGTCCACTCGATGAGCAAGGGATTCGACATGATCGGTTGGAGAATCGGTTGGGTGTGCGGTAATCCCCGTATTGTCCAGGCTTTTTCAGACGTGAAGGACAATTGCGATAGCGGTCAATTCGGCGCCATCCAACGGGCCGCGATCACAGCCCTGGACAATCCCGAAATCCCGCAACGCATCCATGCCAAGTACAAGCGGCGGCTGGAAAAACTGGTTCGCACCCTTCGCTCCTGCGGATTTACGTGCGAGGTGCCAGGAGGAAGCTACTTCCTGTACACAGCAGCCCCCAAGGGGGTTGCCGCGGGACCACAATTCGCCAACGCCGAAGAAGCCTCCCAATACTTCATCACGGAGCATTCCACCGTGATCGTGCCGTGGGATGACGCAGGAAGCTGCTTGCGATTCTCCGTTACCTACGAAGCCAACGACGAAGCAGCGGAAGATGCTTTGATGGCCGAAACCGCACGGCGCCTTGGTAGTCTCAAACTCGTTTTCTAGTCCGAGCTCTGCATGTCCGATATCGCTCTTCACCAATCGCTGCAATCTGCTCTGGAGTCCTTTCGAGACCCAGAGTCGGGGCGTCCCGTCTCGGGGACTGGCCAAGTGACCGACTGGGTCGTCACAGATGGACACGCCCGATGCAAACTCGGGCTGACTTCCTTGGTAGCACCGATCGCCGAAGAGATTCGAGATCGGTTCCGCGATCACTTGATGGCCCACGTCCCTGGCCTTAAAGGGGTCGACGTGACGGTGCAATCCTTCGTCCGACCCGCTGCTGCCTTGGGCTCCATCGGGCTCAAAGCCAAAGCGGTCATCGCCGTTGCCGCAGGAAAGGGAGGTGTAGGCAAGAGCACCCTTTCGGCTGCCATCGCCTTGACCCTACAACGATTGGGAGCGAAAGTCGGATTGGTTGACGCAGACGTATACGGACCGAGTTTGCCCCACATGCTCGGCCTGGAAGGCCGCCCCGCCATCGAGGACAACAAGATCCAGCCGATCCGTTGCGGTACGCTTCCCGTTATGTCGATGGGATTTCTGATCGAGCGGGACCAATCGGTCGTCTGGCGTGGCCCGATGCTCAACAAACTGATCACGCAGTTCCTTCGGGATACCGAATGGGGAGAACTGGATTACTTGATTCTGGACTTGCCACCGGGAACCGGAGACGTAGCCATCTCCTTGACGCAGCTCCTGCCCCTTACGGGAGCAGTGATCGTCTGCACCCCGCAGGAAGTCGCCTTGCTGGATGCGATCAAGGCCATCTCGATGTTCGAAAAAACCAATGTCCCCATTTTGGGAATCGTTGAAAACATGAGTGGCTTCACCGATCCGGAGACAGGCCGCACCTTCGACATCTTCGGTCGCGGAGGCGCCAGAGCAAAAGCCGAGGAGTTAGGCGTGCCCTGCTTGGGAGAAGTCCCAATCCAGATCTCCCTTCGCAGCGAATCGGACCGCGGAGCGTTCGAACAAGCGCTTCAGGATCCGAAGATCGCCAAGCCGTTTGAGGATGTGGCTCGCGCATTGGTCCGATCGGTTTCGGCTCACGTTACCAGCCGTCCGGCTGGTGCTGCACAGCTTCCTGTACTCGGGTAGGAACGCCACAAGAGCCGGATGCCCGGGATCGATGGAAACTTCGCTCCCTGGCGGTCTCGCAGGGCGCATCCGAGCAGCGCGTCAAGGCAAAGCAAACGTTGCGTCACCTGCCTCTTTGCTGCTCTGCATCGGACTTGCAAATGCAGAGCAATCGAATCCCGCGAACGTCCGTTCGATCAGTCGCGGTTGGTGCTGGGAACCGAGCGTCCATCCGAGCTTTGATACAGGCCGGAGACACGACCCGAGCTAGGAACACCGGCTTCGCGACGCGTGAAGTCGCTTGCTCGGATAGCGGATCCCAATGGCACGACATCTTCTTGTCCGGTGCCTCGCAGGTATCCCATCAGCTTGTCCAAGTCGATGCGAGAAATCCCCATTGATTTGGCTTGCCGTTCGAGTTCTGCGCGTTGGGTAGCAATCGCCTCGTTGGAGCCTTCGGCCCCGCCGACCATCTTGAACTCATCCCCTACCACCAACCAACGCGTGTTGGCGGTCAGCGTTCCTTCTTTCCGACCGTTCGGTGGGAAATCGACGGAGACGCGAGCGTTGCTGTTGGCAATCATCATCTTGAGCGTATCTCGATCATCTTTGCCGTCGCCGTCGATATCCATCTTGCCAACCAGAGCCACAACGACTTCACGTCCGGGTTGCCAAAGAGGCGAGTAGATCTTGTCTCCACGCAGGATGGTAGCAGGACGGTTATCGGGCAGGACCATCGCACGCGAGAGGTGCTCGGTTTGCTGATTGACGTCAACCACTTTGATGCGTGCCTTGGGCTTCGCGTCAGCGACTTTCGAGGTTTCTTCATCCAAGACGGAGAAGACGATGCCTGGACGGAGTCCGTCCGCTTTGCCGAGATTCAGATAAACGAAACGTCCCCCTTCGGTGACTTCGGTAATCTTTCCGTGCGGATACTGAAAATCCTCGCCGCGGATCTCTTCGAGTTGGCGACCGAGGGATTCGTTTTGTCGGGCCAATTCATCCCGCTTCTTGGTCAGCTTGTCGATTTCAGACAAATACTTTCGCTTCTCGGTCTCGGATTGCTGGGCGAGCTTCTGACGATCCTGTTGGATGCGGGTGATCTCGTCTTGGCGTTCCTTTTCCTTCTGTGCGTAGGTCACTTGGGTTTGCTCAAGCTGGGCGGCGAGCGTGTCGGCACGCTTGCGTTCGGCTTCGCGGGCATCGGTTTCTTGCTTGATCGTCGCGTCGTACTTCGCCTTCAAGTCTTCTTCGCGTTTGGCTTGGGCATCAACCTGGAGATTGCGCTCGCGAATGGTCTGCATCAAGGTTTCGACCAATTTGCGGTAGTTCTTTTCGGCTGCTTCGGGGCCGAAGAGAGCCATATCCGCAACGTACTTTTTCTGGAGCTCATTGATCTTCGGATTCGAAGTCAACGAGCTGGACAACTCGTCGAACCTTGCTTTGTCGATCGGCTCAGAGCCAAGCACCATCTCTAGCAGATCCGACTTCTTGTTCTCATCGCGAAATTTCGAGTCCGCTTCGTTGGCCCGAGCGGTAGCCGCTTCGACCATCTTTGAATTTGTGCCCGACTGGAAAACGACGTAGCACAACGCGCCGATGCACAGCAAGCTGACGAAAGACATGACGATGACATAGGCTTGCCATACGTAAAGATTGCGATCGCGGGCCATCAATTACCTCGACGACGAGAAAAGCCAAAATCTCAGGACGCAACTCCTCCGCCGCATCCATGACTAGATCCTAAACAGCCCCCCCCTAAGCGTCAAACTTTCTCCGCCTTCAATGCGGGTTTTTCGACGAGATTGACGGCGCAAATTAGGGCGGTGACGGCAACCCACATCGGACATGCGGAATTTGACGGTTGTGCCGCACGGCTCACCCGCCATGGCTCGGACTTGCCCGCGGCGAACGCAAAATCGTTCTTGAGGTTGCGGAATGTGGAATTGCTTCCGGGAAAATCGTTCGCAACGACGGCGGTTCCGAGTAGGATAAACGAGAGTTGCACGGCTGTGTAAGAACGTTGGATCGATCTGCATGCGCCGCTTGCTCCAGGACCGCGTTTCCGCCTTTTCCCATCACGGTTTGCTATGTCGTACCTGCACGAACGCATCCTCCAACTGTTGGCTTGTTCCGCTGTCGTTGTGGCATGTTGCACTTCGGAGGTACACGCCCAGCTCAACGAGCGTTTGCTCAATGGCGCCGGCTTGGAAATCCAGTGGGAAAACAACCTCGGGGGTTCTGGGCTCGCCCAAGGCGAACAAAGTTTGACCCTCTGGCCACATGCAACCGAGCGTCGCGAATTTGTCGACGTTTACGTCGGCAACCGACTGATCGAGCGGATCGATGCCCGCCAAGCCGACCGGGCTGCGATCGATCGCTTGATCCTGGAAGGCAAGTCCCTCAAGCCGACGCCCGTCCTGGGGATGGAGGGTGCCAGAGCCCGCGCCGCCGAGTTGAAAAAGACTTACTCAATTCTCGGTAAACAGGTTTCTACCCAAGAGTTCAGCGAACCGGTGATTTATCTGGTCGCGGCCACCCGAAACGGGATCATCACCGCCATCGATGCAGAGTCCGGAGAAGTCCTTTGGCAAAGCACCGTTCCAAACGCTTACCTGTCGGTCTATGGCCCAGGGGTTTCCGACGAACACGTCACGGTAGTTAACGGCAACGCTCTCTATGCGATGGAGCTAAAGACTGGCAATCTGTTGACCACCTCCCGACTCCTATTCACTCCCACCTCCAGCCCGATGCCGATGGGGGATTACATCATGGTTCCGTCCGTCGATGGTCGCCTGATGGGTTATCACCTCGAAAAGCCACTGATCAAACCGATCTACCTCCGCTCGGGCATCGAGAATCGCAACAGCACCGCCATGTCGACCAATCGCCAGTTTTTGGCTTGGTGCTCGCAAGGTTCGTTGTTCATGGTTCACAACGAGAGAGAGCCGATCATTTGGTCCAAAGTCAACGCGGGTGAAGATGCCGACTCCCGCCCCGTGCCCACCCAACAAGGCTTTGTCTTCTGCAGCCATTTCGGGACCGTGATCCATGCGTCGACCAATCGCTTGGGCACCTACCTGTGGCGAGCCAATTTAGGGATGCCTACGATGCGATCCCCGGTCGTTGGAAACAATCGCGTTTTTGTCCTTTCCGACGACGGTTTGTTGGCGTGTTTGGATCTGGAGACCGGCAATGCAGCCTGGCCCTCCCGAGCCCAAAACATCAACCAGATTCTAGGTGTTGGCAAAGAAGCCGTTTACGTTCGCGACACCACCGGGACGCTGATTAGCTTGCGATTGAGCGATGGCCAACCCCTCGCGCGCACTGGAACCCTTATTCAAGGCTCCATCCCCAACTCGATCAACGATCGCTTGTTTGTGGTCACCCGCGATGGTCACATCACATGCTTGCGAGAATCCGGCGCGATCAAGCCGACGATGTACATCGATCCCTCGAACAAGAGCGCTCCGGCAAACGAAGGCCGACCTGGACAGGCCAACAAAGAAACCGCAAAGCCGGCCACGAATGAGGACCCATTCAGCCCAAGCGGTTTGGATGCTGCCCCCGCAGCCCGCGATGCCAAGGATCCCTTCGATCCTTTCTAAGCTGTCTCCACAGCGCTCGAAAATGCACCTTGCGACGTTCTAGCCGGTTTGCGCTAGGACGATCGCTGTCAAGACCGACACGCAATTTGTCCCGACCGTCCTGATCGCCACAAAATCTTGTGGCGCTTCGACACAATTCCATCGTCCGATAGAATCCCTCGTGCGTGAACGCTCGCTAGCCCCCAAAGGAGTTGGGGCCTTTCGCGAGTTTCACTTTTCACACCAGTCCGAGGGAGTGCATGCGCGATGGTTTCCGATTCCAATAACGACCGAAAAAACGGTCGCAACAACCCCACTCGCACCCGCCGAGATCGATCGACCGAGGAATCGGCGCAAATCCTCGATCGGTCGTTGCCGCTGGATATGACCGCGGAGCGCGCTGTCCTGGGCTCCATGTTGCTCAATCCGGATGTCGTCAACGACCTCACCTTGATCCTGCGCAGCGACGACTTCTTTGACGATGCGCACCAAAAGCTCTATGCAACCATGGTCGAGATGTACGATACCGGTCGCAAGATCGACATCGCCCTTCTCGTGAACGAGCTCAAAAATCGCGGCGAGTTCGAGTTGATCGGCGGCGCAGCCTACCTCGCGCAACTCGGGAACTCCGTCCCCAACGCGGCACACGCCATCTACTACGGCGAAATCGTCCGCTCCAAGGCGACCCTTCGTCGATTGATCAATGCATCGACCGAGATTCTCCGGGATGCCTACGACGAATCGGTCGATTCCAAAGAACTTCTCTCCAACGCCGAACAAAAGATCTTTCAGATCCAAGACGAACGGAGCGCCAACCAAGCCTCCACCGTCAAAGATGTGCTGCAACACTCCTTGCAACGCATCGATCTGCGGATGCAAGGGCAACAGCTCTCCAGCGGAGTCATGACCCACTTCACCGACTTCGATCGCATGACGGGCGGATTGCACAACGGCGAGTTGATCATCCTGGCGGCTCGTCCCTCGATGGGAAAGACCGCCTTCGCCATGAACATTGCCGAACAAGTGGCCATGAAGGAAAACGCGCCCACCCTGTTCGTCAGCCTCGAAATGAATGCCATCGAACTCGTCGACCGTTTGTTGTGCTCGGTGGCCAAGGTCAACAGCTCGCGCTTGCGAGGAGGGACGATCACCGCCGATGAGCAGCGCCGCCTTCTGTCGCACGCTGCCCTTTTGAGCCAGTCCCCTCTCTATATCGACGACACGCCTAGCCGAACCGTAAGCGAAGTCGCAGCCGTCGCCCGGCGCATCACCCAACGCGAAAAAGATCGCCCAAATGGTCGGCCCCTCGGGTTGATTGTCATCGACTACCTCCAACTGCTCGAGCCGGACAACACCAAAGACCCCCGCCAAGAACAAGTCGCAAAAATCGCGCGGCGGCTCAAGCTCATGGCGCGGGAACTCAAGGTCCCCGTCCTGTGTCTATCGCAGCTCAACCGCCAATCGGAAGAAGGTAAGGACCACCGCCCAAAACTCAGCCAACTTCGGGAATCGGGAGCGATCGAACAGGATGCAGACGTGGTGATGTTCGTCCATCGCGAGGAGTACTTCCGGCGCCCCGAAGAAGCCGCCGAAGTGGCCGGCCAGGCCCAGATCATCATCGCCAAGCAGCGAAATGGTCCGATCGGAGATGTCGAACTCGTATGGGAACGCAATTTCACTCGCTTCCTGAACAAAGCAGCCGAGTTTCATGATGATTTTGCGGGGGGGGGCCCCTCCTTTTCGGGCCCTGGTGGGTATTAGTCCACTCCGCAATTCCCGGTTTCCAGTTTATTCTTGCAGGAGCGTTTCTCGTTGCGCAATCACCCGTCGCGCTCCCCTCGGCTCCCTATCCGCTCGTTCACCCCTAGTCCTTACGTATGACCGAAGCCTGGACACCCGACTCCTGGAAGCGATTTCCAGCCGCTCAACAGCCGAACTATGCTGACCCGATCGAGTTGCAGCAGGCTCTGTCACAGCTACTCAAGCTCCCGCCTTTGGTCACCAGTTGGGAAATCGACCATCTGAAATCGGGAATCGCAGCCGCGCAACGCGGAGACGCATGGCTATTGCAGGGAGGGGACTGCGCCGAAACGTTTGAAGAATGCCAGACGGAAATGATCGCCAGCAAACTCAAACTGCTGCTGCAGATGAGCTTGGTCATCGTCTTCGCATCGCGCAAACGGATCGTTCGCGTCGGCCGCATCGCCGGCCAATACGCCAAGCCTCGATCCAGCGACACCGAAACCATCGGCGGGATCACTCTCCCTTGCTATCGCGGGGACATCGTCAATCAGTTCGACTTCCAACCGGAAGCCCGCCGTCCCGATCCTCGTCGGTTGCTCCGCGGGTACGAGCGATCCGCGCTGACTCTGAACTTCATTCGAGCCCTGAGCGAAGGCGGATTCGCCGACCTGCACCACCCGGAAAACTGGAACTTGCTCTTCGTCAACGAAGCCAAGGGCGAAGTCGCCAAACGCTATCGAGACCTGGTAAAGTCCCTGGGCGATGCCCTGCGATTCATGGAGACCATCCTCGAAGGCTCCACCGTATCGGAACTCAAGCGCGTCGATTTCTTCACTTCGCACGAAGCCTTGCTGCTCGCATACGAAACGGCATTGACCCGTCCCAGCGTGCGAGGCATCGGATACTACAACATGGGAACCCACTTCCCATGGATCGGGGAACGCACTCGTTCCTTGCAAGGTGCACACGTCGAGTACCTGCGAGGTTTGCGCAACCCCGTCGGCGTCAAAGTCGGTCCCAGCATCTCGGTGGAGGAATTGGTCGAACTGGTCCTGAGACTGAACCCCGAAAACGAACCCGGACGCTTGACGCTGATCCATCGCATGGGCCGCCGCTCGATCGAATCCAAACTCCCGCCATTGATCGAAGCCGTGCGCCGCAGCGGGCAGAACGTGCTTTGGGTGTGCGATCCAATGCACGGCAATACGGTCAGCACGGCACACGGCCGCAAAACGCGCCGTTTCGATGATATCGTCGATGAACTGCGATTGTCGTTTGCCATCCATCAAGCCTGCGGCTCGATGTTGGGTGGAGCACACTTGGAACTCACCGGCGAAAATGTCACCGAGTGCACCGGTGGCTCGCGCAACCTCACCGAAGACGATCTCGAATCGGCATATCAGACGCAAGTCGATCCGCGCTTGAACTACGAACAAGCCCTCGAGGTCGCATTCGAGATCGCAGGAAAACTCGTCGAGTCGCGCGCTCCCTAAGCGATTGCCACCACGAACCGATCGTCACACGGTCATGTACTCGTGTCGGGCAATGCGACAAAGATCTTGGTCCCTCGCAACTCCACCGGGTATGTCTCGGCTTTGATCTTTGGGTTGTCGAGCCAAGCACCATCGGAAAGTTGAAACCTCCACGCATGCCACGGACAGGCAACACATCCTTCGTGGATCCAGCCACCGGCCAGCGATGCGCCTTGATGCGGACACATGTCATCCATGGCAAAGAGCACCCCGTCGACGCGAAAGATCGCCACCATGCGATCCTGCACGGGAAAGGCCCGTCCCTCGTTGTCGGGTAGCTCGGAGTTGTCGACGACTTCGATCCAATTAGCCACGCAGGAACTCCAATCGAAGAAAATTCATCGCTGTCTTTGCCAACCGAGCATAAAACACTTCGGGATGACCTCCCAAACGAATCGTCGAGGTCTTCACCTTGCCACTCCCTGAAGCCACCGCCATGCAAAACTCCGTGGTGGGCAATGTAGTGGCCGATTGCACGGATTCCCAATCGGGATAAATGCCCGCTGCGAGACCATAGTCGAGATTGCCCTCACGTACGAGGTCACTCGCCATGGTTGCCAATTGCTGCTGGACCGACTGTATGGACTCGGCTGATCCGTCGCTTGGCGAGCCGTCAGGCAATGACCGCAGCCATTTTGCCACGACCATTCCATACGGGCTGCTTGGCTGTTCGCACGACAACATGGGTGCGATCCACGCGCCGGATCCGACTTCTAGCACTCCAACGCGCATCTTCTTTTCGATCAACATCGCGTGCAATGCATCCTGCAGATCGATCTCTCCTTCGCCAAACACCAGTCCGCCAAACGCGCGGTGAATCTCGCGCCGCGTGGGCTCAATCCGCTCCAGAAACTCTTCCTGAGTTGCCGTAGCGGCTGCGATTCGCAAGGTAATAGTGGCTTTCGAGACGGTGATGCCTACGCGAGGATCCCGATCGCGAGCTATCAACTCCGGCAGTTCTTTTTCGACATCGCTCTCGCCGATGCCGAATAGTTTCATGCAGTGATACCGCCAGCGGTTCGCTCCCGCCCCCATCTCTTCGACCAACCGCCGCTCCACGGTGTCCTGCATCATTTCGGTCATTTCCGCAGGCACGCCTGGCAAAGCAAACAATCGGCATGCGTGCTCCGCGCCATTCCGCTGGATCGTGCGAACACTCAAATCGATTCCAGGAGCCGTACCGTGAGGATTGTCGATGATGCGCGCCGTTTGCGGGAACATCGCTTGCACGCGGTTCCTCTCAGGCATCGGACGTTTGCGTTTCGAGAACAAAGCTTCGATGTGTTCAATCGCCTCACGTCGAACCTCCAAAGGTAACGCAAAGGCATCGGCCATAGCTTGACGGGTCAAATCGTCTGCGGTCGGTCCCAACCCACCGGTCGAGATCACCACATCGGCACGCGATGCTGCCAATCGAAACACAGCCACGTTCTCTTCCAATGCATCGCCCACCGTCGTGTGGTACGCGACGCGGATGCCGAGGTCTCCCAAACGCTGGCTCAGAAACTGCGAGTTGGTGTCCAAGCGTTGCCCGCTCGTCATCTCATCACCGATCGATATCACCTCTGCAATCATCTCGATTTCTCCCATCCAATCTGCGGTTCGACGGCGCTGGTGCCGGTTGTCCATGGAGCAATGGTCCCGTTAATCATGCAAACTGTCCTCCATATTGGACAAACTGCATAGGTGGGCGAGCGCGACGTCTTGAGGACAACTCCACACCAAAAAGAACATCGCTTCGCGACACCAACGGGCTACCGGATGGCTGGAGACGAATCCCGCTCCCTTCGCCACCGTCATCGCCGATTGGGTCGATTGCAAAGCCAAGTCGTTGGCGCGTTTGCGCAAGTTCAATCCATCGACAGGCATCCCTCCCCGAACCGAAGTTCCCACTGCAGCCTTCACCAAATCGCCGTAAACCGACTCCCAGTCGCTCGTCAGCTTGGTTGCGAATCCTTGCAGCGAACCGCGCATGGCGGCTTCGGCGTGCAAGAAATCGATCGCAGCACCTGCCAGCCCCAATGCCAGAGCGCTGGTTTGCAGACCGCCAGCTCCTCCCGCTTGCGATGCTGCGATCACGTTCGGGCATGGTCCATGCAGCACTTCCCGCTCCCAAACCTCCACCTGTTCTAGCGTCACCACGTCGGTGCAGCTCGCGGTCAAGGCTAACAGATCCATTCCCTTGCCCGCCGTTAATCCGGGACGTGCGGTCGGCACCAAAAACAACAACTCTTGAGTTCCCCCCGCCGATGCGTCTACCTCGACTGCCCCTAGGACGAGATACGTCGCATGCGCCGCCCCGGTCACCCAAGGCACCACGCCATCCAACCGCCAACCACCTTCGACCCGCGTTGCCCGTACCGGAGGCGTCGCTAGATGCTTGCGGCTGGTCGTCAGGTGGCTGATGCCTACGGTTGCGAACGTCTCGCCCGACTCGATCGCCGCGAGTACGTCCGCCTGGATGCGTTCGTTGCCGCTGGAACGAATGCGCCGGATCGCTGCGTTGCGCTGCGTCATGATGAAGGCGACAGTCAAACACCCGTATGCCATGGCCACATAACTGGCAACCGCACTAGGTTCCTCCGCAGCCCATAAAACCTCATGATGGGCGCATAACCTTACGCTAGCTTCAGGAAACGCGGTGTCTGTACGGAGCTGCAAACTCTCGCGACCAAGCGCATCGATAACCGCTTCCCACGCTGAAGACTGGTCGAGCAATCGTGTCAAAATCGGGGCAGTCATGAAGCAACGCAGCGCAGTCAAAGAGGGACTCCCGCCTCCCGCGGGAATGGATTCTATTGGAACTGCCGATGGTATCAGTCGCAATGGCAGCACAGAGGGAAAGCACGCTTAGCAACGTCGGAATTTTTTGTTAGTTTAGGTAGTCTGCGGTCCAATTTCGGGTGACACTGGATGGACCCAACGGTGCGATAGAATCGACGGTCGAAGGCATGGCGGATGCCGACGATGACCTGGATCCGCATCGTGCGGTTAGCGCTTTTCAAACTTCCAATTAAAAGATCGTCTGAGAATCGATGTCGCATACGGAACCAACGCTTGCTCCCGATCCAACCGCCGGTGGCATCTCGCGAGAAATCGGTGCCGAATCCTTGTACGAAAAGTGCATGGCCCTGGCCCACAATCTGTGGTGGAGTTGGCAGCCAGAAGTCACTGGACTGTTTCGGGATATCGATCCGATTCGCTGGCGTCAGTTCGATCACAACCCGATCGCGTTGCTGCGCGAATTCACCCCCGAAGAATTGGCCAATCGCGCAAGCGAAATGGTTTTGCACAGCCGCGTAAACTACGCATACCGGCGGCTGCACGAGTACCTAGAATCGTCGAACACTTGGGCTCAAACCAACGCAGGCGTATTGGGCAGCAAGCCCGTCGCGTACTTCTCGGCGGAGTTTGGTTTGCACGAGTCGCTGCCTGTCTACTCCGGCGGTTTGGGCGTTCTCTCGGGCGACCACATCAAGAGCGCCAGCGGGCTCGGAGTTCCGCTCGTGGGTGTCGGACTCTACTACTCGCATGGATACTTCAAGCAAGCCCTCAACGCGGACGGATACCAGAACGAAGAGTACCTTGAAACCCAGGTGGAGAACCTGCCCCTGGAAGCGGCATTGATCGACGATGGCACGCCGTTGATGGTGGGAATCGAAACACGCAACGGTCACCTTCTCGCCAAGGTATGGCGCGTACGCGTCGGTCGCATTCGCTTGTTTCTGCTCGATTGCAATGTCGAAGGCAATCGGCCTGAGGATCGCGAGCTGACCAGCAGGCTCTACGGTGGCGATGAACGCACACGCATCCGCCAGGAATTGGTCCTCGGCGTCGGTGGCGTTCGGGCGCTTCGAGCCCTAGGAATCACGCCAGGTGCATACCATCTCAATGAAGGCCACAGCGCGTTCGCACCCCTGGAAGTCATTCGCGAACGGATCGCCGACGATGGCCTGTCGCTCGATGATGCCATCCGCGAGGTGTCGCAATCCACGATCTTCACCACCCACACTCCGGTTCCCGCGGGACACGACCGCTTCTCGAGCGGCCTGATCGAAGAACACCTCGGACCGCTCCGCGAAATGATCGGTATCAACCACGATCACTTGATGAGCTTCGGCCGTGTGAATCCCGCCGATCTCAACGAACCGTTCTGCATGACGGTGATCGGTCTAAAGCTCTCGCGAACGGCCAACGCCGTCAGCCAACTGCACGGCCATATCTCGCGCCGCATGTGGCACGTGCTATGGCCGACGCGTGAAGAAAACGATGTTCCGATCGGACACATCACCAACGGCGTTCACATTGAAAGCTGGTTGGCCGGTCAAATGCAACAACTCTACGACCGACACTTCCCAGCGAACTGGAAAACGCACATGGGGGAGCCAGATGTCTGGCAGAACATCCATAGCGTCGATCCAGGCGAACTGTGGGAAACGCACAATGCATTGAAGAACTTGCTGTTGGCATTTGTCCGCCGTCGCGTCTCGCGTCAATGCCGTCGTCGCGAAGAAAGCAACGACATCATCGAAGCCGCGCGAGGTATCCTTCGTCCGAACGTGTTGACCATCGGTTTTGGTCGACGGTTCGCAACGTACAAGCGGGCCAATTTGATCTTCTCCAACCTCGATCGGATCGCCGCGTTGATCAACGATCCCGATCGCCCCGTGCAGTTGATTTTCGCCGGCAAGGCTCACCCCAAGGACGAGCCTGGCAAACGCTTCATCCAAGAGATCTCCAACCTTCGGCACGATTCTCGCTTCGCGGGCAAAGTCGCCTTCATCGAAGACTATGACATCAACGTTTGCCGCCACTTGATCCAAGGCGTCGATGTATGGCTCAACAATCCACGCCGCCCTCTGGAAGCATCCGGCACGAGCGGACAAAAAACGGTTCTCAATGGTGGGTTGAACTGCAGCATTCTCGATGGATGGTGGGCAGAAGCCTATGACGGCTCCAACGGGTTTGCCATCGGACGCGGCACGAGCCACAGCGAGGATCGCATCACCGATCACCGCGACGCCGAACACCTCTACGACACGCTCGAAAAGCACGTCATCCCAACGTTCTACGATCGCGACCGCGATGGTTTGCCTCGCCGTTGGATCAAGATGATGATGAATAGCATCAGCACGCTGGCTTGGCGATTCAGCAGCCACCGCATGGTCATGGACTACACCCGCATGGCGTATGTACCAGCCTCAGGCGGATTGAGCTGCGACATGAAGACCCGCTAATCGGCCGATTTACACAGAAAGCTTGGCCTATTCCGGCAACAGCAGCTTGAAGATTCGATAGGTCGCATCGAGGCTCGTTCGAAGGTTTTCCGCCTTCAACCGCGTCCGGCTTTGGATCACGATCAGTGTATCCCCGGACGTCGCCATTTGAAGCTTAGGCAGAGTCTTCGCGTGCTCGCGAAACTTCGGATTCAAGAACGTTTCGATCCCTTCAGGGGATGTTCCTCGTACACAAAACATCGAGCCGAACGCGGGATCCGAAGAAAACTCGATGGCTTGATATCCAAACCAGCCGGCCACCGTCGTTTGCCATGTTCGAGGTTGCAACGTCAGGGGGGGCGCATCCAGACGGCGATCGCGAGCCATCCCGATCAAATAGTAGTTTCGGTGCTGGCCTTTCCCGTTGTC
The DNA here is from genome assembly GCA_046318495.1 of Pirellula sp. Classification (GTDB taxonomy): domain Bacteria; phylum Planctomycetota; class Planctomycetia; order Pirellulales; family Pirellulaceae; genus JBKCUI01. The sequence continues at coordinate 1,241 of JBKCUI010000074.1, read as the reverse complement.
GGTGATCACCACATGCTCAAAGACCAGCAGTCGAGTCTCCCCGGTATCGGCCACGATGGTCGTATCCGACGATCGCTTGGAGCCCTTTTTACTCCAATCAAACCGTTGAAACGGCTCTCGATCCTCCGCCGGGAGATACCAGTGGATCTCGAGCCCGAGTTCCTTGGCGCGATCCACCAGCGCGTCGCGACGTTTGCGATCCAACTTCCGAGCAACCGTGACGGCCACAGCAACGCCAACGCCGATCACTGCGAAAAGAACCCAGATTGCCATGTTTATGGACTCCTAGGAAAATTTTCGATTCGCACATCCTAGCGCGTGAACATCACTCGGCCTTCGGAACGGCAGTGAGCAATTCTTGCACCTTGGGTTCGAGGGCTTTGCCGCGCACATGGACGGCTGCGACGTTGCCATCGCGACCGATCAAAATCGTGAATGGAATGGCTGTAATCGCCAACGATTGCGCCAGCGGCGAATCCATCCCGCTCTTGGTCGGATCGCTGCTTACATAAACCGGCCACGAGGCTTTTTGCTGAAGGAGAAATGCGTCGAGATCGGCTCGCTTGTCATCGAGATTGATGGACAAGACCTCGAATCCCTCGGCGTGCTTGGCGTCATATACTTTTTGAATATTGGGGATCTCGGCGATGCAAGGACCGCACCAAGTGGCCCAGAAATCGACCAGGACAACCTTGCCCTTGTAATCCGCCACATCAAAGGCTTTGCCAGACGTATCGATCAATCCCTCGATCGGCAGGGGCTTGCCGATAATTCCGGTGCGTGCATCGAATCCTTTCATGGCAATGTCGATTTGCTCGCGCAGTTCAGGCGTCTTGATAGCACCCATCGGAATCGCAGCGATCTCCAGGAGCTTCTTCGCCAACGGAACATTCCCCGAATACTCGAATTGCGTGGCGACTTGAATCATCGCCATCGACGTCCACGGAGACGGTAGCTTCTCCATCAATTCTTTCGCCGCCACCGCGACAGCCTCTGGGTCGGCGCTCATCGCTTGTCGCGTATCTAGCACTTGCAGGTACTTTTCGAAATCAGGCAAGCGTTGGATCTTCATTTGCCATGCGCTCATCCCAAGTTGCGGGTTGGGCACGTCGCGGAACTTGGTTTCGAGCAAGTTCACCAATTTATCAACTGCGAGCAACCGTGGATCCTCTGGGTTGGGCTCCTTGCCGTCTTGCAATTCGCTCCCAACGGCTTGATCGAGGGCCTGTGCGACTTGGGCT
>JBKCUI010000073.1:0-33430 GCA_046318495.1 Pirellula sp. | reverse complement strand
AGCCTGGAGCAATCGATCCCGCAGTTCTGGCTGGCTGCCGAAGTCAGCGGCGTCATGCAATCGGGTGCAGGGCATGTCTATCTGACCCTCAAGGACGACACCAATCAAATCAGCGCTGTGATCTGGCGGTCAACCTGGGAGAAGTACCAGTTCGATCTGCGCGATGGCATGGCGGTCCTGTGCGCTGGGAAACTCGATCTCTACGGACCGCGAGGCGCCGTCCAAGTCGTCATCCAACGCATCGAACCGCAAGGCCTCGGCGCCCTGCAGTTGGCATTTCGCAAGCTGCATGCGAGACTCGAAGCCGAAGGGCTATTCCGCCCTGAACGCAAACGTCCGTTACCTCGATTCCCGGTCCGCATCGGATTTGTCACGAGCCCCCGCGGGGCGGCTATCCATGACTTTCTCGAAGTGCTGAGGCGCCGTTGGCCGCAAGCAAACGTGCTGGTGATTCCCGCGAAAGTCCAAGGTGAAGGGGCAGCGGAAGAAATCGCTCGCGGCATTGCGCTTGCCGGTTCCATCCAGCCTCCTCTGGATGTCCTAATCGTCGGCCGCGGCGGGGGCTCGATCGAAGACTTATGGGCATTCAACGAGGAAGTGGTGGTGCGCGCGGTTGCTGCCAGCCCGATTCCAACCGTGTCCGCAGTAGGACACGAGATTGACGTGACGTTGTGCGATCTAGCCGCCGATGTGCGGGCCTTAACTCCCTCCGAAGCTGCCGAACGGGTCGTCCCCCATCGCGATGAGATTCTCGAAGCGATCCAAGCGGCTCAAGCTAGGGTGACCATGCTCGTTTCGCATCGCATCCGCGAGCTGCAATCGCGACTCGAGAGTACCCGCTCGCGACCTGTGTTGGTCCAACCCGAGCGGATGCTCGACACAGCCGTTCAACGACTCGATGACTTCGAGCGTCGTTGCGAAGAAGGAATGGCTCGCAGCATGGAAGCGAACTCTCACCGCTTCGAAATGACAGCCAGTCGCATCGAAGCCATCAGCCCCTTGAAAACGCTAGCACGAGGTTATTCGTTGACCATGACGGCTGCGTCCAAGCAGCTTGTTCGAAGCGTTGCCGATGTCCAACCTGGCGATACGATCGTCACGCAACTTCCGGATGGTAGCTTGACCAGCACGGTTTCTGCGTCGCATCTTTCTAAGAACACGCGGCCAGAGCATTAGGTGTCGGAGGACATCAATCGATCATTGCAAGCGGTGAAGCCAATTGCGGCCTCGTCCATGACATAGCGACTCGCGACGCGTTCATGCAATGGCCTATCGCTTGCGTTCCCCCAAGATACGACGGATGCTCTCTTGGACGCGTTGGTCCTTCGACTCCGATCCGGTGACTTGAGTCTGAAACGGGATGATCGCGATCGAGTTCCCGTCGGTCGGCTTGTCCATCGACTCGGCCACGGCGACGATGTCTTGGATCAAGTACTTGGGGGCCGAAATGATAAGCAAATTGGCTTCCGCATCGACTCCGATGGAGAGCAGTCCTTGATACTCGGGGTTGGTCGTCGTGGCGGCCATGCTGCGACTGAACCCGGTGCTGCGACTCATCGCGCGATCGTTGATGAGCATCAAGTCCTGATAGACGCTGCGCAGGGCCTCTGCCACGACGCTCGCGCGGCGATGCTTGAGCCGGAATGTCACCTTCTCACGCGTCAGCTTCTCTTCTTCTGCATTCGGTTGGTCGAGCAGGTCAACCGACTCTTGGATCTGCTCCAGTTGTCGCTCGCTGGCGTTCTGAACGATCAATCGATTGGTTCTCGGATCGACGTCGATGAGCATGCTCGGAGTCGTCGCCAGTTTGGACGCTGGTACGAGTGTCGGAGTCCCGAGGAGCGTTTCGAGCTGTCGCTTGACGACGCTTGCCTGGGCGTGCTTGAGCTCAAAAATTTTGAGCGCAGCCGGTGGCTTGAGCAACTGCTTGAGCAAGCGTTTGGCCGTTTCGGCGGCGTTGGGATCCCTCGACATGACGATGATGTTGCCGTCGCTTCCTCGCATCAGTCGCACCGGTGCAGAATCTTGATCGCGGCCAGGAACGGCAGTTACCTCGCGATGCAATGCAACCATCTTGGCCGAGGCCAGTTCCACGCCTTGGTTGGATGCATCGGTTGGGATCGGATTTGCGGCATCGTCGGGGCGAGACGAAGAAGGACCGCCTCCTGGATTGCCCAACGGATTGCTCAGCGATGGCGGTGGTTCAGGCGCATCCAAGATCAACGGAGCGTCGCTCAAATCCTCCCAAACCTTCTTCAGCTTTTCGATGGCTGTATCTGCATTCTGTCCGTGGGTTTCGATGATTTGCAGCTTGGAATCGACACTCTGATCCGAGAACGATTCTCCCAACTCGGCCAAGAATTCGCGGACCTCTTTGCATTCCTTGGGTGTTGCCCATAGAAGCAAGCGCGAATGTTCGGGATCGGCTTCCACTTGGAATTTGCCATCGCTCGGAACTCCCGGCGTGTTGGAGGGGCGTTCCGGGGTTTTGAGAACCGTTTGGATGGCCTTCACGGCATAGACGGGGTCGAGATTCGACAAACTGAGGACGTTGGCGGAACGTCGGTCGGCGCGGAACGATTCGATGACTTGCGAGATCGTCAGATGATCGGCGGGGGAAGCGAAAGCGATGATTCGATTGTATGCGGCTTCGTGATACACCCGTGCGTCTTTGGCGATATTCTCGCGTTCTTGAAGCGAGTTGATCATCTTGGTCACCAATTCGGGGTCAAAGCCTTGGACGTCGAAGACCTTGACACGACTGAGCGTTTCCCAAGTGGTCTTGCGCTCGGGGAGTTCCTTGTCCATCGCCAGCACGGCTTGCCGAACGATCTCGATCTTGTTGGGTGGCGCGTTGACCAGCAGGCTGTTTTCTTTCTCGTTGACAACCAAGAAAACCGTTGGCTTCTTTTCGGTGACCAAGGCTTGGGCTTCGCGTCCCATCTGCTTCATCGCTTCGGCCTTGAAGCGGGCTTGTTCGATATCGAGTTGGGTCTGAACGCTAGACGAAGGGGTGCCGTCGGGCGGCAGTCCAAGCAGTTGCCGCACTTTGGGAGCGACTTCTTCGGCTTTGCGGTATTGCAAATGGAACTCGGCCACGCGTTCGCGTCGTGTATCGTCGTTTTCGGCTTGTTGCAGCAGGCGTTGGAACTCGCGGAGGTTGACCACTGCGTCGACCGCTTCCAATCGATTGGCGCTCGCCATGGGGAAAAGCTTGCCGAAAGGACTCAGCAGTGGCGCGAGTTCCTTGGCGGCTTCATCGGCGATCATCCAGTCGAGCGGGAACGAAACGCGGACGAGGGAGTGTTTCGGAAGGTTTTCGAGATCTTCGGGCTCGACGCGAGGCACGAGCGTGACGTCGAGATCTTTGAGGGTGACCACGCGCAAAACGCCGGCCCGCTTCACGATCGCGAATCCGCGAGCTAGAAGCTGCATATTGAACAGATCTTCGGCTTCTTCCAGCGGCAACGGCTGGGCGCACGACAAGCTGACTTGATCCTCAGGTAGGTCTTGCCAATCCAGGTTCATTTCCAACTTGCCCGCCAGCCATTGCAAGGCGGGCAGCCACTCTTGATCGCGAAACTCCAGCGTTACCAAATCGGAACGTGTCGCCGTCGACGACGAATCGGTCGAGGCTGCCGATGCAGGCTCTTGAGTCGAAGGGGTCGCGATTGCAGGCTCTTGGAAACCAACCCAAGTCACCAATGCCACAAGCAAGGAGGTCATCATCAGCAAGTAGGAGGGTTGCGATCCAGCCGCATGGAATGCGCCATCTTGGCGGGCTGATCTAGTTGGAGGGGCAGTGGTCCAAGGTGGGATGGGAGACCATCTGCGTGTCGACGCTTCGAGGGACTCGAATGCCTGCACACCGTCGAATCTAAACCGCAAAGGGACGGAAATCAAGCCTACGCGATCCTTCGCGGCTGTCCGTGTGTGCGTTTCCCCAACGTTTTTCTTAAGTGTCTGGTTGATTACAAATCTGCAATGAGCCCCGTTTACGAGCTGAAGCTCAATCGATGAGTTTTCGAAACTCTTGGTAGTTCTCGCGCATGGCGGCGAGGATATCCGGAGGAGTGGCACCGTCTTCGAGCAAGCACCAACCCGTGAAGGAGGTGGCTTGGCATGCTTTCAAGCGTGGGAACAGTTTGGCCCAAGGGTAGTTGACTTTACCCGGCCGCAGATCGTGGATATGGACCGTGCCCATCCAGCGTTCGAGCGAAGTGAAATTCTCTTCGAAGCCGGGTTCGCGCAGATCGGTGTCATTGCAATTCCAGCAAACGGCGACGTTAGGGTGATCGGCGACCGACATGATTCGATGCATATTGGGGATTTCTTGGGTCCCTGCCCCGTGGACTTCGACGCGGATTTGTTGCCCCATGGGCGCGGCGAACTCCCCGAGTTGATGCAGTTTGCGACCGATCTGTTCGAGCGTCTTGTCGACCGGGACTTCCTTGGGGAGGCCATTGGGACGGACCTTGACGCCGCTCCCGCCGAGTTCGGCGCTTAGTTCGAGGAAGGCTTTGGTCTCGTCGATATTCTTTTGAACCGTTTTGGGATCGACCGCGTGGTATTCGCAAGCGCTTCCCAGCCCGACCAATTTGACGGAGCTGTCGGCAAAACGCTTGCGTACTTCGGCGCGTTCGGATGGGCTGAGGCTCGGTTCGACGCCGTGCTTGTGCGTGGTACGCAGTTCCACGCCGGTAAAGCCTGCCGCATCGCAAACGCGGAGCAGTTCGGCGAGATCTAGATCCTTGCCCCATTGGTACGTGACCAATCCCAGTTGCAGCGGCACGTTCTCGAGCGATGCGGCGCGTCCGAGCGCGGGCCGGACACCTAAGGCCAACGCCGCGGCCGCAATGGATCCGGTATGGAGGGCATGGCGTCGTGAAACGGGTTGGGTCGGATCGAGCATCGCAGACTCCTTTGGGGAGAAAGAGGGAGAGGAGGCCACCAAGAACGTGTTTGGTACGCGCACGTCCTAGGGAAAGGATCGCATCAGTATAAGTTAGCCAAAACCGCTCTGCTCGACTTGGTGTGCCCCCTTTCGCGATTGAGGTTTCCCTTTCCAACTTTGGGGTTCGATAGGAATCCGCATGTGCAGCCTCTCGAATCTCCCGACTCTCTCCCTCCCTGCCACGTATTGAGAACTGTTTGTTTATGGCATAATCTGCCCACGCGTTTCGCCCCTTTCCTCTTGCAGTATCAACGGCCACTCAATGACCAAACTCAAAAACAACATTCACCAATCGATCGTCGCTTGGTGCTATCAAGCCTGTGGCGACCAGTGGGACCTGGAGCGCATGTGCAACGTCACCAAAGAACTCGGCTGCGATGCGCTGGAGATCTTGCCACCTTCGGATTGGGACACCCTGCGCAAGCACGGACTCAAATGCGTTCTGTCCCCCAACGGCATGCCTGGGGCTCCCTTCGTCAAGGGGTTCAATAATCGGGCCTACCATTCGCAGTTGGTCGAGTGCATGTCCCAAGCGATCCGCGACACGGCCGCTGCCAAATTCCCGAACGTGATTGCGTTTGTCGGGTACAAGTGGCGGGATGCCGAGGATCCCAACAGCGGCGAGATCTCGCGCGAAGAGTGCATCGAAAACTGCGTGGTCGGACTCAAACAAGTTGTCGGTCTAGCCGAGAAGCTGGGCGTGACCTTGTGTCTCGAGCACCTCAACACGCGCGATGGCACGCATCCAATGAAAGGGCATCCCGGTTACCAAGGAGACGATCTGAGTTTGGTCTCTGAGATCATCCGGCGCGTTTCGTCGGAGCGATTGAAACTGCTGTTCGATATCTATCACGTGCAGATCATGCACGGCGACGTCATCCGACGTTTGGAAGAGTGTTTTGATATCATCGGGCATGTCCATGTGGCTGGGAACCCGGGTCGCAAGGAACTCGACGACGATCAAGAGATCAACGTTCCGCCGATCATGCGGACGTTGGTGCGGTTGGGATACCAAGGCTACGTCGGTCAGGAATTCATCCCGACCGGCGATGCATATCGAGGATTACAACAAGCCATCGAGCGCTGCGACGTCTAGCCGCTAGCGCTACTGCAGTCAGGCGTGAATCACGGATCGAGCAGTACGCGAGCAGCGGGCTGCATGTGTTCTTCGTCGAGTTTGTCGAGCGACCACAGCAGTCCGCGCGTGATCAGGTCCAGGTACCGATCATCGCCAACGGTTTCGTTGTTGTGGCCGAGGCTGGTCGCAAAGACTCGCGTCTTGTCTGCGTACACGTTGGTCCAAGCCACGACCGCTTCGGCGTTGACTTCCTTGCCTTCGCGGTCCTTGTAGGTTTGCTTGCCGACGATCAGTGGCGTCGCGGTATCGATGAGCTTGCCTGCGGAATTGTTGTAGAGTTCTTCGCGGATGGTGGTCCAATCCGACCAGCCCTTCAAGATGGAATGGGGGGCATTGCGGCGGCCGGAGACGGGAGTTTCCTCCAGGAGTGCTCGCAGGACGATGGGGACTTGGGGACCGTGGCCGGTAGAAGCAACTCCGGTGAAATCGAACCACGGAGTCGTGCGTGGGTAGCCTTCGCTGCGGTAAGAGTGCATGCCGCAGTGGAGCAAGACTGCTGGCAGTCCTCGTCGATGGGGAGCCAAGATGCGTTCGATGATGGCGGGATCCTTGACATCGGAGCAGCACTCATCGTGGACGATGATGTCGAACCCGTCGGCCCAGTTCTCGTTTTCGTAGACGGGGTTCAAGTGCGAGGTGCCTTGATCGGGATCGAAAGCGATCTTCCATTGGACGTTGGCCCGTTTGGAGATGCCCTCGGTGATCAGACGTTGTTGGACAGGGTAATCGTGGCAGCAGCCACCAAGCACCAGCAGCGCGCGGATCGGTTCTGCGCAGGAGGCTCGATTGCCGGGTGAAATGTTGAGAGCCGCAACGCACAGCAAGAACTGCAACACCGCAGCGATGGGTCGTGCGAAGGGGAGCGGGAAATGAGCAATCATGGCAGGGTCCTCAAGGGAGAGTATTGGAGAGTGAGCGCGGAGCGGGAGGAACGATGTCGCGAATCGAGTGCCGGAGGATGGCACAGGGATGACATCGTACTATGAGCCTACTCGAAACTCGCTATGGCGGTTTTGTGGCTGCAAGAGTTTTTTAGAACGGCAGGCTTCGCTGCAATCCAACGGAAGTTGGCTCATGCGCAACAAACGGCCGAACGAGGAGTCGTGGTTCGAGAGCTGGAGCCCGCATTCCCATCAACGATGCTCCCGCCGATTGGACCGACATGAATGAGCGTGCGGATCGCTAATTGCTTGAATGGGTGCATGAGCGCATCGCGAAACCGGGGCTAACGCCAAAACCCCGGCGAATCAGTCATCCGCCAAGGCGAGAAACGCCATTCGCTTAGAACGGGGCGTCGTCGTAATCGGACGAAGCTTCTGACAACTGGTCGTTGATCGAATCGGCATCGTGGCCGCCGTCGCCTGAGAGTCGAAAGCCCATCGCTTCCGCACTCAAAAAGTACTTGACTTCGCTCATCGGGTCCCGCTGCCATTTGCGGCCTGTCAAGCGGTACGTAATCGTGACGTCATCCCCCACCTTGAGAGTATCGACGCTGTCGCATGCGTCGTTGGTGAACTCGAAGGGCAAGTAGTTCGTGAAGCGTCCCAGATTTTGCTCCAACACCACCAAACGCTTGCGAAAGCCCTTTTGCCCAAAGGTTTTCGTCTCTTCGATCAAATGAACAATGCCGCGTACAGTTGCGTTGGACATAGCGCCGTCGGATCCCAATGAAAAGGAACAGCCTGCCGTTCGTCCTGGATCCCTTGCGATCCAAAACGTTGGTTATCGTGTCTGCATTCTAACGAAGTTGCACCCGTTGCCGAGATGCTCCGTGCCCTTGCCCAAAAAAAGTACCCGATTGCCCTTACCGTCCCTCGCCAATGGAATGGACAGACCGACCGCGAGAATTTAACTTGCCTGCCTAACGCGCCGAGTGCTACCCAGCCCAAGCGCCTGGTACCGCGACCGGCGGCTTGTTGTCTTAACGCCCCATATTCGCGCTGCCGATTCGATCCTGACCACCGCTCTCTCCTTCTTTGATCCAGGTTTTGCATGCACTCGATCCTCGACGAACTGGCATGGCGCGGTTTGATTCACCAAGCCACCGAAGAGACCGCCCTCCGCGAACTGCTGTCCAAGCCGACCGTGGTCTACGCTGGATTCGACCCGACGGCCGACTCGTTGCACGTCGGTTCTCTGTTGCCGCTGATCATGCTGCGTCGATTCCAGCGCGCGGGACATCGCCCCATCGCGCTGGTCGGCGGCGCGACCGGCATGATTGGGGATCCGAGCGGCAAAAGCGACGAACGGCAACTGCTCTCCAAAGAAGTCCTTGTCGAAAACGTCCGCGGCATCCAACGCCAGATGGAGCAGTTCCTCGATTTCGATGGCCCCAGCGGCGCGGTCGTGGTCAACAACTTCGATTGGATGCAATCGTTCAGCTTCCTGGATTTCCTACGCGACGTGGGGAAGAACTTTCCGATCAACGTCATGCTGAGCAAAGACTCGGTCAAGAGCCGACTGGAACGGACCGACGTCGGATTGAGCTACACGGAGTTCAGCTACATGCTGTTGCAAGCATACGACTACGTGCATCTGGCCAAGCATCACCATTGTTCCCTTCAAATCGGAGGGAGCGACCAATGGGGCAACATCACCGCCGGGATCGACTTGGGCCGCAGGATGCTCGGCCGCCCGTTGTTCGGATTGACTTGCCCGCTGCTGACCACCAGCGACGGTCGCAAGATGGGCAAATCCGAGAAAGGGGCCGTATGGCTCTCGCCGCAGCGCACCAGTCCCTATGAGTTCTACCAGTACCTCATCAACATCGCCGATAGCGATGTGCTGCTGACGTTGCGATTCCTTTCGGATATCGATCACGAAGAATACATGGCCCTCGAGACGTCATTGCGCGAGCGACCACAAGAGAGGGCGGCACAAAAGCGACTGGCTGAATCGTTGACGCGGTTGGTGCATGGCGACGCCGGCCTCAGTTCCGCCGAGCGGGCGACCAAAACCCTTTTCGGTGCCGAAATCGAATCCCTCAGCGATCGCGAATTGCAAACGATCTTTGCCGATGTGCCCAGCAAGGAACTGCCGCGTTCGCAATTGGAAGCCGGCATCGGGATCATCGATGCCATGTGCCTGGCGGGATTGGCAGCCAGCAAAAGCGAGGCGCGCCGCAGTATCACCGAAGGTGCGGCCTACCTCAACAACCGAAGGGTCGAAGGGATTGACAAAGTGTTGGGAGTCGCGGATCTCGCCAGCGAAACCGTGATTGTGCTGCGAAGCGGCAAAAAGCGGTACGCGCTGTTGCGTTTTGTCTAGACCAAGCCTCGTTGGAACCCTCCTCTTTTCATTGAGTGGCCTTCATGCGAATCGTTCATATCATCACTCGCATGATTGTCGGAGGGGCCCAAGAGAACACGCGCTTCAACTGCTTGGATTTGATCCGCGAACACGGGGACGACGTGACGTTGATCACCGGTCCGAGTTTGGGGGCGGAAGGGAGTCTTTTGGACCAGACCGACGATCGCGATTTGAAGGTCGTGCTCGTCCCCAGCTTGATCCGATCGATCCGGCCGCACGTCGATGTTGGTGCGTATCGCGATTTGAAGCGATTGCTTGAGCAGCTCAAGCCGGATGTCGTGCATACGCACAGTGCCAAGGCTGGGATGTTGGGACGGGCAGCGGCGTGGAAACTCCGTGTGCCGTGCGTGGTCCATACCGTTCATGGAGCACCGTTTCACCCCTTTCAAAGCCGCCCTGCGCAGTGGTTCTTTCAAGCGTGTGAGCGATGGGGGGCCAAGCGATGCCATCGCATGATCAGCGTCGCCGATGCCATGACGGACTTGATGGTGTCGGCGCGCGTGGCTCCGCGGGAACGCTTTACCACCATCTATAGCGGGATGGATGTGGAGCCCTTTTTGGCTGCGGATTCCACTCGCGAGTCGGTTCGTCAGCAGTTGGGCATCCGCCCGGAGCACGTCGTGGTCGGTAAAATCGCCCGGCTGTTCCATCTCAAAGGGCATGAGTATCTGTTCGAGGCTGCGCGCAGCATGGTGCACCAGTACCCGCATGTGCGGTTCTTGCTCGTCGGCGATGGCATTTTGCGAGCCGACATGGAGCAGACGTTGCGACGGATGAAGATCCGCGAGCACTTTATCTTTACCGGACTGGTGCCGCCCGAGCGGATTCCATCGCTGGTCGGTGCCATGGATATGGTCGCGCACGTCTCGTTGCGCGAGGGGTTGGCGCGAGCCATTCCACAGGGATTGATCGCGGGCAAGCCTGTGGTCAGCTACGATATCGACGGAGCGCGCGAAGTGGTCATCGACAACGTGACCGGCTATCTGTTGCCCCCGAAGTCGACCCATGAGTTGGCCGATGCGTTGGGGACGTTGGTACGAGCGCCCGAGCTGCGACATCAAATGGGCACAGAGGGCCGACGTCGGTTCACCGATGTGTTCCGGCATCAAAGCATGACGCAGCGGATCCGTCAGTTGTATCAAGAAGTATTGGGCCAGCGCAGCCCCGCATCGCCATGACGCTCGCGCAGGGCGTTTCTATTGGACTATTGGAGCTTTAGCTCAAGCCGATGGGAGTCGACGGAGGCGATGGAGGCTCGCAGCAAACACTGTTCTCCATTGGCGATCGTCAAGTCCGCAGGCTGTTGTGGATCCAGCGACCAACGGCAGGTTGCCAATCCGCGACGATCGTCGGCGGTGAGGCCGCTGTATCGGGCGGCGCCATCGGGCAGCAGTTCGAATCCGAGGCGACCGCGAGAGGGAGGGAACGAATACTCGGCGTGTCGAAACACGCGCACGTCATCGTGGTCCTCTTCGTGTGAATGGGACCAGGCACCGAGAAGATCGTGGTTGGTATTCGATGGGATTGGCGGCATGAAGCGTTGCTGCTCGCGGAAGGCAGTGGCCGTTCCGAAGGTTAGCGGTGAAGCGGGGAAGGCCAGTTTTTCTTAGGAGGTGTGGGAGGGATTGGGGATCGGCTTGGGAACCAATGCAGAGCGAGGTCCGTTCAGCGTCGCGACCATGCGGGCGGCTTGGGCGTCGGTGAACAAACACATCACGGCATCGTCCACGTAGTCCATGTAATTCATGAACATATCACCGTTTGGAGCGTTGTTGCAGGAGATTTTTGGGAAGGCCGGAGAGCCGTAGTTCGGGAACTGTTGGGTCGGAGTATCGCAGCAATGGTCGGTGCCAGAGCAATCTTGGGTGTCTCCCCAAATGTGATAGAGGTTCAAGTAATGTCCGATCTCGTGCGTGGCAGTTCGGCCTCCGTTGAAGGGCGGTTTGGCTGTACCCGAGGTTCCGAAAGCAGAGGTCGTGATCACCACGCCGTCGGTTTCGCGCGGGCCGCCTGGAAACTGGGCGTAGCCGAGCAATCCGCCAGCCAACGGCGCGACCCAGAGGTTGAGGTATCGGGTCGTATCCCATGGCGGGACGCCGCCGGAGTCGGACCGTTTGATGCTGTCACCGGTGCCGAACTCCGGGCGATCGGTTTTGGTGAAGGTCGCGCCGCGCGTCGGATTGCCTTCGGGATCGGTGGCGGCCAATTCAAACTCGATGCCGGTATCGGCTGCAAGGGACTTCCAAGGCTTTGGGATCCACTTGCGGTTGGGATTCTTGAGTCGGAAGTCTTGATTGAGGACGCGAATTTGGCGCTTGATTTGGGAAAACGAGATCTTTTGACTCGCTTCGTGGTAAAGACAGTGGACCACGACCTGGATACGATAAATCGCTCGGGGTTCAAAGCCTGGACAATGGGATTCGACGAACTGCCGCGATTGCCGTTCGATGGCGGCGATGGAGGTACGAAACTGAGGATCGGTTTCGCAAAGGCGTTCGTAAACAGCCATCGTGCCGCATTGGCGGCGCGGAGTTGGAGGAGGCGAGGAAGGCATAGTCATGGCGTCCTGGCAATGGATTTAGGAAGAGCTTTGCGGCATGAGGTGGGGCCCTTCACCCGAAGGGCCTTGCAATCGTTAGAGACGGACCAAATGGCCAATAGCCAGGGCAAGGGGCCGCAGCGAAGGAGGACTGGACCGATCGCCGGTTGACATTTTGCCACGGGTTCGATAGCCTTGGCCGATTCTCGAACGAGCAGGACTGGCGGGTGGAGTTCCCGTGGGTTCCGCGCGACCGACACTCCTAAAATACCAAATACAATCCGAATGAATCCTCAAGAATTGCTTAGAATCATCGATTCTTTGCATCGCGAAAAGCAGATTGACCCTGAGCTCGTTATTCAGGCGATTGAGTCTGCATTGATCACCGCTGCGAAACATCAGTTTGGGGAAGAATCGGACATCAAGATCGAGATTGTTGATGGGGTTGGCGTCATCAACGGAACGGTGGATGGTCGCCCTCTCATTCAAGATGAAATCGGCCGGATCGGAGCCCAGATCGCCAAGAACGGGATCATTCAAAAGCTCAAGGAAGCCGAGCGGGACGCGCGGATGCGCGAGTTTCGCGATCAAGTCGGTCATTTGGTGACCGGCATCGTGCAGCGGACCGAGAAGGGGCTGGTCATCGTTCAACTGGGCAACGTCGAAGCCATCTTGCCCAAAACCGAGCAGATTCCTGGCGAGACCTACCACAACGGGTCGCGGGTGCGAGCCGTGATCTATGAAGTAAAGGCAGTTGGCAATCGCGTGAAGATCATCTTGTCGCGGACCAAGCCGACTCTGGTGCAACGGCTGTTCGAACAAGAGATCCCCGAAATCGCCGAAGGGGTCATTCAGATCAATGCCATCAGCCGCGAGCCTGGATACCGCAGCAAAGTCGCGGTCAGTAGCTCCGATCAACGCGTGGATTGCGTCGGCGCCTGCGTCGGCATGCGAGGCAATCGGATCAAGAACGTAACCGGCGAGTTGGCAGGCGAGCGGATCGACATCGTCCGATGGAGCGACGATCCGATGGTGCTCATCCCCAACGCGCTGCAACCTGCACAGGTCGAGCAAGTTCTCTTGTGCGACATGATCGGTCGCGCCATTGCGTTGGTGAATGAAGAGCATCTTTCCCAAGCCATCGGCCGTTTCGGACAGAACGTCCGCTTGGCCAGCAAGCTATGCGGTTGGGACATCGAAATCATGACCGCCCCGGAACTCGAGCGTCAAATCGAGCGAGCGATGGAAGCTTTCATGCAAATCGACGGCATGACCGAGGAAGTAGCACAGCAATTGGTAGAACAAGGTTATCTCTCGTTCGATGACCTCTCTGTGATCGAGCCCGAAGCCTTGATCGAAATGGGCGGTTACACCGAGGAGCAAGTCGATTCGATTGTCGAACAAGCCGAAGACAAGGCCGTCGAGCAAGAAGCCGAAGAGGACGCGCGAAAAGCTCAAGAGCGACTTGAGAAAGAGCGTCGAGCCACCGAGGAGTTGGAACGCCATGGGGATCAGCCCAGTGCCGGCCAACCCAGTGCCGGCCAATCCAATTCCAGCCAACCCAGTTCAGACACTCCAGCTCCCCCTAGCGATCCCGACGCTAGCTAGCCCCCTCTGCGGGTTGGCAGGGTCGATCGATGCGGGCGAAAGATCGCCGGCGCATGGAATCGAGACACTAGAACGGCATCCGAATGCGGTGTCATTCGAGAAACCCGCGAGAAAAGTACGTGCAAGCGGTGGTTGTCTCCCTGACGGAATCGCTTGCACTCGTTAAGATATTTCCGTGTTATGATGCTGCCATGCCGAGGCGACGACCGTAGCGTAGCGGGTCGTCAAGGCGATTTCTGTGCGTGCTCAAGTGAGTTCGCGCCGAGGGTGCAACGTTTGGAGTCGGGTCATTCGCTGGATCGGCGAAGGGGCTTTCCATGAAGTAACCAACGAAAACCAAAGGCGAGCAACGATGGCCGGGTCGGTCTCGGGTACTCGCCTAAAAATCGAGGGCATCAGCCCGGGGATCATTGCTCAGTGGCAATTCGAATTTATTCGCTTGCAAAAGATTTGGGGTTGGACAGCAAGGAGCTGGTCGATCTGTGCGCGCGCATCGGGATCCAAGGAAAAGGGAGCGCGCTGGCGAGCCTCGAGGATGACGAGATCGCACGCATCAAAAATCATTTAGCCGAAAAAGCCGCTCCGGTTGCGACTGCGACCAAGGAAGCGCCTCGGCCCGTTCGCGAACCCGCGCGCGATGTCCCGATTCGGGAAATCAACATCAAGCCCATCGCACCCAAGCGCGACATCGGTGCTATCCGAACGCGTCCCTCTGCCACGGCGACGCCCGCACCTGTGGAAGCAACCGCAGAGTCGCAGGAACCCGCCGCAACCGTTGAAGAGACTTCAGCAGTCGACAGCGCTCCCACAGTCGAAGCTTCGATCGTGGACGCTTCCCCGACGTTGGTACGCGAAGAGCTCTCGGAAGCGGCCGCCACCACAGCTGACGCGGCACAAAATGTCAGCGAGGAAGCTGCCCCGACTACCGCCCGAAGCGGTGAGCCAACGCGTGAGGGCTATTACTCGCCTCCGTCGAACACCGGAAAGATCCGTGTGATCGGACGCCCGAAGGCACCGGACGCCAACAAGCCGGCTGCGGATGCCAAGGTTCGCAAGCCGCGCGATCCGGTCATCAATCTCGCCAAGATTCCAAAGTCCGCAGGCCCTTCGCCAGCGCCGAAGGCGCAAGAACCCGCAACGCAAAAGCCGATCGTCAAACTGACGCCGGACGTGCTCAAGGGAGTTCAGCAAGGCATGTCCAAGAGCGACAAGCCTGCAACCCCTTCGACACCCAAAACGGGAACGGGGAGCGGACGAGCGACGGCGCCGAGCCAAACGCAACACGCGGGCTTGAGCGAATTCAAGCAAGCGGCCGAAAACAAGCTCAATCAGAAGCACAAGAAGGTCGGAGAAGAGGTCGAAGAGCCCGTCCGCAAGAAGGGCTTGGCCAGCCTCGAGGCGTCTCGCAACGAAAGAAGCTTGTATCGCAATCGCATCCAAACGACGCGCGATCTCGCTTCGGTCGAAGAGGAAGAAGAGCGCCGCGCCTCGCATCTGCGACAAAAGAAGAAACAGCAAGCCGCCGGTGGTAAAAAGGAACGGATTTCATTGAGTTTGCCATGCACGATTCGCAGCTTTTCAGAAGCTGCCGGGGTTCCAGCAGCCCGCGTTTTGCGATCGTTGATGTTGATGGGCAACATGCTCAACATTAACGCCAGCTTGACCCAAGAACAAGCCGAACTGGTCGCCGTCGACCTGGGGCTCGATATCGACTTCAAGCAAGCCGAAACCCTCGAGACCAGCATCATCGCACGGCTCGACGCGTTTGAGGACAAGGACGAAGACCTCATTCCCCGTCCACCGATCGTTACGTTCTTGGGCCACGTCGACCACGGCAAGACGTCGCTGCTCGACTACCTCATCGGTACCAAGATCGTTTCTGGCGAAGCGGGTGGTATCACCCAACACATCCGCGCCTACCAAGTGAAGAAGGACGGTCGGGCTGTATCGTTCGTCGACACGCCGGGTCACGAAGCCTTTACTGAGATGCGAGCACGGGGTGCCAACGTCACCGACATCGCGATCTTGGTCGTGGCTGCCGACGACGGCATCATGCCGCAAACCGAAGAAGCAATCTCGCACGCGAAAGCGGCCGGTGTGCCGATCGTCGTGGCGGCCAACAAGTGTGATTTGCCAGGTGCGGACATCAATCGCATCATGACGCAAATGACCGAGCACGGGTTGACCCCTAGCGCGTGGGGTGGTGACGTCGAAGTCGTGCCCACCAGCGCCATCACGGGCGAGGGAATGGACGAACTGCTCGAGACGGTTCTCACCGTTGCGGAATTGCACAACTATCGCGCCAATCCCAAGCGAGCCGCCATGGGCGTTTGCTTGGAAAGCGAACAGTCCGCGGATCGCGGGGTCATCGCCAAGGTGATGGTGCAAACCGGAACGCTCCGCGTCGGCGACATCGCAGTCTGCGGTTCCACCTTCGGACGGGTCAAAGCGATCTACGACACACTCAAGCGTTCCAAGCAATTAACCGAAGCCGGTCCCTCGATGCCGGTCAACATCACGGGGTTGGAAAAGGCACCGGAAGCCGGCGAAAAGTTCTACGTCATCGACGACATCGGACAGGCTCGCGAGTTGGCTTCGGCTCGGGAAGATATCACCCGCGAAGTCTCCCTCTCGGGAACCTCGCCACGTGTCTCGTTTGAAACCTTCCAAGAACTGCTGCAGACCGGCAAGATCGGGGTCAAGGACGAGCGAGTTGTCCTGAATTTGATCATCCGAGCCGATGCTCGCGGATCGCTCGAAGCCATCGAGAAAGAGTTGAGCAAGCTCGATCACCCCGAAGTGGAAATCCGCATTCTGCAGAAGGCAGTCGGCGGAATCACCGTGGCCGACGTGACGTTGGCGAGTGCTTCGCAGGCCGTCATCGTTGGCTTCAATGTCATTCCCGACGAAGCCGCACGTGGCTTGGCCGATGCCAAGAACGTCGAAGTCCGTCGCTACGACATCATTTACAACTTGGCACAAGACATCCGAGCCCTCATCGAAGGCCGTCTCAAGCCGGAAGAAAAAGTCATCGAACTGGGGCGTGCGTTGGTCAAGCAAGTCTTCAGCGTGTCCCGCGTGGGAACGATCGCTGGTTGCTATGTGGCCCAGGGCACGATCGAACGCGGTTGCCGCGTGCGAGTGCACCGCGAAGGGAGACGCATCGGCGATTACTCGCTCGATACCCTCAAACGCGTTAAGGATGACGTCAAGGAAGTCAGTCGCGGAATGGAGTGCGGGATCAAACTGTCAGGCTTTAACGATGTGAAGGTCGACGACGTTTTGGAAGCGTATCGCATCGAACAAGTAGCCCGAACGCTGGAAATCTCGCGATCATGAGCGGCCGACGATTGCTAAAGGCCGCCGAGGCGATCCGTGAGGTCGTGTCGATGGCCGTCCTCACCGAATTGCGCGATCCACGCGTCAAGAACGTCACCGTTTTGGGGGTGGAAGTCACCCCCGACATGCGCGAAGCCAAGGTCTTGGTCAGCATCATGGGGAACGAATCCCAGCAGCGAACCACGCTGACGGGGCTCCAGAATGCAAAAGGCTTCTTGCAAACGCGCATCGCGGAACGCATCGATACGCGTTACACACCACGACTCACGTTCGTGGTCGATGATGGTGTGAAGAAATCGGTGGTCGTGCAGCAGATTCTCGATCAGATCGCGCGCGAACGCAACGCAGCCAACCCGCCCCCCTCCGCCGATCCGGATGACCAAGCGCCCGCGAGCAGTCCACCCGAGGACACATCCGCAGCGCCCGAAAGCGATTCGCATCCCGAATAAACCGCCGGTGCGTTGGTATTGCGAGCATCGGTTCTCGCTCCCTGCCAATCGCTGGCCCACTAATCCATTGCTTAGTTCGAACGACGAGAGTGTGAATCCATGACCGCAGGCAATCGTGCAGCCAAATACGAAACCCTCTTCAAGTCCTTGAAGAAGCACTACAAGCCAGTCTCCGATCCACCCGAGCGAACCGTTCTGGAGCACTTGCTGTACGCATGCTGTTTGGAAGACGCGAAGATCGAACAAGCGGACGAAGCGTTTGCCAAACTGCAGCAAACTTACTTCGACTGGAACGAAGTTCGCGTCACAACGGTCGTCGAGCTTTCGGATGCCCTTCAAAGCTTGCCCTTTGCCAACCAAGCGGCTCAGCGGATCAAGCAGTCGCTTCAAGCATTGTTCGAGTCGCGGTATCAATACGACATCGATGATTTGCGCAAGGCTAACTTGGGCAAGGCCGTCGCCGAATTGGAGGCGTGGAAAGGGATCACGCCGTTTGTCGTCAGCTATGTATCGCAACACGCTCTCGGCGGTCACTCCATCCCTGTAAGCGTCTTGATCCTCGAATCGCTCGTGCAGTGCGAAATCTTGACGGCAGCCGAAGCCGAGAAAAAGAGCATGCCTGGAGTGGAACGAGCCATCCCCAAGAACAAAGGGATCGAGTTCGCAGCGCTGCTTCATCAGTTCGCCAACGAACTCCATCTCTCGCCCAAATCCGCGGCGCCCACCGCCGTCCTCAAGGATCTCGGGGCAACGTATAAGCCCAAACCGAAACCTGTTGAGAAGCCTGCTGCCAATCTGAAAGGCGAAGGCGCTGACAAGCGTGCTGCCAAGTCGAACGCACCCGCACGACCGACTGCGGAAACGAAAACCGCTGAAGCACCCAAAGGAGCCAAGTCCCCCGAGACAAAGGCTCCAGCCAAAGCCGCCGACACCAAGAAAGCGGAGCCCAGCAAATCCGCACCCGCTGCTAAGGCTGGTGACACCAGTAAATCCGCCGTCAAGAAACCCGATGGCAAGCCGGAACACAGACCGGACTCCAAAGCAAGTGCCGCTCCCAAGAAACCGACCCTAGCCAAGGGAGATGTCTCGCCGGCAAAGAAGCCGATACCGAACGCCGCAGATGCCGGTAAAGGATCGAGCAAAGGCGTATCCAAGGACGCGGCAAAAGACAAAGACGCTGGAAAAGCGAAAACGGGTGAGAAAGGCAAAGCCCCTTCGAAACCCGAAAGCAAAACGCCAGACAAAAAGCCCAAGACAACCAGCAAGACTCCTGATCGGCCTTCGGTCGGTTCCAGCATCACCAAGAAGAAACCCAAGTAGCAGCGTGAGCGGCAATGGCTGCTCGCGACCATGAATTCAGATCCAAATTGACTTGCGGAGGTAACTATGGCCGGACACTCGCAGTGGGCCAACATCAAACACCGAAAAGCCTTGGTCGACAGCAAGCGGAGCAAGCTGTGGAGCAAGCTTTCCAAAGCGATCATTGTGGCAGCTAAGCTCGGCGGTGGGGATCCGTCCGCCAACGTGCGATTGCGAACTGCCATCCTCGATGCGAAAGCCGTGTCGTTGCCCAAGGACAACATCGACCGAGCCATCAAGAAGGGAACGGGGGAGCTGGATGGCGGTGACGTCGAAGAGATTCTCTACGAAGGTTACGGCCCAGGCGGTGTTGCGGTTCTTTGCGATATCATGACCGACAATCGCAATCGTACTGCTCCTGAGATTCGCAAACTGTTCGACAACCATGGCGGCAACCTGGGCTCCACCAACTGCGTGGCCTACTTGTTCGAACGCAAGGGATTGATCTCGATCAAAAAATCCGCCGTGGACCTCGAAGCGTTGATGGAAATCGCGTTGGAGAACGGTGCGGAAGACGTGACCGAGTCCGAAGAGTCGTTTGACATCACGTGCGGGACCGATGCCTACACAGCATTGGTCGAAGTGATCGAAGGGCAGAACATTGCAATCGAGTCCAAGCAAGTCACACGCGTTCCCAACCTGACCGTCGAAGTCGATTCGGAAACCGCAGTCTCGGTGATGAAGTTGCTCGAGAAACTGGAAGACCACGACGACGTTCAGTCGGTAGCGACCAACGTTAACTTCACGGCGGAACAACTCGCGTCGCTTGGATAGCTTTCGACGCTGGCTCAGCCATACCAACCGTATCCATTGTTTCCCATGACCTCTCCGCTGCGCCGACTCGATGCCAATGCCAAGGACTTTGATAGTCAATTGGATGCGTTGCGACGTAAGCTCAGCCCGGATGGCAGCATCGTCTCGGAACGCAGTCGCGCACTGACCGAATCGTTGTTCGGCGAAAACCTGTCGCCGCAACAAGTCGTGGAGCGGATCTGCTGCGATGTGCGAGAGCGCGGGACTGCGGCAGTGCTTAAGTACGCCACGGCGCTGGACCGACCGGGGATCGTTGCAACCGATCTGCGCGTACCTCTTGAACAGCTCGAGCGGGCCCACGCATCGGCATCCAAGAGTTTTTTGGATGCCGTCAGAGCGGTCCGTGCGAATGTCGAACGCTTTCAAAAAGCCATCTTGCACCGGGATGTCGTGGTCCCCTCTCCCGACGGGATCTCGCTGGGGCTACGGTACACTCCGCTGGAGCGCATCGGCATTTGCGTGCCCGGTGGGGCTGCCGCGTATCCGTCCACGGTGTTGATGACGGCAGTGCCGGCGCTGTGTGCGGGGGTTCGCGAGATCGCGGTGATGGCACCTCCGACCCCCTTTGGCGCTTACAACACCGAGGTGTTGGCAACTTGCCGTGAATTGGGCATTCGGGAAGTGTATGCCGTAGGTGGAGCGCAAGGGATCGCCAGTTTGGCGTATGGCATTCCAGAGATCCGCCGGGTCGACAAGATCGTGGGACCCGGCAACTTGTTCGTCGCGTTGGCCAAGCGATTCGTCTACGGAACGGTGGACATCGACTCCATCGCTGGGCCGAGCGAAGTGGTGGTCATCGCCGATGCGTCGACCCATCCAGCCTTTGCCGCGTCGGATTTGATTGCCCAAGCTGAGCACTCTCCCGGCTCGAGTATTGTCTTGGCAGTTGAGCCCAACGTGCTCGATGCGATCGATCGAGAAGTCGAGCGGCAATTGAAGAACATCGAGCGCAGCGAGTTGGCCCGTACGTCCCTTGCCGAGTTCGGGGCGAGCATTCAATGCCGCAACGAGGACCAGTTGATCGAGCTGACGAATTTGTTGGCGCCGGAGCATTTGCAGATCTCCGTCGGCCAGCCCGAACGCTTTAGCAGTCGCATCCGACATGCCGGAGCGATCTTCAAGGGGCACTTCTCGCCGGTAGCATTGGGGGATTATGCCGCCGGGCCATCGCACGTGTTGCCGACAGGGGGAACGGCGCGGTGGGCATCCGGGTTGACCGCCAATCATTTCCTTCGATCGTACAGCGAGGTGGCCTTTGATCGCGTCTCGCTAGCAGCAATCGAGCCGACGATCACCCAGATCGCCGATCAAGAAGGATTGACGGCACATCGAGAAAGCGTGTTGGAGCGATTCCGCCACGAAGCCATTTAGGGCCCCGCTCGCTCGCAAGGACGCTGGGCCGAGAATGAAGCGGCTTGGGGCTGATTTTTGCCCCTTCCTGCCACGTTCGCCCGAACCCTCGCGGTGGAAAACTGGTCTAGAAACACAGCCGTTTCAGATGCTATCTTTCCAGAGTGGCCAAGTTGGCGCGACAAAATCTCTCTCATCGCCGCGCCACCACCCTGTGGAGAAACGCGTTAGAAACAGGCGCAACTGCCTTCTGGGAAGGCACTTGCGATTTTCCATGCCGTTCGGCTGTTACGCACATGACAACTTTGTCACGTCGCGGCAGGTCAGTGAACAAACTCCGCCGTAATGCGTACTATACTTGAGCAAAACCCGTTACTTGCAAAGCAGTTGCAGCGCGGGCGGGCGACTTATAGGAGAGCGATATGTCCAGGAAAGAAGCGTTGAGCAAGCTGCGAGATGTACTGCTTCTCCGAAGGGAAGCATTGCGAAGAGCGTTAGATGGTGACATCAGCATGCTTCAGACGCTCTCGCAAGAGGGTGGCGACGTGATGGATGCCGCCATGGATACCGCTCAAGACGAAATCAGCAGCCAGCTTGTGGAAGTCGAAAGTCGCGAACTGACTCAGATTGAAGATGCGTTGACCAGGTTCCGAGACGGCATCTACGGCGATTGCGAAGCGTGTGACAAGCCGATTCCGCTGGCCCGATTGCAAGCCGTTCCCTACGCGACTAGTTGCATTGAGTGCGCTCGTAAACAAGAGCGGACCGGCGTGCGACATCCGCATGGCTATGGCGACTCGGGTTCCGCTCATTCTTGATCTTCGTGATTTGCTCTCGTCAGAGCCTGATGCGTGTTGCCTAAGTTCCGTTTGGCAAGGCCGGCCAAGCCTTGGTTGCACCGACTTTGGACGCCGAACGACGCGGGCGAATCTTTTCGCAACGATGGAACGTTATGAAATTACACGTCCGCCTATTCGCTGCGTTGCGTGAAGGTTGCGGCTGTGACCAGATCTCCATCGATTGGAGCGGGCCCGGAACTGCGGCGCAGGTGAAGCAAGCAGTCATTGCATTGCATCCAGAACTGGCGGATCTCATCCTCGTTTCTCGAGTCGCGGTCAACCATACTTTTGTCGCCGATGCATGTGCCATAGAATTGGGGCCCCCGACGCAATCACCGCTTGAGATCGCGCTGATCCCTCCGGTTAGCGGTGGGTAAACCTTGCTGATTCTCACGGAAAGCGTCGAGCGCCCCAACTCTCGGGCCATCGCCCGACTCTCCCCCGCTTAGCCCAGAATCCTCTTTCGGCTCGGAATGACTCCCATGCAAGCACTCGACCAAGCAATCTTTGAAGCCTTGGATGCGACCGTCCTGATCGATTCGCATTCGCATATCAATCCGCGCGCAGCGGCCTCGACGAGCCTCGCCGATCTCTTGGGATATCACTACTACACCGAGCTGGCACACTCTGCAGGCATGCCGCGAGAGCGGATTGAACAAGTCGGTATTTCCGCCTTGGAACGGGTCGAGCGATTGATCGATGCAGCCCGGCATCTGAACCACACGATCCAGTGGTCGTGGCTGGAGGAACTGGCGCGCGAGCTATTCGGATTCCAAGGAGAAGCAATCGATGCCAGCAATTGGCAAAGCGTTTTTGAAGCCGCCGAGCGCTGCATGCAACAACCCGATTGGGCCGAAACAGTTCTGCAGAGAAGCCGCGTTGAACGGATCTTCTTGACGAACGACTTCGACGATGTGCTCGATGATTTCGATACCTACCGCTACGTACCGTGCTTGCGAACGGATGACTTGGTCTTTCACCTGCCGCTGGCGACCACACAGCAACGATTGAGCAAATGCACTGGCATCGCGCTGCAGTCCCTATCGGATTTGCATCGTGGGTTGGGCTCGCTCTTTGATCGCTTTGTCAAGCATGGAGCCAAAGCGTGCGCGATTTCGCTACCACCTTGGTTTACCCCCCGACGATTGGATGCCAAGGATCCGAGTGCAGAAGCCGCATTCAATCGCATGCTACACGGCTCGCTCGAACTGAGCGAGGACGATCGCAAAACATTGTCCTATTGGGTGTTTTGGCGATTAGCTGAGTTCTGTCGCGAGCATCGCTTGCCCTTTGATTTGATGATCGGCGTCAATCGCAAAGTTTACCCGCAAGGGGTGTATCAAGGTCAGGATCTCTACGATTCGCGATGGTCGATGATCCAATACGCCGACTTGTTCAATGCCTTTCCTACGGTTCGCTTCCCGATCTCCGTGCTCGCTTCGGTAAGCAATCAGGAGCTCGTGGATTACGCGTGGATCTTTCCAAACGTCCTAGCTCACGGGCATTG
The DNA here is from genome assembly GCA_046318495.1 of Pirellula sp. Classification (GTDB taxonomy): domain Bacteria; phylum Planctomycetota; class Planctomycetia; order Pirellulales; family Pirellulaceae; genus JBKCUI01. The sequence continues at coordinate 10,226 of JBKCUI010000073.1, read as the reverse complement.
GTGGTACAGCAACACACCATCGTTCATCGAACCTGATTTGCGAGCCCGAATCGACGCGATCCCTCGCAACAAAATCCTCGGTTACTACAGCGATGCATACAAACTAGAATTCATTTTGCCCAAGTACCGCATGTACAAACGGCTGTTGGCAAAAGTGCTCGCGCAATCGGTATGCCGCGAGCGTGGCAAGTGCGAGTCCTTTGCTATTGAACTGGGCCGGCAAATCTTGCGCGGCAATGTCGAATCGGTTTTCTTTCCTTCTGAAGATGGTTTAGCAACGTGAAGCGAGTCGGATTGGTCGGTTGGCGTGGCATGGTCGGTTCGGTCCTGATGGATCGGATGCAGGCCGAGGGAGATTTCTCATATATTGAGCCGGTCTTCTTTTCGACGTCCAATGCGGGAGGCGAGGGTCCGTCGCTCGGTGGTCGTCGAACCGGATCGCTGGAAGCGGCTTCGGACTTGGAATGCCTACGAAAAATGGATGTGGTTCTGACGTGCCAAGGAGGAGATTACACGACGGCGACGCACGACGCCTTGCGCAGCGCTGGTTGGAATGGCATCTGGATCGATGCGGCATCTTCCCTGCGCATGCGCGAGGACGCCATCATCATTTTGGATCCCGTGAACGATGCCGTCATTCGACAAGGATTGCATCGCGGCGTGAAGACTTTTGTCGGTGGCAATTGCACCGTGTCGCTGATGCTCATGTCCCTGGACGGGTTGTTTCGCGCTGGGTTGGTGCAGTGGATGACCAGCATGACCTATCAAGCCGCCTCGGGAGCCGGGGCGCAGAACATGCGCGAGCTCTTGACGCAAATGGGCAAGCTGCACCAAGGCGTTGCGTCGGAACTGAACGATCCTGGTTCTGCCATTCTCGACATCGATCGCACGGTTACCGAAACGATGCGGTCTACGGAGTTCCCTCGCGAGCATTTCGGAGTGCCGCTGGCCGGTGGATTGATTCCTTGGATCGACAAGGATCTCGGCAATGGCCAAAGCCGTGAGGAATGGAAGGGGGCCGCCGAAACCAACAAGATCCTTGGGTTGGCACCCAACAGCATTCCGGTGGACGGGATTTGCGTCCGCATCGGTGCAATGCGGTGTCATAGCCAAGCGTTGACGATCCGTTTGACGCGCGAAGTGCCGATGGATGAGATTCACGGATTGATTTCGGAAGCCAATCCATGGGCCAAGATCGTTCCCAACGAGCGAGGGGCGACCGTGGAGCAACTCAGTCCGGCTGCCGTTTCTGGCACCTTGATTTGTCCGGTTGGTCGGTTGCGTCATTTGCCGCTGGAACCCGCATCGCCGAACCGCTACCTATCCGCATTCACGGTGGGCGATCAATTGTTGTGGGGGGCTGCCGAACCACTGCGTCGCATGCTGCGAATCGTTTTGGAGAGCTGAACCTCGGACTAAAGCAGGCTCTGAATGGGTTTGGCCTACTCGCAGTTTGCCCAACTAAATTGCCCAATCAACACCGGATTGTCCAATCATCACGAAGTCGATGTTCGATGGACAAAATAGCGAGCCGTTCATTGCCAAGCGATGGGCCACAGCTATAGCGATGCACTAGGCCAGAGAAAGAGCCTAGGCGAAGAAATTGAGCCAACGCGGTCCAAAGTGACCGCGATTGAAGCCAATCCATCGCACGAACCATGCGTCCGTGAGATTTAAGTGACAAAGCGAGAGGCACTGCGGCCGATCTCGATTCGTAATCGAAGCAGTGTTCGCGTCCGCCGCGTTGGGCATTGGACGCGAACCTTATCTTGTTTCAACCTCAAGGAACGCAATCCGGATTGCTATCGATTGCGCCATTATCCGACCTGACGCTGGAGAGGCAAAACGCTGTTCGCAAACTCGCGAAGGCCGGATGGTTGCGCAGCCACCGGCCGCACATCCACGTCGCTTGCTCCGAGTTCAACTTCCAGTTCGCCTCGCACAATCTTGACGTCTCGAGGTGCTTCAATACCGATCGTGACCCGATTCCCATGCACTTTGGAAACAACCAAAGTGATGTTCTCACCGATAACGATTCGCTCACCTTCTTTTCGACTCAAAACTAGCATGTCTAGTCCTCCTTGATGATGGTTGCCTGCATTGCCAATTTGACCCTCAAGCCACCTGGATGCTCCCTAGTAGGACGCAAACCGGGTTCCAAAGGATCATTTTTTCTGAAGATTTCTCAAAAGTCAGCGGATTCACTCAAGTTACTTCGATGGAGTTCGTCTGGCCGTGGCAAAGTTTTGTAAAGATTGGCAAAGGGAAGACCACTTTTTTCAACTCTACGCCGTTTTGCTTGCCGGATCGCGCGGGTTTGTTCGCCGGTTCGATCCGCAAAAAGCCGCGATTTGAGAACTTCTTCTCAATTCGAGACTCCCTGAACTTGCCAAAACCTTCCTAAGCTCCATCGCGTGGGACCAATGTGCCACTGATGCTAGGAGTATCTATTGGTCGCTGACACCTTTGGTCAAACTGGAGAAAAGGCGAAAAATTTTCTTCGCCCGCACTCTGGAATGCTAGCTCCCGAGTGGCTTCGGATAAGGATGGCAGCCCTCTGCGTCGACATGGGCGTCGAGGAGACGTATTCTGGAGTCTTGTAAGCAAGGCAACCTGTGTTGCATGTTGCCCGGCATACGTTGCAGTCTTGAACGCGCAACGCGCCTTGTTCGTGCATTCCCTCCACCATCTCCTTCCATCGGTAACACTCCATGTTGTGCTTCCCTTTCGAACGTTGCGCTCGTGTCGCCAAGCGCACTGCTCTATGTTTCGTCATTGCGATTTGCTCGTCGGTTGCGGCGAGCCATGCGGCTGACCCACCTCCGTCCGCCGCACCTAAGAAGATCGTGCTGGTCGCGGGCAAACCTTCGCACCCACCCCGCATGCATGAGTTCAATGCGGGAGTTCAATTGCTGGCCCGCTGCCTAAAAGACTCCGGCGCTCCGATCGAAGTTTCCATTTCGCTGAACGGCTGGCCCAAGGACGAATCGATCCTGCAATCCGCTGATGCCGTCGTGTTCTACATGGACGGCGGCGGTGGCCACGAGGTAGTCCAAGAGCAAGGCCGGCGCATGGCTCTGGTCGATGCATTGGCCAAGCGGGGCGTCGGTATCGGTTGCATGCACTACGCTGTCGAAGTCGTCTCCGATCAAGCTGGTAAGGAGTTCAAGCGTTGGATCGGAGGGCATTACGAACACATGTTCTCATGCAATCCGATTTGGGAACCGGAGTTCTCCAAGTTTCCTCGCCATCCCATCACGCAAGGTGTGCAGCCCTTTCGCGCCAAGGACGAGTGGTACTTCAACATGCGCTTCGTTCGCGATCTGCCCGGCGGCGAATCCGCAGATGCAGAACACGCGGACGGGTTGACGTTTACACCGATCTTGGTCGCTTCTCCCTCCGACGATGTCCGCGATGGACCCTACGTGTACCCAGCGGGGCCTTATGCCCATATCGAAAAGAACCACGGAAGGGCCGAAGCCATGATGTGGGCAGTCGAGAGACCGGATGGGGGGCGCGGCTTTGGATTCACCGGCGGCCACTTCCACGACAATTGGGGCAACGATTCGTTCCGAAAAGCAATCCTCAATGCGTGCCTGTGGCTGGCCCATGCAGAAGTCCCCGAAAATGGAGTCCCCTCGTCGGTGAGCGAAGCCGAGTTGAACGCCAACCTCGATCCGAAGAAATAAACCGTTCGCGATTGGTCACCGACAACGATTGCATGCGCTCCCCGAAATCGCAACCGCTCCTCAATCAGCCTAGGGCGAATTGAAGCAGGGGCGTTGCAGCGCGCTCGGGTCGCGCAGCGATGCGGTATGATCGATGGAGAAGCCTGAGGACTTCTTTTCTGAAGTCCCTCGCGTTCTCCGATCCTCTCTCGTGTTTAGGGAATCCAATATGATCCACGAAGTTTCTGGCGACATCTTGCTGACCAAAGCCCATGCGATCGCCCATGGCGTAGCGCCTAACGACCACTTCGAATCGGGCTTGGCACTGGCTCTTCGCGAACGCTGGCCCTCGATGGCAAAAGACTTTCGCCATTACGTTCACCAGACCCATCCCAAACCGGGCGAGCTGTGGATGTGGAGCGGTGTTGGCGACGTGCACATCATCAACTTGCTAACGCAAGAAGGAGAGCATGGGCATGGGGAGCGACCTGGCAAGGCGTCCGTTGCGAATGTGCATCATGCGCTCAAGCGATTGCGTCACCTCGTGGAAAAGGAAAAGCTACGCAGCCTAGCAATCCCTGCGATTGCGACAGGCGTAGGGGGCCTGAAGTGGAGCGAAGTCCATCCGCTGATCGTTGAGACCCTTGGAGATCTCGACATTCCCATTTACGTCTACACCACGTACCATTCCGGGGTCGCCGCCAAAGAACCCGGAGCGACTTGATCGCTTCCCCACTTTAAACGCTGAACTCCTCTTGCGCAGAATCATTCCGGGCCCTGAGCGAGTTCACGTCAGGACATTCGTACTCGAATTCCGTCCGTCCCTAGCGGCGGACGGTACGAGTGCTCGACACTACCGCGACTCGAAAATGCACCGAGTTCTAGATGAGTCGAAATTGCGGTACTTCCAAATACGTTTCTGAGTTTACGTTTGCCGAAGCAGCACGAAACGATTCACGTTCTAACTTGATTGAGAGTTGAAGCCTTGACTGCGGATGCCCACGACGATGCGCATTGGATGGAGTTGGCATTGCAGGCTGCTGTGCGAGGCCGCGGCGCTGTCGAACCCAATCCCATGGTCGGTTGTGTCGTGGTGCGCAACGATCGCGTGATCGCTTCGGGATTTCATGCCCGGTTCGGCGGACCGCACGCAGAAGTCGTCGCGCTCGAAAACCTCGACCCATCGGAGCTTCATGATTCCACGCTATATGTAAGCTTGGAACCCTGCTGCCACACAGGCAAGACGCCTCCGTGCGTCGACCTGCTGTTGCGCAAGCGGCCCCGACGCGTGGTGGTGGCGATGCTCGATCCGTTTCCACAAGTCGCGGGCGAGGGGATTGCTCGGTTGCAGCAAGCGGGGATTGCAGTCGACGTCGGTGTGATGGAAGGGGCTGCTAGACAACTCAACGTACCGTATTTGAAGCTGCTAGAGCATCAACGCCCGTGGGTGATCGCAAAATGGGCGATGACGCTCGATGGCGCGTTGGCGGCCGATTCCGGCGACTCCAAATGGATTAGCAATGAGACTTCGCGGTTGGCGGTGCATCGACTGCGCAGCGTTTGCGATGCGGTCATCATCGGCAGCCAAACAGCATTGCGCGATGACCCGTTGCTGACAACGCGATTGCCAGAGGGCGAGTCCCCGGCGCGGCGCGCTCATCGCGTGGTCGTCGATCGTCAATTGCGATTGCCGACCTCCAGCCAACTGGTGACCACAGCGCGTGAATGGCCGCTAGTAGTCGCTACTCTGCATCCGGACGGCATCGCACCGACCGATCGCGCCGAGCGCACTCAGCGCATCGCCCAACTGCAGGAGGCCGGTGCGGACGTATGGATGCTTCCCGACGGGGATCCCCACGCGTTCGTTCAAGACATGCTCAACGAGATGGGACGCAGGCGCTGGACCAATGTCTTGCTGGAGGGGGGCAGCAAGCTGCTCGGTGTTTTCTGGGATGCCGGGCACATCGATCAAGTCGAGTGCTTCATCGCTCCAAAAATCCTAGGGAGCGGCTCGGCCCTAACGCCTGTTTCAGGAATCGCCAAGGATTGGATGAACCAAGCCCGATCGCTGCATCGTATTCAATGGGAGAAGCTGGGAGACGATTTCCACTTCCGCGGGTTTACGGCCCCTTGCGTCGAAAATAATGACGGAATAGGCCGCTAGGGATGCTTGACAGTCGCAACTGTCAACGGCTTTAATGAAGATTGCGAGAGGGAGCGAAAGCCCCCCTCGTACAGCCATTTTGTTTCGGGTGCGAACCCATTCTTCTGGACTTGAGGAAAATGATGCGTACTAGATTTTTGTTGGCCATGTGCTTGGCAGCCATGCCAATGTGTTTGGTCGGCTGCGATTCCAGCACCGAGAACTCGGTGGGCACTGGCTCGGGGGAACCGCCACCGGAGGTCAAGAAGCGGCTGGAAGAAGAGAAGGCTAAATACGAGAAGATGATGCAAGACGCCCAAGCCAACCCAACTCCGAGCGACGGACGTGCCGCTCCTCCTGGGGGCTGATACTAGGTCGTTTAAGATCGCAATACGGGCTACGCTCGCATGTTCGCGACGTTGCCTTCGCGATTCGGTTACACCATTGCATGACCTCTAGTTCGCTAGAGGTCATTGCATTTGTAGAGATGGTTTCTTTGAGTTCTTTGGAATTCAGCTCTTGAGCGATGGCCGTGTTTCCGTTGTAGGGCGTTGTAGGCAATGCGGATCACGATCGCCGATCTATTGCTGCTAACAACGGTCGTCGCGGTCCTGACCGCCGTTGGGATGCAATCGAACGCCTACGCGGTGTTCCTGATGACATTCATCCCACCATGGATCGTGGTTCGATGGATTCGGAAACGAAAACCGCAGCGCCACGGGAAGGCATTTGTCTTCTTTGCCCTCTCGTTGGTTCCGCTATATGCAGCCTCAATGGGCCCGTACCTCTACCTTTGGGTCAACGTTTTTCCGAATAGCTGGACGTACCAATGGATCGGATCGGTCGTGTATGCGCCGTTGAGTTTCTTGTTTGACCGAATGGATCCACGCGTCGTGAAATGGATTTTTGAGAACTATCTAATCGACTGGATCAGCATTGTTCCCGAACCAGTACCGGTGTTACCGCCCGAAAAACAGCGCTCTCCCTAAGCCGATTGGAGTGGAAACGCTCGTTCCTCGGAACGAAGGGACACGACGCCAGCGGATCTGCCTTGCGGCCCCAGAATCCCTGAAGCTCTTTGCGGCCAAGAACCGCTTTAAAGTGGCTGTCCGTGATACAAAAATCGCGCGCTTTGCGACTAAACAAGGGATAATGGCCCCGCCACCGCCGTATGCGAGGCAATCGCATTTGGGACGGAATCCCAACAAAAAGAAAGGGAAAACGAGCACTCGGCTACGTTTTCCCTTTTTTAGAGAGTGGAGGATAGGGGACTTGAACCCCTGACCTTTTGCATGCCATGCAAACGCTCTCCCAACTGAGCTAATCCCCCGGCAAAGCTGTTCCCAACGTCGCTCGACACACGCTCACGGGACCGGAATCACCGCTTGCTGCCCCGATTCGCGACGCAAGAAGGCAAAAGATTATCCACCTTTTCTGGAGGTGTCAAGCTCGCTCTCGCATCCCTCCTCGCCCAAAAATCCGCTCTTCGCATCTGTCCAACGTGCAGAACGCCCAGCTCCCAACCCCGCCCGATTGGCGGGCAAACCACACACGGCCCGTCCCATCCTTTACGATTGGGCTCCCCTAACGCGATTGGCCCCCGTGGTTCCATGTACAATGAACCCGACCATCGTCCCCCAAGGATTTCTCGCCGCGTTCGTCGCTGGCATTGGTCCTGGATCGCCCTGCCCTTTCGACCCCGCCAAAATGACTTCCAACAACGCTTCACCTAGCGCCAACGACCTTGAGCACGCCAAGAGGCTCAAGGAGTCCTTTGCCAAGATCCGGCACCAAATCTCGCAAGTCATCGTCGGGCAGGACAACACGATCGAGCAGTTGCTGATCGCAATGCTCTCCGGTGGCCACTGCTTGCTCGAAGGCGTTCCAGGCCTCGCCAAAACCCTGATGGTGCGATCGCTCGCCCAGGCCATGGATCTGGACTTCCATCGTATCCAATTCACCCCCGATCTCATGCCGGCCGACATCACCGGAACCGACATCATCCAGCAGTCCGAAAGCGGTGCGCGTCAGCTTGCATTCGTACGCGGTCCAGTCTTTACGCAAATCCTGCTGGCCGACGAGATCAACCGCACGCCGCCCAAAACCCAAGCCGCATTGCTCGAAGCCATGCAAGAGCATGCCGTCACCGTCGGTGGCAAGACCTACAAACTCTCGGAACCGTTCTTTGTGCTCGACACCCAGAATCCGATCGATCAGGAAGGGACTTATCCTCTTCCAGAAGCCCAACGGGATCGCTTTCTCTTTCAGACGCTGGTCGACTACCCGACGCGCGATCAGGAAGCGGACATCATCGATCGAACCACGGGTTCGTTTTCAGGCAAGATCGAGCCGGTCATCACCGGCCCTGAAATCTGCGAGTACCAGCGGATCGTTCGCGTGGTTCCCTTGCCCGAACACGTCAAGCAATTCGTGCTCGACGTCGTCCGTTCCCTACGACCGAAAGAACCTTCGGCACCCACGTGGGTCGGGCCTTGGGTGCAATGGGGGCCAGGACCTCGCGCTTGCCAACAGATCGTGGTCGCCAGCAAGGCGCGAGCCTTGTTGCAAGGCCGTTTGCATGTCACCACCGAAGACGTGGAAGCCCTCGCAACCCCCGTATTGCGGCATCGCATTGTGCCAACCTTTGGTGCCCAAGCCGAAGGAATCGATTCCGATGCCATTGTCGCCCGCTTGCTCAAAGAGCTCCCTCGACGACAATCAGCAGGCGCATTGTGAGTCTCTGGAGCCGGGGCGACGCGCGATCCCCGGTCTCCACGTTCGATTCCTCCTTTGATCGACCCCTCCCGTGACCAACGCTCCCTACACCTCCGTCCGATGGATCGGTGAATCCACCGGGCATCTTGAGCTTCTCGATCAAACCTTGCTACCGGGCGAAGTCCGGATGCTCCCGCTTTCCACGCTCGAGGGGGTACACGAAGCCATTGTCTGGCTCCGTGTCCGCGGAGCCCCGGCCATCGGGATCGCGGCCGCATACGGAGTCGTGGTCGGCATGCAGTCCTGCATCGCGCATCAAGCGGCAACGGACATCGGCGCCGCCTCGGCGCTGCGAGCTTGCGATTACTTAGCAACCAGTCGGCCGACCGCCGTGAATCTGTTTTGGGCGCTCGATCGGATGCGGCGGACGGTCGAACGCAATCGCGGCGTGGCTTCCTCCTCAGAGTTGGCTAAGCAGTTGCTTCGCGAAGCCCGGTTGATTCACGACGAAGATCGTCGCATGTGCCATGCCATCGGCGAATACGGCGCCGCCCTCTTCGAACCGGGCACAGGCGTTCTCACGCATTGCAACACAGGTGGCTTGGCAACCGCCGAATATGGAACCGCCCTGGCCGCAATCTTGACCGCCCATGAACAAGGCAAAGGGATCCACGTCTACGCAGACGAGACGCGGCCGCTGTTGCAAGGTGCGCGACTGACCATGTGGGAGTTGCAACAGTACGGAGTGCCATCGACGCTGATCTGCGACTCGATGGCAGCCCAAGTCATGCGTGAAGGTCGGGTCTCCGCGGTGATCGTAGGTGCCGATCGCATCACAGCCCGTGGAGACACCGCCAACAAGATCGGTACCTATGGTTTGGCAATCGCTGCCAAACACCATGGCATTCCGTTCTATGTGGCTGCCCCGACGAGCACCTTCGATCTGTCTTTGGTCGATGGTTCGGACATACCGATCGAGCAGCGTAAAGCGGCCGAAATCACTGACGCGTTCGGCAAACGAACGGCCCCAGAGGGGATCGCAGTCTACAACCCGGCCTTTGACGTCACTCCTGCAGAGTTGATCACCGCGATCATCACCGAACGCGGTGTCCTGCACCCAGTTGAGGAAGCCCACATTCGAGCGCGGGTTGCCAATCCAGAATAGAAGTGTCGATGGGTCGCGACTGGTCGAAACGTAGCCAGCGGCTACATCACGTCGCTAGCGGAACACGCACGGTGCAGAGCGTCCCACCGCTTGGCGCATTGGCAAATCGTAACTCCCCACCGATCCCTTGGATGACATTGCGAGTTAAGAAGACTCCTAATCCCATCCCTTCGCCCACTTCTTTCGTCGTAAAGAACGGTTCGCCGATGCGTCTGGCGACTTCTTCGCTCAACCCGCTCCCGGAATCTTGGATCTCCAGCAACCACATCCGTCGGTCTGGGGCGACCAACTCAATGGTGGAGTGTACTTCGACCCCTTGTTGAGGCGACGATGCATCGAGGCCGTTTTGCATCAAGTTGCGAAGGGCTTGAGAAAGGGCTTGCAATGGCAGCAGGGCCTTGAACTCACCCACCGCCGGCTCCATCTTGACACGCACGCGATGGGGCTCTCGCATGGCGGAAATCGTTTCATCCAAGATGTCCTTCAAGCGCACAGGATGCAGACGCTCCGCAGCAGCTTCTCCAGCACCGCTTTT
>JBKCUI010000072.1:0-12054 GCA_046318495.1 Pirellula sp. | reverse complement strand
GGCAAGAAGATGATTGCCATGTTGGCTCCGAAGTAACGCCAACAATCGCGCGAATCGTACGACGGTTCTTTGCCAAGCCGATCGCAATCCTGAAACGTCGCGTCGCGAATTGCGTTTGCGATACCGTCTTGGACTCTTGTTGCCCCGACAGCGAGGATCCAAAGACGTTGCGGACTGGGCGAAGGCTACGGTAGCGGTGTCTGTCCGAGTCTCGACGTGAAGCGCAGGTGGCTATGCGGGAGAGTGTTGAGCAGAAGGGCGACGGCGGATCGGCGAGCACGAGCGGGGGGCAAGGGCAGGGTAGAAACTGCGGCACGGTTACGCCAATCGGGTGACCGATTCGCGTTGAAGCACGGTTCGGATGGGAAGGGAGAAGGCGATTGCAGGAATCCCAATCACGCTCGCCCAATCAATCCTTTGATGCGCCCACGCGAGAATCGCGTCGGCTTTTGTATTCCACTTCTGGGTCGAGACTGATCGCTATGAAATTGGTTCGTTTCCTGCGTCCCGATAACTCCATCGGCTTGGGCACCCAAACCGAATACGGAGTCCAAGACTTATCCGCCGCCGACCATTCGCTCCCAACGTCCATGGTGGAGATGATCTCGAAGTGGCCCCAATACGAATCTCGCATCGCGAGCTTGTCGAAAAAGCTCGGATCCAGCTCGGATCCACTGCGAGTCATCTGCCCCATCGATCGACCTGGCAAGATCCTCTGCATCGGGCTCAATTACCGCGACCATGCGATCGAGACCAACGCACCGATCCCCGATGAGCCAATCGTGTTCTGCAAGATGCCGACCGCCATGATCGGGCCCAACGAAGTCATCCGCTTGCCCAAAGCGAGCACCGAAGTCGACTACGAAGCGGAACTTGTCGCCATCATCGGCCGCACCGTCAAACACGCCACGCGGCAACAAGCCGAAGAAGCCATTTTTGGATACACCGCAGGACACGATGTATCGGCGCGCGACTGGCAAAAGGGAAAGCCTGGCAAGCAATGGTTCTTGGGCAAATCCTTCGACACCTTCGCTCCGCTCGGACCAGCCATCGCTTTGGCCGGTTCGGTCGACCCGACTCAGCTCAAGATCCGCTGCCGCCTCAACGACCAACTCGTCCAAGATTCCAGTACCTCCGAGCTGATCTTCAGCCCAGCTCATCTCGTTGAGTACATCTCGCAAGTCATGACGCTGGAACCCGGCGACGTGATCTTTACGGGCACCCCGGCTGGAGTCGGCGTGGCTCGTACCCCTCAGCTATTCCTTCACGACGGCGACAAAGTGGAAATCGAGATCGAACACATCGGCCGATTGTCCAACCCATGTGTGAACGATCCAGGCTAACAATAGCCTGTTGCAATCACTTCTCGTTAACCATTGCAGCCAAGCTATGGATCGGCGCTAGCATCTTTTCGCAACGTGATGACTCGATCCCCACGGTGATGTAATCAGTGTTTGCCAGTGATTCCAGGACTCCCCCAGGCCCTTCGCATCCTCGAAATCGCATCGGATTTCGTCGCAGGGAGCGATTTCTCACCTCGATCGATCCGAGATAGGCAACCTCCCATCGCAATCCGCACGATTGCTACAATAGGAACGGAGATTGCCCGAGGTTCTTTCCGGATCAACTTCGCGAAGCCCGCCGATCCAGGTATCATGACACAGTAAAGCGGTGCTCTGATCCCAGAAGTCCCCTGCCATGAACTTGGCAGATTGCGAAGACGTCACGCCGCAATGCACCTCCTCCCACTCGCCCAACGCTTTGTGCATCCTGATTCAACGTGGAAACACCTCTCCAAACATCCGCCGGTAAACGCCAAGCGAGTTCGCCTTTCGCGGACTCGATTGCACTCACCATATTGCGGATCATTTTCATCGTAGCTGCAGCCAGCGTCGGTGCGTCGCTGTCCCAGTCTCCGTTGTTCCACATTACCAAACTGGGTGAAGAACGAACGTTCGTCACTCCCTATCTGGTTTTCAGCAGCGTGTTGCTGGCGGCATTTGCCGTCGTCGCCTTCGATATGTGTTTCCCAAAGAAGCGGATCGAGATCGTATCCGCGATTTACTTTGGACTGCTCGTCGGCGCCATCTTCGCGAATTTGCTCACCTTGGCGATGGCCCCGTTGTTGGCCAACAACCCGTACAGCTCCTACATTTCGCTCGGCGTGCTGACGATCCTCTGCTATGCCTGCGTAAGCCTGCTTCTTCAAACCAAAGACGACTTTCGCTTCGTGATTCCTTATGTGGAGTTTTCCCGCGACCTGAAAGGGCTCAAGCCTCTCATCCTCGACACCAGTAGCGTCATCGACGGACGATTGGCCGAATTGGCCGAGACCAACATCCTCGATAGCCGTATCGTGATGCCTCAATTCGTCCTGATGGAGTTGCAAGCCATCGCCGATAGTTCAGATAAGCTTCGCCGCGTTCGCGGACGACGCGGCTTGGACATCTTGAATCGATTGCGATCCAGCGACAAGCTCGACTTCATGATGTACGACTCCGACCTGCCCGAGTTCGCCGGACAGCCGGTCGACATGAAGCTCGTGCTGCTCGCCAAACACCTCGATGGCAAACTCGTCACCGGTGACTTTAATCTCAACAAGGTTGCGAAACTCCACAACGTCGTCGTCATCGACCTCAATCAAGTCGCTTCCGCACTCCGGCCGCAATATCTGCCCGGGGAGTCGTTCCAGATCCGTATCGTGAAGCCTGGCGAAGGACACGAACAAGGAGTTGGCTACCTCGACGATGGCACCATGGTCGTCATCGAAGGTGGACGCGAACGCATCAACCAAACCGTTCAAGTGGCGGTGACCAGCACGCTGCAAACGCAAGCCGGCCGGATGATCTTCGCGAAAGTCGACCATCAATCGGCCGCATAGAGCAACGGACGTCGCGACACTTGCTCGCAGGCTTTTCCAACACGAGTCGACGCGATGAGCGACTTATCTGATTCCGGACGCGTCGCCCTCGCATGCATCCTGGTGCTGTACGCCGCAACGCTGCTGATCCTCGGTGCGATGGCGGGCCGCAAGGTTTCTCGCCCCGAAGATTTCCTGTTGGCCGGACGCAATGTCCCGCTCGGACTGTCAATCCTCGCGTTGCTGGCGACTTGGTTTGGTTCCTCGGCCATGCTCGGAGCGACGCGGAGCGCGTACGAAGGAGGACTCAGCCAAACCCTACTGGAACCATGGGCATGCGGGATTGCATTGATCCTCACTTGCTCTCTGTTCGCAGCGCGATTGTGGCGACTAAAGATCAACACCCTCGCGGATCTTTTCCGCCGCGACTATGGGCCGTGGGCCGAATGGATTAGTTCTGTCCTCCAAGTTCCAACATTCTTCTTTTGGATCGGCGCTCAATATCTTTCCATGGGAGCGATCTTGGAAAGCACCCTGGGCATCCCCATCCACGTCGGAATGATCCTGGGCGCGGTGATCTCACTGACGATCCTTGCCTGCGGCGGCATGTGGGCGGTGACGTGGACCGATTCCCTCATGGTCGTGGTCGCGATGGCAGGCATGCTCTTACTCACGGTCTGCGCCACCTACCAACTGGGAGATGGGAACTGCGTTCGCGGAGTCATCGAAACGCTGCGGGATGTCCCTGCATCCCATTGGCATTGGCTTCCCTCGGAAAAACCTGCAGCCGTTTTGACCGCGCTCGGCATATTGCTCTCGGGCGCATTAGGAAACATCCCAGGCCAAGACCTCCAACAGCGCATCCAAGCATCCGCGTCTGCACGCGTGGCCCAAACATCATTCCTCATTGCGGGTGTCTTGTATCTGATACTCGGATGCATCCCGGTCTTTCTCGGAATGGCCGCGCGCAGCCGACTGCAACACCTCATCACGCCTGAAATGGTTGCCGACGATCAAGTGCTCCCGATGGTGGCCTCGCATTTCCTCAACGAACCGCTGGAGATCTTTCTCGTCCTAGGACTCCTGTCCCTCAATCTCGCGGCGGCTTGCGGAGCCACACTCTCGCAAACCACCATGCTGGAGAGCAATGTGTTGCGAGGTTGGTGGCGGTCTCGGTCCGCAGCAACACCCCAAGGACTTTGGAAACAACGGTCCTGCGCCGCAGCGGTGACCCTGGGCAGTTTGCTGGCAGCGTTCGGTGGCGAGTCTGTGATGGGACTGCTCGAACTCTCGCTTTCGAGCGTCCTGGTATCGCTCGTAGTCCCGATGCTGATTTCTTTGTTCGGACGTCCAACGAACCCGTTCGTCGGGATTGCCCCGATGCTCGTCGGTCCGATCGCTTGGGGAGCCCGCTGGATGCTTGAGACCGCGATCGCACCGGATGCTCGCCCAGGATGGACGGAGTGGTACTTTGCAATCCCGGCGGAACTGCACGGCTTGATCGCGGCTTGCGTTGCGGCTTGGGCAGCGCACTGCATGTTGCCGCCCAAGCGAACGTCCGATTACTTGGATTCCGCAATCACGCGATCGTAGTACCTGCGAGCAACTTCGTAAGCCGACGCCGCTTCGTCCAACTCAGTCGGCCGAATCAGCTTGCGTTTCTGTTCCCAACAGACGTCGACTGCGTCGCGACACCACTGCGCGCTGCGAAGGTTCGCTCGAATCGGCTGCCCCTGAACGCTCACAAAGATCGGATTGGTGTGCATCGACGGAAAAATGCGCACGGCAACCCAACTGGAGCGTTCGATGGGCACATCCCATTTCAAATCGTTCCATTGACCGTCCGCAACGATCGTCTGGCGAGCCACCGGTTCCCCATTGACGATCAGTTCGACCGGCACCGTCCGAGATCCAGCAATCCGGCTTCGCTCCAAATGCCAATACGGCTTCTCGTCCAGCCGACGCTGCGCAATGGCTGTCCCTTGTGCATCTGGCTCCGGCGGCAGCATGGCCGAGACACGCGTCTCCACGCGAACGGTCGCTGGACGTTCGAGCGCGACCGTGCTGATCTCGCCGGAGGCGTTGGCCAAGCCGAGATTCTGACCGTTGATCTCGAATCGCGTCATATGCGACAGACCATCGCCGACGTAACTGCGTCCATCGAGCAATCCTCGGACCCAATGATCGTAAGCCAACGGCAGTTTCGGATCGAGCTCGACATAGATCCGCCCCAACCCGACACGTTCCCCGTAGATACAAGGGAAGTCGGTTTCACCGCTGATGCGCGTCTTCAATCCTGCATTGAGGGTGTGATACCAAATGTTCAGCTCCCAAACCGCAGGCGTATCGACCGTGCTGATGAAATCGCACGCTTCGTTCGGAGCGGCCACGATGAATTCATTCGCCCCGATGCCATCGAAACGGGGCATGGCATAATCGGGCAATCGATCGGCAGCCTTGCCTCGCGATTCTTTCTTGGCTCCGCCCCATGTATTGGGCAACTCTCCTCGCGAACCATCGGGCAAGATGTCCGGCAACGCCAATCCCCAGCCGCTGTGGCTATAGCCGACGACACCCCCTTGGCTCTGCCCCCACTTGAGAATCGGAATCGTCCATGTCGGCCAGTCTTCGATCTTGCGTGTGTTGGGGTAATCATCTTCCACGAGATTGAGCAAACAAAGATGGCCCGCATGCGACGAGGGAAAGCCGCTGACTTCGATGTCGTAGCGCATGAGATTGCTGATGCGAGAAAGCTTGGAGATCTTGCCATCGAAGAATTGCTTTTGGTGGTACCAACACGGTCCCCAACTCAGCACGCATCCAACGTTCAAATCTTCTCCGACGATATGGCGCATCATGTCCTCGGGCGTCACCCCTTGTGTCGGGTTCTCGTAGTGCGCACAGCCGGCAGCGTGAACGTGATGGTCGCCTGAGTACCAGCCTTCGGCAGTCATTTGAACCCAGCGCCGCAGCTTGACGGTGATCGGTTCTGCAGGCTGATCGGTTGGTACTTGGTAGGTGAAGGTAATGGGCAAGTATTCCGGACCGCGCGATGCCGTGATCGTGTAAGCGCCTGAAGGGAGCGTGACCGACTCGCCGTCGGCGCGATAGATTTGCGGATGAAAGAAAAAATCGGGGGCCAGGCGCCGAGCAGGATTGGGATAGACGCGGCCGCGAGCGTCAGTGATCAACAGCGAGCAGGTCGTGGGCCGTCCATCGTGATCGCGAATCACCAGCGGGATCGCTTGGCTGTCGCGAGCTCGGAACAGGATGGGAAGTTCGCTGCGAAACCCAAGGTCTTGCGTCCCGGTTCCGACATCGAAGGCCAAGGTCGCTTCCCGCATGCCTGCATCCCGACTGTAGAGCTGCAACACGCGATACTCGACCTTGAGCCCCGACAGCGCTGGGACCAAGGGCTCCTGATTCGGCAACGCAATATCGAGCCACCGGCGCTGCGCTTCAGCGGGCGGAATCACGATTTCCGGATCGGCAGCCGAAGTGCTTTGGCGCACCATGCTTTGCGATTGCGGGCTGCTGCAGCGAAGCGGCGCGGTAACGCCGGCTTCATTGATAACTTTGACGAGGAAGGTGCGCCAACCTTTTTCCAACAGCTCTGGCTTCGCAGGCCCGGCAGCCACTTTGACGCGGCTTTCCGGATTGATTTGAATCACCACCAAACAAAGTGGGTCGAGCTGCTTTTGGATGGTTTCGATCACGACGCGATCGTCGCTGCTGCTCTGGGCGCTGCGCAGCGGGGCTTCGGTGCCAACGGGAAGCGGCTCGCCGATCGAGCGCATCGACTCGATCAATCGCATGGTCGCCGCTTCGAGCGGTTGCCTCGGCACGTCGCGCACGATGTCTTGCGCATTTGCCGATGGAAAAAACAGGAAAGCTAGTGCGCAGGCGTACACATACCAAATCGGTCGATGCATGGTGAGGATCCCGTTAGAGCATGTCGATCGGATCAACGTCGATGAGGTATAGTGTACCTTCTGGCGGCTTGATATTGGCCTGCACCCTGGCCAGCACGGTGTGCAACGCGGCTGCGTTTTCCGAGACCAGCATGCAATGGAATCGGAAATTGCCTCGCAGTTTCGGAATCGGAGGAAGCGACGGCCCGAGGACGCGCACCGCGCCCCCCGAGTTCCGGGCTTCGTCGCGAGCGCGCTGCACCACCCCTTCGGCCAATTGCTCCACGTGCAATTGGACTTCGCCACGAAAGATGATGCGAGCCAAGCATCCATAAGGCGGATAGCCGAGCGGACGGCGGTGTTCGAGTTCGCGGTCCGCGAATCCCTCGAAGTCGTGCTGGCACGCCGATACGATGGCGGGATGCTCGGGAGTACAGGTCTGCACCAAAACTTCGCCCGCCCGGGCCCCTCTGCCGGTGCGCCCGGCGACTTGCGTGACCAATTGAAACGTCTTCTCGGAAGCGCGGAAATCGGGGAAGTGCAGGGCGGTGTCGGCGTTGATCACCCCGACCAACAACACGTTCGGAAAGTCCAGCCCCTTGGCGATCATCTGCGTGCCGAGCAAGATCTTCGTGCGACCGGAGCGGAAATCGGCCAATGTCCGCTCGTGGCTTCCGGGTTTCCGCATGGTATCGGAATCCATTCGAGCCAAACTCGCGTCGGGGAAACGCGATTGCACTTCCATCTCCAACCGCTGCGTCCCGAGTCCCGAAAAACGGATCCCTTCAAAGTTGCATTTCGGGCAATGGGTCGGCGCTGAGATCGTATGGTCGCAGTAATGGCACATGGCTTTGTTGCCATCGCGATGAAACGTCATCGGCAAATCGCAATCGGGGCACATGACGACATGACCGCATGCAGGGCATTGGATCGAGGTCGAGAACCCGCGACGGTTCAGGAGCAAGATGATCTGCCCCTCCTCGGCCAGAACCCTTTCCATCGACTGCACAAGCGGCCGAGACAAACTCGATTGATTGGGATCGATGCGGTTCACGCGCAAATCGATGGTTCGCACTTCCGGCATCGGGCGATTGAGAATGCGCCGCGGCAACACAGCCCGTTGGTAGACTCCGGTCTTGGCCCGATGATAGGTTTCCAACGACGGAGTCGCCGACCCGAGTACCAGGGGAATCTTTTCGAGAAACGTGCGGTGCAATGCGACGTCGCGCGCATGATAACGCGGGACGGAGTCTTGCTTAAAGGTCGTCTCGTGCTCTTCATCGAGGATCACCAATCCGAGCTGCGGCAGCGGCGCAAAGATCGCGCTGCGGGCCCCGACGACGACTTGCACTTCACCGCTCGCGATGCGGCGCCATTGAAAGTGGCGTTCGGGCCCACTCATGTTGGAATGCAGTACGGCAACGCTTCGGAAGCGATTTTGAAACCGCGAGCGCGTTTGCGGGGTCAAACTGATTTCGGGGACAAGCACGATGGCTTGCTTGCCAAAGCGAATCGTCCGCTCGATGGCTTGCATGTAGACTTCGGTCTTGCCGCTACCGGTTACCCCTTGGAGCAAAATCGTGGCGTGCTGGGCCGAATCGATGGCTTTGTAGATGGTTTGCAGCGCCAAACGCTGATCGGTGGTTAAGGCTGGCGGGATGGTATCGAGGGCTTGATTGGCATTGCCATCCCCTTCGTGCGTCATGACCCGTTCGGTGAAGCTCTCGATCCATCCGCCATCGCGAAGCTTTTTGATCACCCCGTCGGAACATTGGGCGAGCGTACGCAATTGATCGCTGGAAAGAGGTTCGTCGGCGAGAATCAACTGCTGCAAGACTTGACGCTGTTTAGTCGGCAAAGCGGCGATGGCCGCATCATCGCGAGCCGACTCGGACGGTCGCAGCAATGTTTGGTTGCGAGTTCCGGCTCCGGCGCGAACGCCGGCAGGAATGACCGCTTCGATCACTTGTCCGGCTGGGACGAGATAGTAGCGACTCATCCACTGCACGAGTTCGAGCAGCTTCGGACTGCACAGCGGAGCAGCATCCGTTACGCTGAGAACCGGCTTGAAGGCGGCGGACGGTCGGCGCATCGATTCGGTAGCAATGCAGTAGCCGGGCACTTCGCGATCCCCTTTGCCCAGGGGCACGACGACCCGCATACCGGGTTGAAGGGACTCCGCCATCGCGTCCGGAATGCGATAGGAATAGGGCCCGTGGGGGGCTTCTGCGAACACCACATGGGCCACCAACGTCAACGACTGGGCATCGGCTTCCCAAGGAGCCAAGTCCTCGGGAAAAAGTTCGCCTTGTCGATGTTCGCTCATACCTTTGGTGCCCGGGCTAGTGCGTGGGTCGCTCAGGTCACGCGGCGATCGATTTCCGCCACACAGTCATCGATGGCGACGCGCCATTGCTCGAGGCTGTCGCGATCGCGGATGGTGACGGTGCGATCTTGCAACGTCTGAGAATCGATGGTGATGCAATAGGGCGTTCCGATTTCATCTTGGCGGCGGTAGCGTCGCCCGATGGCTGCCTTTTCATCGTAGAAGACATTGAACCTCTTTTTGAGAGCTCCATACACCTCGGCCGCGACCTCGGGCATACCATCTTTCTTGACCAGAGGCAGCACGGCGGCTTTGATCGGGGCGATGCGGGGGTGCAGTCGCATGACGACGCGCGATTGCATCTTGCCATCTTCATCGGGAGCCTGGTCTTCATCGTACGCTTGGCACAGGAACGCGAGGGTCGCTCGGTCCGCGCCCGCAGAGGGTTCGATGACGTGCGGGATGAAGCGGTCGTTGGTGAGATCGTCGCGGTAGGAGAGATCCTTGCCGCTGCCTCGATGACGAGGTTGCCCTTGCTCGTTGAGTTCGACTTCCAAGGGGCGTTGCTTGGGATCGAGCTTGCCTTCGGAGTGCGAACGCAAATCAAAGTCACCTCGGTGTGCGATCCCTTCGAGTTCGCCGTATTCGCCTTCGGGCAAGAACGGGAATGCATACTCGATGTCGGCCGTGCCGCATGAGTAATGGCTGAGTTCATCGGCATCGTGCTCGCGCAGGCGCAGACGTTCACCGGCGAGTCCGAGGTCTTTGTACCACTGCAAGCGTCGATTGCGCCAGTATTGATACCACTGGGCAGAGGCATTGGGATGGCAAAAGAATTCGATTTCCATTTGCTCGAACTCGCGCGAGCGGAACGTGAAGTTGCGCGGCGTGATTTCATTGCGGAAACTCTTGCCGACCTGCGCCACTCCGAACGGAACGCGAATCCGGGTGCTATCGACGACGTTTTTGAAGTTCACGAAGATGCCTTGGGCGGTTTCCGGTCGCAAAAACGCAGCCCCTTCTTCGCCGCTGAGAGCCCCGACATAGGTTTTGAACATCAAATTGAATTCGCGCGGGTCGGTCAGCGTGCCAAGCTCATTCGCATCGGGTCCGAGCACCATCGAGCGCTCTTCGGGAGCGATCTTGTCGAGTGTCAGGACCTTGGCATCGAAACTCAGCTTCTCAAGGTCTTTGGAACGCAAATTAAAGATCTTCAGCGCGCGGCGCTGCAGATCTTCATCTTCGTGATCGGGTTCGGCCATAGTGGTGACGAACACGCGCTGCGCATCGCGAGCGACCCATTTGCCTCGCACTTGATCGAATCGGTAGCGTTTCTTGGTGGCGCGGCAGTCGACCATGTAGTCATGGAACAGATCGTAGTGGCCGGAGCACTTCCAGACTTGCGGATGCATGATGATGGTGCAATCGAGACCGACCATTTCGTAGGTGCTCGGTGCACCTGCGGGAGCGATCAGTTCGTTGTGGTTTTGGCACATGTCCTTCCACCAAGCGTCCTTGATGTTCCGCTTGAGCTCGACCCCCAACGGTCCGTAGTCCCAAAAGCCATTGAGCCCGCCGTAGATTTCGCTCGATTGGAAGAGGAACCCTCGTCGCTTGCAGAGCGACACCAATTTTTCCATTTGCATGCTGATTACGCTGTGATAGAGGTGTGGAGGGAAGGGAAAGGAGGATGGACAGGGTGTAGTTGGTTTATGCACTGCGCTGGGCGATGGCGATGCGATCGTGGCCAGCGAGGTCTCGCTTGAGATGGCTGTCTTTCCATCGGCTATCCGACTGCAAGCGTTGCAAGGCCGCCGAAGCGATCATCGGAGAAAGCTCGAGGATCAACCAGCCGTTCGCAGCGAGCTTGTTGGCCGATTGGTCAATCAAGCGTTCGATGATTTCCATTCCGGTTGGGCCCGAGACGAGCGCCATGTGCGGTTCGTGCAACCGGACGGAGCGATCGAGCGATTCGAATTCCGACTGCGAAACATAGGGTGGATTGCTGAGGATGAACTGGGCGCTGGCATCGGCGACCGAATCGAGCAGATCCGCATGCACAAACGCTACGCGATCGGTGACGCCGTGGGTCGTCGCGTTTTCTTGAGCGATGGCCAATGCGGCTGGCGATAGATCGATGGCGGTGAAATGGACCCTCGGCTGGAACTTGGCCGTCTCTTTGGCCAATGCGACCGCGATGCAGCCGCTACCCGTGCACACGTCGACCACATGAATCTCGGAGCCGGTCTCCTCGCCGCTGGTTCGCATAGGTTTCAAGCGATCGAGGGCTTCGATGACCACATGCTCGGTTTCGCCGCGCGGGATGAGGCAGTCGGGAGTGACTTTGAAGGAAAGCGAATAGAACTCTTTCTTGCCGACCAGATACGCGACCGGTTCGCCGGCAGCCCGGCGTTTGATGAGATCGCGAAAGATCGCCTTGACCGCTTCGGGAGGCTCTTCGTTGAAGGCCGCATACAGATCGATGCGTTGGCAACCGCGGGCGTGGGCGAGCAAGACTTCGGCGTCCAGCCGAGCGGATGGCGAGCCGTGTTTCTTGAGATGCTCGGTGGTCCACTGAAGCAATCGCAGGATCGTCCACGGCTCCGATTGCGTCGAGTTACTGCTCATGAATACCGTCCCTGTGGCATGGCTGTCTCACTAGTTGTTCGCGTCATCGCGAAGCATCGACCGCTCGTACTCGAGCAGCGCTTCGGCAACTGGTTGCAAGTTGCCCGTGACGATGGAATCGAGTTTATACAACGTCAAATTGATGCGGTGATCCGTGAGGCGGTTCTGAGGGAAATTATAGGTGCGAATGCGTTCGCTGCGGTCCCCAGAGCCGATCAGAGACATGCGTTCTTTGGAGCGTTCTTTGCGTTCGGTTTCGCGTTTGGCTTCGTAAAGGCGGGTCTTGAGAACCCGGATGGCCTTGGCCAAGTTCTTGTGCTGGCTCTTTT
>JBKCUI010000071.1:0-30408 GCA_046318495.1 Pirellula sp. | reverse complement strand
CTCATTGTCGAAGTGAAGCTCGGCAGGAGCCTCGCCCTCCCGGTGCATTGCGTCGTGAGACGCCGCACGAGCCTGTGCATGGGTGGTTTTCGGGTGTTGGCTTGGGTCTCATTATCGAGGTGAAGCTCGGCAGGAACCTCGCCCTCCCGGTGCATTGCGTCGTGAGGCTCCGCCCGAGCCTGTGCATGGGTTGTTTTCGGGTGTTGGCTTGGGTCTCATTATCGAGGTGAAGCTCGGCAGGAGCCTCGCCCTCCCGGTGCATTGCGTCGTAAGGCTCCGCCCGAGCCTGTGCATGCGTGGTTTTCGGGTTGTGGCATGGGGCTCATTGTCGAAGTGAAGCTCGGCAGGAGCCTCGCCCTCCCGGTGCATTGCCGAACTGATTCGCCATCTCGCTCGAACGGCAACGGTTCCACCGCCACGATTCTCGCGGCATATCGCCACCGAATAACCTGAGGCGATCGCATCGGCTTGACGATTATTCCATCATCGGCGTGGTTTCCCTCGCTCGCGCGTCGGGCTGGTACTCTTGAGCCCCATTAACGAACTCAGCGCTCGCGCGACGTGTTTCCTTTGCAACAGAATGTCGCATCGATGAACACGCCAGAATCGCGCTTCGGCGGTTCTCATTTGTCCGCCAATTCATTAGAGTTTTGATTACTTCCAATACTCATGCGGCGCAAGGGAAACGCCCTGCCGCAACACGCTATCGAACGCTTGAGCAGAGGACGCGATCCGCTCCCCCTGTTCTCGATTTCGTCCCCACGCAGGAATCGCCATGGCCCAGCCCACTTCGACGTTGAAACCAATCGATCGCGCCTCGCAGGCTGCAGGCGGCAGTCCGGATGGGGGGGCGTCCGGGGTGCTTGCCCACACGTCCCATCGCGAGCTGGCGGCGTGGGTGGCCGAGACCGCAATGCTTTGCGAAGCCGAACACATTGTCTGGTGCGATGGCTCGCAGGCCGAGTGGGATCGGTTGACCGAACAGCTGGTCGAGGCCGGGACGCTACTGCGATTGAACCCGACGTTGCATCCGAACTCGTTTTTGGCGCGCAGCAATCCGTCGGATACCGCTCGCGTCGAAGAGCGGACCTTTATCTGTTCGCGCCGGGAATCGGACGCCGGACCGACCAACAACTGGACCGATCCGGAGGCCATGCGAGCCCAACTCGTCGAAAAGTTTCGCGGCTGCATGCGCGGACGAACGATGTATGTCGTCCCGTTTTGCATGGGCCCGATCGATAGCCCATTGGCCCTCATCGGGGTCGAACTGACCGACTCCCCGTACGTTGTGGTGAGCATGAAGATCATGTGCCACATGGGGCAAAAGGTTTTGGACAAGCTCGGCAGCGATCGCCCGTTTATCCCGTGCCTGCACAGCGTCGGAGCGCCGCTGGCTCCGGGGCAACAAGATGTTCCGTGGCCATGCAACGACGAAAAATACATCGTTCACTTCCCTGAATCGCGCGAAGTCTGGTCGTATGGCAGCGGCTACGGGGGCAATGCGTTGCTGGGCAAAAAGTGCGTCGCGCTGCGAATTGCCAGCAGCATCGCCCGCGATCATGGTTGGATGGCCGAGCACATGCTCATCATGGGATTGGAGTCTCCGGATGGGGCCAAGACCTACATCACGGCCGCGTTTCCGAGTTCCTGTGGCAAGACCAACTTGGCCATGATCGTGCCTCCCGAGCGGTACCAGAAGCTCGGTTGGAAGACCACGTTGGTCGGAGACGACATCGCTTGGCTGTGGCCGGGCAAGACCGGTCGGTTGCATGCCATCAATCCCGAGACCGGGTTCTTTGGCGTGGCTCCGGGAACGTCGGCGGAATCCAATCCAGCGGCCATGCAAGCCATGGCCAAGAACACGATCTTCACCAACGTGGCGCTGACCGATGAGGGAAGCGTTTGGTGGGAAGGGCATTCCGAAGCACCCTCCCACTTGATCGATTGGACGGGACAAGATTGGACGCCAGGCTGTGCTCGGTTGGCGGCCCATCCCAATTCACGGTTCACCGCGCCAGCGCAGCAGTGCCCGAACATCGATCCGGAATGGCAAAACCCCGATGGAGTGCCGATCGATGCCATCGTGTTCGGGGGACGGCGTCCGACGACCATGCCGTTGGTGTTCCAAGCCTTCGACTGGACGCACGGAGTGTTTTTGGGGGCGACACAAGGTTCGGAGACCACGGCCGCGGCCGCGGGCAAGGTCGGGACGGTGCGCCGGGATCCCATGGCCATGCTGCCGTTTTGTGGTTACGACATGGGAGATTACTTTGCCCATTGGCTGGACATGCGAAAACACATCCAGCGGTTGCCGCGGATATTCCATGTGAATTGGTTTCGCAAAAACGCGCAAGGCAAATTTCTATGGCCCGGGTTTCGAGAGAACCTGCGGGTGCTCGAATGGATCGTCAAGCGATGCCAGGGCAAGATCCCAGGTCATGAAACGCCGATCGGTTGGACCCCGGATTGGGAAGACTTCTGCGTGGATGGCCTCGAAGGGTTCACCGAAGAGCAGTTCAACGCGGCGATGGATTTTCGCCGCGAGGAATGGCTGGCGGAGATCACGAGTCAGAACGAGTTCTTTTTGAAGTTGTATCACTCGATGCCCAAAGAGCTCATGTGCCAACGCGAACTCTTGATGGCCCGCATGGCGTGATCTGCCCGCCGTCGTGCTCGTGCTCGTGCTCGTGCTCGACGCGCGGCGATATCTACATCGGCATCTTGAGCAGGGCACTGTCGATTACCCTCGACGTTGTATTTCTCGTTCGCGCCGCTAGCACAGCTCGGCGATTACGATCACGAGCGCCGTCCGCTGCGCCGGACTGAGCTCGAGCACGATTGAAAACAGAAAACCGCGCGGCGATTACGGTGCGGGAACCGAGGGCAATTGCTGCATGGTTGCTTGCAGGGACTCCATCGCTTCTTGGCTCACTTGCAAGGTCCCCTCCTGCGGACGATCCAAGTCGGCAATCAACATGAACACCAGGCAAAAACTCAACAGCATGATCAATACCGACGGCGAGCGTTGCGATTTCACCAATCCTTCGTGATAGCCAACGCCCAGCATCGTCAAACACGTGACGATCAACAGCACTCCCCATAGCGATGCGGGCAGCCGATTGCGCATGGCTACCAAAAGCCGCTTGGAATGAACATCGATCACCGCATTGAGCGACTCGATAAACAATCCCACCACAATCGATTCGGGATGCTTTCGCCCGACCACTTCCGACCGCTCCCACATTTGCTGCTGCAACGCCTCCGCTGCTCCAATCGCTAACTTGGGATCCTGCGTTCGCGCGGTCTCCAACCGCAAATCGACATACTGCTTGAACAACCCTCGCAGCGCTTGCACTGTCGATGGATCCGGCAACAAACCCGCTCGCAAATAGGCCGTCCCAATCGCGTTGGCTTCCTCCACCACCATCTGCCGCCGTTCGTCAAACCGCGAGGCCGCTAGTCCGAAGGTAAACGCCAAGAGAAACCCTAACATCCCGAGCGTCGCCCCCACAATCGTTCCCACCGGAGCTTCCATTTCGCGGGCTGCACGGCTTTTGCGATAACGCCCAAAACGGTACCCCAACTCGATCATCACCGCCAATAGCACGGCGATCAAGCAGACCAATAACCACAATGGCAAAGCATCCAACAGCGTCGTTCTTGGCATGGCATGGTCTTCGTAGTAAACGTATACCGAACAGGGCGATGCGCCGGGGGTGGCAACTTGCAGGGTGCCTAAGTCTATCGTACGCGAAGTCGTCGGATGGATGGTCGACACAGCGATGATTCTTGAACCGGTTCTTTTCGCGCTCGTGCTCAATCCGCTGTAGCGCGCGGTGCTCGTGATCGCAATCGCCGCGAGACAATCACGAGCAAACGCAGGAGCAAGAGCATGGGCACGACGAAAAGCCACCGTATTTCCCGAGGCAGGACGTGCGGGGGGATTGCAACGGCACGAATTCGAATCTCGCACGAGTTCTCGCGATTCCCACCATGCTCTCGGTCCTATTGCATTAGACTGAAAGGGAGCGCTCGCCGTGTCATGCCGTCGGTTGAAACTCTAGGATCCGTGAAATGCTATGCAACACGACACTCCCCAACGCAGCGTGAACGATATCCTCGCGTTTGATTCCAGTGCTCGCTCGCTGCACTCGCGCGCAGAACGCATCGCCGCCGGTCGAGCGTTGCGCGAACGTGTGCCGCGCGAAAGCCACGCCGGCTGGAAACCACCCGCCGACCGCCGCGATCCCATCGCGATCCTCAAGGAATCCAACGTTGGCCGGATGCCGGAACTGGTCCCGATCCGATATGGCCGCATGCTCCCCAACGCATTCGCCTTCCTGCGAGGTTCCGCTGGCTTGATGGCCTCCGATCTGGCCAACACCCCTGTTTCGGGGCTGCGCGTGCAAGCATGCGGCGATTGCCATCTGCTGAACTTCGGGCTCTTCGCAACGCCCGAACGCAACCTCGTCTTCGATATCAACGACTTCGATGAAACGCTTCCAGCACCCTGGGAATGGGATATCAAGCGCCTCGCCGTCAGCTTCGTTACCGCCGTTCGTGATATCCGGCTCAGCGACAAACAAGCCCGAGCGGCTGCACAAGAATGCGTTCGCACCTATCGAACCCGGCTGCGACAGCTATCCAAAATGAGTCCCCTCGAAGTCTGGTACGACCGACTGGACTCCGATGAGATCATCGCCATGGCCCCCGATGCCAAAATCCGCGAAGTCCGCGAAGGCATGGTGGCCAAAGCCAAACGACGCATCGGGGATTACTTGTTCCCCGAGATCAGCCAAGAAGTCGCGGGGCGACGCAGGCTCATCGACCAACCTCCAGCCTTGTTTCACATCAATCAAGAGAAAGATCCTGAACACGACGCACTGATCCAAGAAGCCTTGGAAAAGTATCGCGAGTCGCTGCCCGACGAACGGCGGATCCTGTTCGATCGCTATGTCTTGGAAGATGTCGTGATCAAAGCAGTCGGGATCGGCAGCGTCGGGACCATGTGCTTCGTCGGTTTGTTCTTCTCCGCAGAGAACCATCCGCTGTTGCTGCAGTTCAAACAAGCTTGCCCATCGGTGCTGGAGCCGTATGCGGGCAAGAGCCAATATGAAAACCACGGACAACGGGTCGTGGTCGGGCAACGGTTGATTCAATCTGCCAGCGATATCTTCTTGGGGTGGACGAGAGGTCGCCGCGGCCGCGATTTCTTCATTCGGCAACTGCGTGACATGAAGATGTCGGCGCGCATCGAAGAAGGAGCCACTCCGAAACAAACGCTTCTTTACGCCGAGCTTTGCGGACGCACGCTGGCCCATGCGCATGCCAAATCAGGCGATGCCGCCATGATCAGCGGCTACTTGGGCAAGGCCGATGTCTTTGACGAAGCGGTCGGCGATTTCGCCATGGCCTATGCCGACCAGAATGAAAAGGACTACCAAGCTTTGGTGGCCGCAGTAAAGTCCGGCGATGTAACTGCCATCGTCGAAGAGAATCACTAATAGCTGCGATGCATTAGCAAACCCTCGTTCGCATCGAGCCGCATTCGCATAGGTCGGTCGAGTGTTTGCGGATTCGCGGCGGTGCAATCGGACGTCACCAATCCGTCGCCCGACTCCTTGTTGCTGTCGTTGTTGCTTTCTTCTTCGTCGCCAATCGATTCCTCGCCAAGGCCCAGCATGCCTCCTGTCCCGACCGCCGAATTACAGCCACCAGGCGCTCCTCGCGGAGTAGCAGCCAGCGGCATTGTCTTTTCCTTGCTCTTCGCCGCTAGCATGGTGTTGGTGCGGTTGTCGGTGCCTGCCGATCCGATGGACACGGGGGAGTGGTTAACGGATACTCGATTGCGATCGTGGGTCCATCTGGGGTTGCAAGCGACTCCGCTGACGGGCATCGCGTTTCTGTGGTTCATGGCATCGCTTCGCAATCGGATCGGACCGCTGGAGGATCGCTTCCTCGCGACCGTCTTTTTGGGCAGTGGGTTGCTGTTCGTGGCGTTGCTGTTCATCGCATCGGCAATGTCCAGCGCGGTGGTGGGCAGCGTCCTGGAAGCCGAGGGGGTGCGCATGAGCTTGGCATCGCAGCGCGAGACGTATTGGTTTGTTCGCGATTTGATCTACCTGTTGATGAACGTGTTTGCCATCAAGATGGCGGCGGTGTTTACCTTCGTCACGTCTTCGATCGGGATTCGCACAGGGTTCTTGCCGCGCGGTTTGGCGTGGATCGGCTTTGTGGTAGGTGGAGTGATGCTGGTGAGCATCACGCGCAATGCATGGATCGTGCTGCTGTTTCCATTGTGGGTGGGACTGCTGAGTATCTACATCCTGGCTAGCGAACGGCGCAGCGCATAAGTCCTGCTCCTGCTCCTGCTCCTGCTTCTGCTCGTGCTCGTGCTCGTGCTCGTGCTCCTGCTCGTGCTCCTGCTCGTGCTCGTGCTCGTACTCGTGCTCGTACTCGTACTCGTACTCGTACTCTTCGCGCGCCTCCCGTTGCCCACGCAACCCCCGCGCGGCTATTACGAGCACGAGCACCGTCCGCCACGGCGGACTGAGCACGCGCACGATGATGAGCACCGTCCGCCACAGCGGACTGAGCACCAGCACGATCCAACACACCCACAAAACGTGCCGGTGAGACGCCAAAAACGGGAATCGACAAACGGAAAAGGAAGCTACAATAGGATTGGCCGCTGCCATGCGTGCCCCCCCTCCTTCCATCAAAAAAACTCCCTCCCGGTGTGCTGGCTGCTATGCAAATCCGCTCTCTCGGACTGTTTTGCGTCCTTCTCCTTTTGGTTGGATCGCTAGGTGTTCCGTACCTCCCGGTGATGGCGATGGTTGCGAGTCCTGCTTCCGGCTCTGACGACGCGGATTCGGCCAACGCAGACGCGACCGAAACAGAGTCTTCCAAAGCAGTCGACTTCAAAACCGAGATTCGCCCGATCCTCTCCAACCGATGCTTCGCCTGCCACGGTCCCGATGACGAGCACGTCGAATCGGGGCTGAAGCTCGATCATGTGGAGTCCGCGATTGCGCCGGCCGACTCCGGCAAAGCCGCCGTCGTGCCGGGCGACTCGCAAGCTTCCGAGTTGGTGCGCCGTGTTCTGTCGCAAGACGAAAACGAACGCATGCCACCCCCGCATTTTGGGGCGCGTCTCACGGAACGCGAAACCGAATTGCTTCGCCGCTGGATCGATCAAGGAGCCAACTACTCCAACCACTGGGCCTACGAGTTGCCCAAGAGCACGCGACTGCCCGTCGAGCAGAGCGCTTGGGCTCGACAGTTTCCCCAGTGGCACGACTCGGCCATCGACCGCATGCTGTTGGCCAAGCTCGAAACGAAGCAATGGGCTCCGTCGCCTCAGGCCGATCGCAGAACGCTGTTGCGACGGCTCTGTTTGGATCTGACAGGATTGCCCCCGACGTTGGAGCAGCAACAGGATTTCCTCAACGACGACTCGCCCCTGGCCATCGAGAACTTGGTCGACTCGCTGTTGGCTTCCCCAGCCTACGGAGAGCATTGGGGCCGGCGCTGGTTGGACCTGGCTCGCTACGCGGACTCCGCCGGATATGCCGACGACCCCGCGCGGACCATTTGGGCGTACCGCGATTGGGTGATCCGAGCGTTCAATCGCAACCTCCCATTCGATGCCTTCACCATCGAACAGCTTGCAGGGGATCTGCTACCGAACACGGGGCCCGATACGTTGGTGGCGACGGCCTTCCATCGCAATACGCTGACCAACAACGAAGGGGGAACCAACGACGAGGAGTTTCGCAACGTCGCCGTCGTCGATCGCGTCAACACCACCATGGCGGTTTGGATGGGAGTGACCATGGCGTGCGCGCAATGCCACAATCACAAATACGACCCGATCTCCCAAAAAGAGTATTTTCAAGTCTTTGCGATCCTCAACCAAACGCAAGACGCCGATCGCGGCGACGAATCTCCTACGTACGCATGGTATTCGCCCGAGCAACGCCAACGCAAACAAGAGCTCGAAGCCGAATTGGATCGCATCCAGAAACAACTCGATGCGCCCGAGGATGGACTGCTCGCCGAGCAATCGCTGTGGGCTGCTCGATTGCGAGACCCCATCGCATGGAGTCCTCTCCCCATCACAAGTGTTGCATCGCAGTCGGGACAAACCGCGGAGATCGATGCGCAAGGGCTCGCGCTGCTAAGCGGCAATCCGAAAAACGACAAGCTCACGGTGCAGATGGCATTGCCTGCAGGGCTGAAGCCGGAGTCCTTGACCGGGCTGCGCATCCAGTCCCATCCCGATTCCAGCTTGCCCGGCTCGGGGGCCAGTCGCGGCGATGGCAATTTTGTGCTGACCCATGTCGCCGCAAATCTGGTTCAAGACGCACGCACGGGGACTCAAGGCCGTTTCGTTCGGATCGAATTGCCCGGCAAGGATCGCATTTTGTCGCTGGCGGAAGTGGAGGTTCTTTCGGAAGGAATCAACGTTGCCAAATCCGGCACGGCCACGCAAAGCTCCGAGATACTCGGTGGCGCCCCGGCTCGGGCCATCGATGGCAAGACCTCCGGCGAGTGGCAGGAGAACTCGGTGACGCACACCGCCACGAGCGAGTCGCCATGGTGGCAATTGGATCTTGGGCAAACGCGCAGCGTGGATGCATTGGCCGTATGGAATCGGACCGACAATGGATTGATGGACCGATTGTCGGGGGCCAAGATCCAACTGCTGGATGAGAACCATCGCGAAGTGTGGCAAACGGTTTTGACCAAAGCCGCTGCGAACCATCGCTGGTCGTTGCAACCCACCCAAGCGTGGAAGGCCAACTTCGCCTCAGCCGACTATTCGCAAAGCGGTTTTGCGGCGAGCAATGCCATCGATGCCGATCCCAAGTCCGGGTGGGCGGTTGGTGGTGACATCGCGCGTCCGCACGCATTGGAAATCGCAGGACGCGCGGCGGATGCACCCGCTCCGGGCCAGCCCGCGTTGTTCGATCCGGAACTTCCGCTTCAATTGCGAGTGGAGTTGGCGTTCGAGTCCCAGCATCCCAATGCGGTGCTTTCGCGATTCTCCCTTGGCCTATCGACCGATCCACGGATCGATGAGTGGTTGGCGCTGCCCGCTGACATCGCAGGCAAGCTGCGTCAGGAATCGTTGACCAGTGAGGAATCGCAATCGCTGCATCGTTACTACGTCAGCCACGTGGCACCGTCGCGATCTCCATTGCGCGAACGTCGAGCGAGGCTGCAACAGGAGTTGGATGGCATCAAGCCGATCACGACCGTACCGGTTCTGCGCGAGCTGGCGCAAGGGCAACGGCGCGAGACCAAAATTCAACTGCGAGGCAATTACCGCGTGACCGGCGATGTGGTGCAACCGGGATTCCCCGTTTCGCTAGCCAAGCCGTGGCTGCAAACCAACTCGAGCGAATCGATCTCGCGATTGGAGTTGGCCCTATGGTTGGTATCTCGCGAGAACCCGTTGACGGCTCGCGTGTTGGCCAACCGGATCTGGGAATCGATCTTCGGAACCGGAATCGTTCGGACCTCCGAGGAGTTTGGATCGCAAGGGGATTTGCCGACCCATCCTGAGCTTTTGGATTACTTGGCCTTGGACTTGATGGAAAGCGGTTGGGACCTCAAGCGATTCATCCGATCGTTGGTCCTGACTGCGGCGTATCAGCAGCGCTCGGCGGTCGATCCTAAACGCTTTGAAGAAGATCCCGAGAACAGTTATCTGTCGCGCGGCCCGCGATTCCGCGTTGCGGCCGAACAAGTCCGTGATATGGCGCTTGCGTCTGCGGGATTGCTTTCGCGGCGATTCTATGGTCCTCCGACCCGGCCGCCTCAGCCATCGATGGGACTGTCGGCTGCATTTGGTTCGCGTACCGACTGGGAGACCAGCCAAGGGGAAGATCGCTATCGCCGAGCGTTGTACACGCAATGGCGACGTTCGAATCCCTATCCTGCCATGGCGACCTTCGATGCGCCCAATCGCGAAGTATGCGTGTTGAAACGCGATCGCACCAACACGCCGTTACAAGCTTTGGTGACGTTGAACGACCCGGTCTTCATGGAAGCTGCGCAAGGGCTGGCTCGGCGCGTGGTGTTGCGGGAATTGCCCAATGCGAGTGCCCAAGAGCAGGTTGTGCGTGTGTTTGAGTTGGCGGTATCGCGACCGCCCAGCGCAAAGGAGATCGAGGTTGTGTTGAAGCTGCTGAGCGATGCGCAGTCCGAGTTGCAATCGCAGCGCGAGCAAGCGATGAAGCTCGCCACCGATCCGCTGGGGCCGTTGCCGGACGGAGTCGATCCCATCGCGATGGCCGCTTGGTCGACCGTCTGCAATATCGTGCTCAATCTGGATGAGTTCCTGATGACCCCGTAGTGTTCGTCCCCCCATCGCCTGCACGAGCTCGTGCTCGTGCTCGTGCTCGTGCTCGTGCTTCTCGCGCAGCGATTTTGGTACTCAAAAAAGGCGGCATGCTCCATCCCCTGAAATCGCCCCTCCCCCGTTCGCGAACCCAGCACAGCGTGGCGATTACGAGCACGAGCACCGTCCTGACGGACTGAGCACGAGCACGAAACGCAAACGCACGAAACGAAACCGCCGAAGCACAACCGCACGAAACGCAACGAAACGGTCATCGCACCAATACCCTACCTCGCTCGCGAGCGGCTTCGACGTTTCCGGTCCTGCGTTCCATCGACTACAATGAGAACGACGAAGAGACGCACGAGCTTACGAGCACGAACCCTTGGAGGCAGCAACGTGGACCCAACCTTTCAACAACACTTAGAACTGCGGACTCGGCGAACGTTCTTGACCACCGCTGGCATGGGGTTGGGAGCCGTCGCGCTGGCGGAATTGCAAGGCTTGGCCCGCGAACCGAGCAACACCGATCCGTTGGCTCCGCGCCGTCCGCCGTTGCCGGCCAAGGCCAAACGCGTCATCTATCTGCACATGACCGGCTCGCCTCCGAACTTGGACCTGTTTGATTACAAACCCAAGCTCATCGAGCTCGATGGCCAAGACGCCCCCGCTTCGGTGTTGCAAGGTCGAGAGTTCGCTTTCACCACCGGGGTCCCCAAGCTGTTGGGCACCAAGCATGCCTTTGAAAAGTCCGGGCAGTGCGGCATGCTGCTGTCGGATTGCTTGCCGCACTTAAAAAAGGTCGCAGACGAGCTGTGCGTCGTGCACAGTTTGCATACCGATCAATTCAATCATGCTCCGGCCGAATTGTTGATCTACACCGGGTCGCCCAGGAGCGGTCGACCGTCGTTCGGCTCGTGGCTGACGTATGGGCTCGGTAGCGAAAATGAAAACTTGCCCGCCTTCGTCGTGTTGATCAGCAGCGGGGTGCAGCCGAACGGAGGGAAAAGTTCGTTCGGTAGCGGATTCTTGCCGAGCGTCTATCAAGGCGTTCAATGCCGATCGCAAGGGGAGCCGGTTTTGTTCGCCACCAACCCGGTCGGCATGGATCGGCAGTTGCGACGAAAGAGTTTGGATGCCTTGGGCGAGCTCAACGCCATCCAAGCAGAATCCTTTGGCCATCCCGAGACGATGACGCGCATCGCTCAGTACGAACTCGCATATCGCATGCAAGCGAGCGTTCCCGAAGTCATGGACATATCCAAGGAATCGCAAGAGACTCTCGATGCCTACGGTGCCAAGGTCGGAGCGGCGAGCTTGGCCAACAATTGTTTGCTCGCTCGTCGATTGGTAGAATCGGGGGTGCGCTATGTCCAGTTGTTCGATTGGGGATGGGATTTCCACGGGACCGGTCCGGGAGAAGACATCCGCGATGGTTTGACCAAGAAGTGCGAGACCATGGATCGCCCCGTGGCTGCGTTGATCGCCGACTTGAAGCAACGAGGATTGCTCGATGAGACGTTGATCATCTGGGGGGGCGAGTTCGGTCGAACCCCGTTCCGCGAAGGCCGCACGGCGAATGGTGCGTCGCTAGGGCGCGACCATTATCCCGATTGCTTCACCATGTTCATGGCCGGGGGTGGGACACGCGGCGGTTTTGAATACGGTCAGACCGATGAACTGGGGTTCTCCGTGGTGGAGAATCCGGTCGATGTCCACGACATGCAAGCCACTTGGTTGCATCTCCTTGGATTCGATCACACCCGTTTGACCTACCGCTTTCAAGGCCGCGACTACCGACTGACCGACGTTCATGGCAATGTCCTTCAGCCGTTGTTGGCTTAGGATGAACAATCGCATCCAGACTGCGATGTGCCTTGTTGCGTCCGCGGCTGGCTATGCGTTGTGTGTTTCCGTTTGGTGGTTGTTAGAGGCAGGTCTGCGTTCGTCCAACGCCGACCTGCACCCCGTTCGAATCCATGGAAAGGAGTCCGTTACCGATGAAGCCTCTTTGTTGTCGGCCTATGCTTCGAGGCTGGTGTGTTGGGGTATGCTTGGTCTGGCTCGCACCCGGTTCGTGGGCATTGGCACAGAGCGAATCCGAGCGTCCGCCGGAGAGAGTGATCGTCCCATCGTTATCATCCGATGAGGCCACTCCGCCGCCTGCTGAGAACGATGCGTTGTTGAAATCGATTCAAGAGAAAGCCGCCTTGCCCCCGTTGCCGCAGCAACTGCATCAACCTTTGCGCATCATTCCGCCTCCCCCTGGAGCGAAGTCTGGTCCGCGCGTCCTTTCCCCCGGTTCGCTTCCTCCGAGAATCGCCGCCGAACGTGGGCCTCGCGTGCCACGCCCCGCTCAGGGGCGAGCGGCGACGCCAGCCCGTTGGAAAGCCGCAGAAGCCATGTTGCGATCTGCGCGATGGTTGGAGCAGGATGCTGCGACCGCCGATGCGGAGGGGCATGTTGGCCAAGCCGTTCAACTTCGGAACATGGCTGCGTCGCTTCGCGAGCACGTCAAGCAGTTGATAAACATCGATCCCTAGGCGAGTCCTAGCCTGCTTCGATATCTGGTCCGCTGGCCGGTGTTTCCGCCGGGACCGGCGTGGGTTGGCTGCGATCGAGCAGCCATGTAAGTGCCACCATGAGGACTTCTGCGAGCATGGCCAGCACGCGCGAGACGACTGCGGAGAGCAAGGCCACGGGGGCGGAGACGATGGAGGTCATGATCCACATGACAGAGACTTCGCGAATGCCCGCCCCGCCGGGGACCATCGCGACAAATCCAGCCACACCGCCCAGGCAAGCGCTGGTGATGCAGACGCACCACGCTCGCCAAGACCAAAGCGTTTCAGCTGGAGACAGCGCCAACATCACACACCACAGCGCGGTCCCTTGGCACAGCCAACTCAGCGCGCTCCAGATACACGTTCTCAGCATCATGCTGCCATCGATGGCGTGCGCGATGCTTTCGGGCATATTGCCGATGCGACTGCGAGAAATCTTGGCGACCAAGTACCGGAACGGATGCGGCAATAGCGCTGCGATGGCGATCGGCATGCAGAGCGTCGCGAGCCAGAACAGCCAGGCAGGCGGCGACAAGCTGTAGATCAACATGGCACCCAGTACCGCGCCGGTTGCAAAGTTGGTGAGGGTTTCCATGAATACGCTCAAGATGGCTGGCCGCACGGGATGCCCCAGTCGATGCAACTGGCCGACGCGCAACAAGATCACCATCGCTTTGCCCGGAACATACTTGCCCAATTGCCCCAAGCAATAGGCGTAGGCACCCGATCGCCAGCCAACGGCAGTCCCAAAGTTGCGCAGGATCTGCAGCCATGCGATCGCCAGCGGGACGAGGGCCAGCATGCTCCAGAGCAACCCCGGCACCATCCAACCCCATCGAATATCCTCCCATCGCCACGATTCCGGCGAGCGACTCAGTTCCAGCCAAGCGCGGCGAATGGCGAGAAACAGAAAGATCGCAATGACCGCTGCGATGAGAACTTGAAGCCATCGCATGCGGGAGCGCTTACGCATGCGAGCGTCGGCAGAGGAATGCGTTGAACCGAGGGCATCAGAAAAGCGATCGTGCAAGTCGATGAAACCCGTGATAGAATTCGGCAGGTCGTTGGGAGCACGCATCGCACCCCGTGTTTCCCAAAGGTTAGTTGAATCTGTGCATTCATCAACCGCTCGAACCGAAAACTTTTCTTACACAGCCCTAGGCATCCATGGCTCGCTACATTTCGTTTGCGGTTCTCTTCGCCATCTTGGTGGTGATCGGCGTTTTGTTTTATAAGGTGATGATCGGGTTCTTTGTCCCGGTGTTCATCGCGGTGGTGCTGGTTGTCGTGTTTCGCCCATTGCATCGTTGGGTTTTGGCCCGCGTCGGCGGGCGGGACCACGTGGCGGCCAGCATTACGACATGCTTGATCGTACTCATCGTGCTTCTGCCGACAGCCCTCATTTTGGGACTGGCGTTCGTTCAAGGAGTCAAGCTCTTTGAGAACTTCAATGAGTCCAGCGTGCGTGTGGGGTTGACCAAACTTCGCTCCAACTCGTTGATCAATCTCGAGTCCCCGTGCGCCGTGCAACTGCGGTCGATCCAGGACAAAATCACCGACATCCAAAAGCAAGTTGCCGAAGCCAACATCTACGACGAAGTGACCCATCCTCAAGGCCGGCTCGCGGGGGATGTGGCCGAGATTCGCAACCAGCTCAAGCAACTCACGGGAACCTTGGTTGCGTTTGAAAATGAAAAGCTCGAACAGAAGATCTTGGAATCGCGACGCAAAAACCCGCCCACGATTTCGCACTCGGAGCTCAGTAAGATTCTCAGCCCGTCGCTTACCGCAAACCAGAAAGAAGCCGACTTTTTGATCAAGCAGTTGCCGGACGCCATCGACGAACCGGAAGCGTTGGAGCAACTACTGGCCGACAAAGGGGATGTGAAGTCGCATCGCACCAAAATCGAGGGGTTGAGCGACTTGGAATCGCAATGGTTCTTCGATACGCGTGCCCAAGTGTTGGACTTGGCGTTTCAATCGGAGACGGCCATCGTGCGAATGGGGAAAGCGCTCGATGCACTGAGCTATTCCGACGATGGCAACTTGGCTCGATTGCAAGAGTCGGTGTGGCAATTGGTCGGCAAATGGCAAGACGTTCGCGAGTCGATTCTCGGGGGCAAAGTCGTTGCCTTCATGAAGGACGTGGCCAATCCATCGACCGAACAAGTTCGCATCTTGTTGCAAAATGCAGTCGACTACGTGCGGCCACGATTGATTTCATTCGGCGGCGATTCCGCAGCGTTCATCGTGCGACTGCTGGTGGGCTCGAGCATCTTGATGTTGGCGCTGTACTTCTTTCTCGCCGACGGACCGAGCATGGTGCGTTCGATCATGGACTTGAGCCCGCTGGACGATCGCTATGAGATGGAGTTGCTGGCGGAGTTCGATCGCACCTCGCGGGCGATTGTCTTGGCGACCATCCTTTCGGCGGTGGCGCAAGGCTTGACCGCTGGGATCGGCTACTACGTCGCGGGCATGCCCTCGTTGGTCATGTTGACCGCGCTGACGACGATTTGCGCCTTGATCCCGTTCTTTGGGACAGCCATCGTTTGGGTGCCCGTGTGTGCGTACTTGGCGGTGTACGAGGAACGCTTCGTCGCAGCCGGGCTGTTGGCGATTTGGGGGCTGATGGTCGTGGGTACCGTGGATAACTTGGTCAAGGTCTTCATCCTTCACGGACAGAGCCAATTGCATCCGCTGTTGGCGTTGCTGAGCGTTTTGGGTGGGATTCAATCGCTCGGACCCATCGGCATCGTTGTCGGGCCGTTGGTGGTGACGTTGTTGCAAACCACGCTTGGGATCATCCGGCATGAGTTGTCCGAGATGAAGGACGACGATTTGGTGCCAGGCCAAGAACGCTCCTCGTCGCTGTCGATGAAACCTCTGAGCGAGTTGATCCGCAAGGTTCGATATCCGGAAAAAAGCGTCCCGAGCGAGGATGCCAACGCTGCCATCGAAGGGGGCGAAAGCGTCGCATCCCAGGTTGAAAAAGAAGTCGAGTCGCAGCCTGCGAGGCCTAAATCCAAGCCTCCATTTCCCGGCGATCGGGCCACGCCGCCATCTCCGGGGGGAAACTCCCAGTCGTCGGATTCGTGATGGCCGTTGCCTTGGCGACTCGATAAATAGATGCAGGCCGCTGCGCTCACCAACGAGTACCTTGCCAGTCAACGCGAGGCCATCTTCGCACGGCTGGCGTAGCGATCACTCCGAACTGGAATTGGCTTGGGATGCGAAGTCCCGTTCGAACACCAATCCGTGTTCGTGAGCGGCGAAGCCGAGCCGTTGCAAGACGCGAGCGGAAGCCGTGTCGCTGGAAGTGGTCGCCACGCGTACTTGCCGTTTGCTGCGTTCGGTTTGCAATTGGCGGAGCGACTCGGCGATGAGATATACCAATCGCTCTCGGTTTTCATCGTCGGCGGGTACCGGCGGCATAAAGAATCGCACGGTGCTCGAATCGACGCCGCGTATCGTGGCATCCGGGGTCCACAGCATCAGTTCCATTTCCATCGGTTCTGGACCGCGCGATCGCAGATGGAATCGGGATTGATCGCAATGCCCGAGGATGTTGCTCAGCCACCAATGGCTCGGGTAATCGTCGAGCAATCGGCTGATCGTGCAACTGCGTCGAATGGCGATTTGCGTTCGATCCATCGGGGGACGAAACGTCTCCAACTGGACGGACCATTGAACCGTGGGGGTAGCCGGTTGAAATCCTGCGGTCGTCAACCAAGATCGCATGCGTGCGTCGCGTGCGAGGACGCCAAGCAGATTGTCTCCTTCGGCAACACCCAGATAGAACGAACTGGTCATCGGAGCACCGATCGCGCGACAGCGATGCATGCCTCGCTCCCGCATGGCATCGAGGGCGCGTTCGATCAAAGCGGCGGCGATGGCGGGTTCGTCGGGCTGGGGGATGACACACAATCGGTGAATCATGCCGCATTCGGTGGACGCACGGGAGCCATCGTCGGTCAAACTGGCGCCGAAATGAATCAGTCCTTGCGGAGGCCCATCATCTCGGACGGCAAGCAGTAGTTCGTCGGCGTCAAAGAAGGGTTTGCACAGGACGCACTGATCCCAAAGTCCCGCCGAACACTCCGCGGCTTCATTCCAGCCAGCGTGATGTTCGGACCATATTCTGGCGAGCGCGGGGGTGTCCGTATTTTCAAAGGGACGCAATCGCCACACGTCGGATCACCCCAGGACCGGAGGGACACGAAAACACTCGCCATCGTGCGAGGGTGCATTCTTCAACGCTTCCTCGCGAGGCAGCGACGGTTGCACTTGATCGGCAGCGAGCACATTGTGCAGTTCGAGCGCGTGCACCATCGGTTCCACTCCTTGCGTATCGACGGTGGCGAGTTGATCGACCAGAGCGACGATGCTGGAGAGTTGTTGCGACAGGGCTTCGATTTCGGATTCATGCACCGCCAACCGTGAGAGGGAAGCGATGCGCAAGATGTCTTGTTTGCTGATTGCCATAGCCGAATTCTATCGCAATCCACGGCGGGATGCATGGTCGATCGAGGGGTTCGGTTGGACCATGCAAAAGAAAAAACTCGCTCAGGGGAGCGAGTTCGTGGATGCTGATTCAGCGTTGAAGCTTGCGAGCGAAGGGGAACCAGCCGAATGCTAGGGTCCGAATCCTCGCACGCGATTACGACTTGGGCAAAGCGAACGGCTTGCTGCGGACAGCTTTGCGAATGCGGCCGCTGCGGATGCATTGCGTGCAAACGCGGATGGTTTTCACTTCGCCGTTGGGCATGGAAGCCTTGATCACTTGCAGGTTGGGCAAGAAGCGTCGGCGCGTAATGCCAGTGATTTTGGTACCGACTCCGCCCAAGTACTTGGCCTTACCTCGGGTCTCCACCATGTTGCCAACCGAAGGAGTTTTGCCGCAACTTTCACAGGCTCTGGACATGACAGACTCGTCGAACGCAAAAGAAAACAAAGAATGTACGGTTTCCCACGAACTTGTAGGGGTCGCGAATTATAGCCCAGACCCAAGTCGAATCAACGTCAAAACGGGCCGAGTCCGTTTCCGATCGCGATCGGGTTCGGATTGAACGAAAACCGGAATCCAACTACACTGTTGCCCAGATCGCTTAAACGTCCGAGAGACAACGACTTGCGATCATTTCACGCCTTGCCTGCGGACTATGACCACACAGAAATTCACCCGGGAATTCTCCAGCGTCGTCGAGGTAGCCGGCCAATTGGCGTCGGCTATTCACGCCGATGCTGTGCTTTTCCTGCTCGACGGGGCGACCGATTGGGAACGGCTGCGCGAACTGATTCCGTCGGAAATCGGTCGGATTTTGGTGGCAGCCGACAAAGCCGAAGATGTCGAGGCCGCCACCGGGTTTGGCTTGGTGCCAATCATCCTCAACAAAGAAGACTCGCCGCTGCTGGAGCGATTGCAACACGCGTTGCTCGAAGCGGTCGCCGATGAACTGCTCGCCAGCCACTGCGACGTGGTGGCGGTCTATTGCGGGTTTGAAGCCAATCGGATGGATTCGATTTCCATCATCAAGCTCGACGAACGGATGCGGCGTTTCACCAGTCGCGACCTGCAACGGCTCGAAACGGCTGTCCCTTTGAACAACCTCAAGATCGTGATCGATCTGGCCGTGCAAATCGGCCGCGAAGGCCGCGAAGGCAAGAAGGTCGGCACGATGTTCGTCGTCGGCGACACGCGAAAAGTCATGACGCACTGCAAGGACAGCGGCTTCGATCCACTCAAAGGCTACGGCCGC
Source organism: Pirellula sp. (assembly GCA_046318495.1). Lineage (GTDB taxonomy): Bacteria > Planctomycetota > Planctomycetia > Pirellulales > Pirellulaceae > JBKCUI01. Next base: position 11,734 of record JBKCUI010000071.1, on the reverse strand, counting down.
AAGAATCGCAACCTGCACGACCCGCGCGTCCGCGAAGACATCAAAGAGATCGCCCAGATGGACGGCGCGTTCATCGTCTCCCCCGACGCAGTGGTCGAACGATCGCGGCAGATCATCGAAGTGCTCCACGAAAACCTGCAACTCTCCAAAGGCCTCGGTTCGCGCCACTGGGCCGCAGCGGCGATCACCCAACGCACCAAGGCCATCGCCATCGTGGTCAGCCAATCCAGCGGTACCGTTCGCGTTTTTCAGAACGGCATGCTGGTCCTGCGCATCGAGCCGATGGACCAAGCGGTGAAATGGCAAGAATTCAACTACGAGCCACCACCGAATGAAGCCGCAGACTGAAGTCGCTCCTCCCTACACGGAAGATGGCCCCCCGTTTGTTGCCGTAGTGACTGGCTCCAGCAGCGGCATCGGTCGCGCCGTGGCGATCGAGTTCGCGCGTCGCGGGGCGTGGGTATTGGTCCACGGTCGACGCAATCTCGAGGGACTTGCGAACACCACTGCCGAACTGCGATCCATCGCTCGGACGCTGGGTTCCAACGAATGCGATGTCATTCGCGCTGCGGTTGCCGACATTCAAAACCCGACCTCTGCGTCCGCATTAGTGCGTGCCGCATTCGCGTGGCATGGCCACGTCGACGTATGGGTGCATGCCGCAGGGGCCGATGTGTTGACAGGCAATGCCAAGCACCAGAGCTTCGATCAAAAGCTCGAATCGCTTTGGCAGACCGATGTGCGTGGCACCATCCATCTGAGTCGCATGGTGGCAGACTCTATGCTGCAATCCCCTCCACCTCGTGGAAATCTTCCTTCGATGATCCATCTGGGCTGGGATCAAGCGACCCAAGGGATGGAAGGAGATAGCGGGCAGTACTTCTGCGCGGTCAAAGCCGCTGTGGAAGCATTCTCCAAGAGCTTGGCTAAGACCTATGCGCCCCATGTGCGCGTCAACTGCGTGTTACCGGGGTGGATCAAGACGCAATGGGGTGAATCCGCATCTCCCGAGTGGCGACGGCGCGCGATCGGCGAGTCGTTGCTCAAGCGATGGGGGACTCCCAAGGATGTTGCCAATATCATCGCTGCTATCAGTATGGGTGATGGAGAGTTCATCAACGGGCAGTCCATCGCAGTCAACGGCGGATGGTGTGGCGGTGACGGCCCCGTCGACGATTCTCAATCTCTGAGCGACCGCCAATGACGATAGTGCCATCGACTACGCGCAGCGGTGATTGCGGCGCGAAGCCGTAACGATTGCAACGACAGCTTGGTTGCGAGCCGATCCCTGCGCACGCTACGCGCTTTGCGATCGAATGTCGCGGGCTGCTTTTTCGCTATACTGTTGGCGTGTGTTCCAGGGTTCGCTGCGCCATTGCATCGCGAGCACCCGATCCGCACAACGCTTGGGAGCGAACCGGTTTTGTCTCCAGAGCACGTCTTTGTTTCTACCATCTCGAACTCCAACGGTCTTCCAACATCCATGGCTTCCATCCGCCGACTCTTGGCTGCCAACCGCAGTGAGATTGCCATCCGAATCTTTCGCAGTGCGCATGAACTGAAGATCCGAACGGTAGCGATCTATTCGCACGAAGATCGATTCGCATTGCATCGGTTCAAGGCCGACGAAGCCTATTTGATCGGGAACCCCGGCGAGCCCATCCGTTCCTACTTGGATATCCCTGGCATCGTGCGGTTGTGCAAAGAAAACCAAATCGACGCCGTTCACCCAGGCTACGGATTTTTGTCGGAGAATGCCGAGTTCGCGCGTGCGCTCCGCGAAGCGGGAATCATGTTCATCGGTCCCAGCGTCGAAGCGTTGGAACTGCTCGGCGACAAAGTCGCAGCCCGCGAGATCGCAAAACAAGTCGGTGTCCCGGTGTTGGATGGCTCTGCCGCAGCCGTACGCAGCCTGGACGAAGCCATGGCCACCGCCAAAGCCATGGGCTACCCGATCATGCTCAAGGCCTCCAAAGGGGGCGGTGGACGCGGCATGCGCGTGGTCGAATCCGAAGACCAATTGGCCTCGAACCTCGAACAAGCCCAACGCGAATCGAAGAACGCGTTTGGAAGCGACGAAGTCTTTCTCGAAAAACTGGTCGCTCGCGCTCGACACTTGGAAGTCCAAATCCTCGGTGACCAACACGGCAACATCATCCACTTGCACGAGCGCGATTGCTCGGTGCAACGCCGCCATCAAAAGGTGGTGGAGCTGGCACCCGCACCCAATCTGTCGCGGGCTGTCGCGTCGCAATTGCATGAAGCCGCATTGGCCATCGCTCGCAAAGTCGATTACTACTGCGCTGGAACCGTGGAGTTCTTGCTCGATACCGACACCAACAAGTTCTACTTCATCGAAGTCAATCCACGCATTCAAGTCGAACACACCGTCACCGAAGAAGTCACCGGAATCGATTTGATCCGGTCGCAGATCTTGGTCTCATGCGGCGATCGCCTCGGCGATGAATCGAAGGGGTTGCCGCTGCAGGACGATGTGCAAGTGGTCGGCAGCGCCATCCAATGCCGTGTCACCACCGAAGATCCCAGCAACCAGTTCCGGCCCGATTATGGACGCATCACGCACTATCGCAGCGCGGGGGGATTGGGGATTCGCCTCGATGCGGGGAGCGCGTTTAGCGGTGCTGTCGTCAACCCGTTCTACGATTCGTTGTTGGTCAAAGTCACCGCGCGCGGTCGCAATCTGTCGGAAGCCGCAGGCCGCATGGAGCGCTGCTTGCAAGAGTTTCGCATCCGAGGAGTCAAAACGAACATCCCGTTCTTGATCTCCCTCATCACGCACCCGACGTTCTTGGCAGGCGATGCGACGACGCGAATGATCGACAAAACGCCCGAGCTGTTCGAATTGCCCAAACGCAAAGACCGCGCCACGCGGTTGCTGCGCTTCATCGCCGATACGTTGGTCAACGGCAACAAACTCGTCGAAAACGCCAACATCAAAGTGCGCCGCGAACCGGCCGTTGCACCGGCCATCGATCCGGCGACACCCATCCAAGATGGATTCCGACAGCAGTTCTTGAAAATGGGGGCGGGACCATTCTGCCAATCGATTCGCAATTCGAAGGAATTGCTGCTGACCGATACCACCATGCGCGACGCGCATCAGTCGTTGTTGGCAACCCGAGTGCGGACCTACGACATGCTCAAAATCGCCGACGCGTATGCCAAACTCGCGCCGCAGTTCTTCTCGTTGGAGATGTGGGGCGGGGCTACCTTCGACACGTCGATGCGGTTCTTGAAAGAAAGCCCTTGGCAACGCTTGGCCGATTTGCGCTCGCGCATTCCCAACCTGCTCTTTCAGATGCTGCTGCGAGCCTCCAACGCCGTTGGATACACCAATTACCCCGACAACGTCGTTCGAGCGTTCGTCCGGGAAGCAGCTTCTGCCGGCATCGATATCTTCCGCGTGTTCGATGCCCTCAACTGGACCGAGAACATGCGGGTGGCCATGGAAGCGGTCATCGAAGAAGGGATGATCTGCGAAGCAGCCATCTGCTACACCGGCGATATCCTCAATCCCCAGCGACAAAAGTACACCCTTAAGTATTACGTCGATCTCGCCAAGCAACTCGAGTCGATGGGGGCTCACATGCTGGCTATTAAGGACATGGCAGGGCTGTGCAAACCGGCCGCCGCCCGGGTGTTGGTGGCGAAACTCCGCGAAGAGATCGGTATTCCGATCCATTTTCACACGCACGATACCGCAGGCATCCAAGCCTCTTCCATCCTGAACGCGGCCGACGAAGGATTGGAGATCGCCGACGGAGCCTTGGCGTCGATGTCGGGCGGGACTTCGCAAGTGAACCTCAACACGCTCGTCGAAGCCCTCCGATACTCGCCGCGCCAAAGTCGCCTGGAAACCGACACCTTGACCGAACTGTCCGAGTACTGGAAATCGGTGCGCCAGTTCTACGCTCCGTTCGAAGGCGAATCGCTCGTTGCTGCAGGCGATCTGTATCAACACGAAATGCCGGGCGGACAATACACCAACCTCTACCAGCAAGCCAAAGCCCTCGGGCTCGCCAGCCGTTGGTCCGAGGTTTGCAAGATGTACGCCGATGCCAATGCGCTGCTCGGAGACATCGTCAAAGTCACACCGACCAGCAAAGCCGTCGGGGACTTGGCACTGTTCTTGGTAGCCAACGACATGAAGGCCAGCGACGTCGTCTCCGGCACGCGCGAGCTGGCTTATCCCGGTTCGGTGCTCGATCTGGTCGGTGGGATGATGGGACAACCTCCCGGAGGCTTTCCCGAAAAGGTCAAACGGGCCATCCTCCGCAACAATCCCGAAGTCACTGCCCGCCCCGGCGAAACGCTCCCCGATCATGACTTTGAAGCCACCAGCCAACTGCTGCAAAACAAGCTGGGGCGATCCCCCAACGGCCAAGAAGTCGTCACCCACGCGCTCTACCCCAAGGTCTTCGAAGAGTTCGCCACCCACGTTCGCGATTACGGCGATGTCTCGCTTCTCCCGACACCGATCTTCTTCTACGGACCGTCGATAGGGGAAGAGTTCTCGATCGAACTGGAAGCGGGCAAGCGGCTCATCGTGAAGTTCCTGGCCATCGGCGAACCACGCCCCGATGGCGTTCGAACCGTTTTCTTTGAACTCAACGGTCAGCCGCGCGAGGTCGAAGTCGTCGATCGCTCGATCGAGACCAAGGCGGCAAAACGCGTCAAGGCAGATCCCGCCGATCCGACCCATGTCGCGGCGGCCATGCCAGGCATGGTGATCGGCGTCGTGGTTTCCCAAGGGACGAAAGTGACCAAGGGACAAAAACTGCTGTCGCTCGAAGCCATGAAAATGGAGACGGTCCTCAACGCCGAACGCGATGGCGAGATTGCGCAGTTGCTGGTGCAATCGGGGAGCCAAGTGGAAGCCGGAGATCTGCTGTTGATTCTCAAATAGCTCGCGGGCCTGCACTGAATCCTATTGGCCGGTTCCGCGAGTCCAGCGCCGCATCCCTTACGACACGCTCGTGCAGGTGCATGTGGCAAAGGCGATGAAGCGGCCTCGGTCGTCGACGATATCGCACTCGACAAACCCGATCCGCAGTCCGCGCTGCTTGAGCTTGGCCGTTGCGGTGACCCGTCGACACTGGACCGGACGCATGTACTGGATCTGGAGATCGATCGTAGAAAAGTCCTGCGACTCGTTCAGCGAACGGCCGAATGCAATCCCCATCGCAGCATCGGCCAAAGCCGAGAGTATCCCACCGTGCACACGTCCCATCGGATTGTGAAAGCGTTCATCGAGATCCAAATGCACGATCGCGCGTCCTTCTTCGCGGTCGGTATCGGTGGCCGATTCGACTTGAAAGCCGATCAGTTTGGAAACCGGCGCAAAGGAAAAGCGATCGTGATCGGTCATGTTGCGGAGGTCTCGATCGGTATCGGCTGGGTGCGAGGGACGTAGGGGTGGCAATGCCAGAGCGTTGCGTTTGCCGAGCGCAGCAACCGCGAGAAATAAAATCGCGTTGCGCCAGCCCCTCAGTTTAGCTATACTGTCAAGGCTTGGTCGCGCGGTCCAAAACCGGTCCCCTCGCCCAACGCCTCCCACCTTGCCCGTGCGCTACCACTTTGCCCGTGCCCTCCCCCCTCGAACGGCTCCCTCTGGATATGCAACGACCCTTGCGAGCTGACTCGAACCCATTCACCGCCTCCATTCGCCACCGATCCGCGCCTGCGACAGGACCGCGATGGCATCGCTTCGGGGTGTTGGCCAGCATGCTGCTGCTCGCTGCCATCGCCTGCATGGGCCGGTGTCCCAGTGCGTTGGCATCCCCCTGCGAAGCAGACCACCCCGATGCTGCGTCGACCTTTCGATTACGCATCGTGCCGGAACGATTGGTCGCCACCCCCAGATACCCCGCGCGGTACATCGTCTTGGCGATCGATGCCGATGGAACCTCGCGCGATGTGACCGCCGATGCTGGACTGGCGGTTCGCATTCTGCAAAGCGATCTGGCCTCCTGCGAAACCGGCTACGTGCAAGCCACGGGCTTGGGGACCGGAGCGATGGACGTTACCTGGGGCGGTCAAACGCTCCAAGTCCCGATCGTATGCGAAGACGATCCTCCGATTTCCTATGCGCGCGAAGTCATGTCCGCGCTGACACGCAGCGGTTGCAACCTCGGAGTATGCCACGGCAATTTGCATGGCAAGGGAGGATTTCGACTGAGTCTGCGCGGAGACGACCCGGACTCCGACCATTACCGATTGGCCAGCGAGTATGGCCAACGCCGGATCGATCCTTGGAATCCCGTGGAAAGCTTGCTGCTCAAGAAAGCGACAGCGAGCGTCAGCCACCAAGGAGGCCAACGCGTTCGATCGACCGATGTGCAGTACGCATGGATTCAACATTGGATCGAAGAAGGAGCACCGCGATCGACGAGTGCAGAGTTGGCTTCGCTAAAGATCGAACCTTCTGAACAACACGTTGCACCGGAGTTCAAATCGGCGCGGGTCGCGGTGATCGCAACGTTTCGCGATGGGAGTGTACGGGATGTCACGCGTTGGACGCGCATCGAGCTGAGTTCACCGACCGGCGTCGCCATCGATGAATCGGGCAATATCACCGCCTCGCAGGCGATCGATGTCAGTCTCAGCGCGACGTATTTGACGGGCCGAGCCGCAAGCCGCGTGGTATTCCTCGGGGAACGCCCCGCCCTGACGGCAGAACCCGCGCGGTCCTCGCATCCCATCGATCGCTTGGTGCAGTCGCAATGCGATCAACTGCATTTGACCGTCGCCCCGCGCGCCGACGATTGGACGCTGGTGCGCAGGCTGTACTTAGTGACCGTCGGCAGGCTGCCCAAACCCGAAGAGTCGCTGGCGGTTGTTCGCGACGATCAGCCCGATCGGATGGAGCGATGGGTGGAGCGTCTGTTGGCCGACCCCGACTTCGATTATGCGTGGGCGCTGCGGTGGAGCGATCTGCTCCGCAACGAAGAAAAAGTCATGAGCGCCCGAGGCGCGGCGCTATTCCACGAATGGCTCCGGGAACAGACGGCGAGCGATCGTTCGTTGCAATCGTGGATGGCCGAGTTGGTTTCCAGCACGGGGAGCACCTACGACAATCCGCCGGCCGCGTTCTATCGCACCCATCGCGATCCGATGGTGGCAGCGGAATCGACCGCGCAAGTCTTCCTCGGCTTGCGATTGCAATGCGCGAAATGCCACAACCATCCGTTCGATGCGTGGAAGCAAGACGACTACTACGGGCTGGCCGCGTACTTCACGACGGTAGAACGCAAACAAATCGACAACAAACCGAAAGATGCCCTCGATAAGCACGTCATCACCGGGGACGAGATCATCTCCCTAGCCGACGGACCGCCGCAGATTCAACATCCCGGCCGTTCGCGATCGGTCGATCCAAAACCCCTGCCCAGCCGATGGGAGCCCGCCGATGCGCCCGCCGATGCACACACGGTAGCGGACGGTGCTGGATCCCCGCAGGAATCGAAAGGGAGCGTCCTGCATACGCTTGCTCGATGGATGACCGAAGACAACTCCCAGTTCGATGCCAACATGGCCAATCGGATCTGGTACCAGTACTTTGGTCGCGGGATCGTCGATCCTCCTGACGATTTTCGAGATTCCAACCCTGCCAGCAATCCCGAACTGCTGCGCGGGCTGGCCCACGAACTGCGACGTTCCAACTACTCGCTCAAAGCACTGACGCGATTGATTTTGACCAGCGACACGTTTGCGCGAAGCGCCGCGGAGGATTCGGCCGATCCCATGCACTTGGCGGGGGCACCCTACTTTGCGGTCTATCCCGTCCGTCGACTGGGGGCCGAAGTGCTGATGGATGCCATCGCCGACGTCACCGATGTGCCGAGCCGATTGCCGGTCGCTTCGGAAGAGGATTCCCCGCCGATCACCAAAGCCATGCGTATGCCGGGTGTGCCGCGCAAACCGGGGTTCTTGACCGCATTTGGGAAACCGAATCGATTGCTCGATTGCGAATGCGAGCGGACCAATCAAGTTTCCTTGGGGCAGTCCTTGGCTTTGGTCAATGGCGTGGAAGTGCGCGATAAGTTGATGGCCAAGCACAACATCATCGAGCAACTGCTAAATCGCGGAGACGAGCCTGCATCTATGGTGGAACAGTTGTTCTTGATCGCCCTTTGCCGCCGACCGTCGGAGCGCGAGCTTCAAGTGGCGGTGCGAGGACTGGGCAGCGGCAGCGATCGACGGACGGCGATGGAAGATTTGGTGTGGGCGTTGCTCAATAGCAAGGAGTTCGCGATGCTGCGTTAATGCGGCGGGCGCGATCTCGACGGAAACTGCCAACAGAAGGCCGGCAAACATGGCTGAGGGATGCAAAGAGTTCGCACAGTGGATGGCATCGCGCAGGTCCGCGCTTCGCGTGGGGGCATGGGGATTGGCCGGGTTGCTGGGAGGTGCTTGGGCCGAGCGACTGCACGCCGTCACGGCCATGCATCCAAACGGGGAGAGCGAGCGAACGGCGGCCAAGGCGAAGAGTGTGATTTTCCTCCATCAGTATGGGGGCCCCAGCCACATCGACACGTTCGATATGAAGCCCATGGCTCCAGAGGGAGTGCGCGGTGAATTTCAGCCGATCGCTTCGGCGGTGCCCGGTTCGCCGGTGTGTGAGCATTTGCCGCGCTGGGGGGCGCAACTGGATCGGTGGGCACAGATTCGCAGCGTCCATCACGACATGAAGAACCACAATCCGGCCTGCTACTATTCGCTCACCGGCAAACGTCCGCCGACCGACGATATCCGGCTGCGGGATACGTTGGAACTGTATCCAGCCTTCGGTTCCTCTGTGGCCAAGTTCGCGCCGTCGTCGACCGGAGTTCCTTCGTTCGTCGCCTATCCGCACGTGCTTCGGGACGGCGCGATTTCGCCCGGCCAGCATGCGAGCTTTCTCGGGAAGGCGTGCGATCCGTACTTCTTTCCAGCCGATCCCAACAGCCCAGAGTTTGCATTGCCTGAATTGCAGTTGCCCGCCAACATCGACATCGAACGGTTGGCGCGGCGGCGGGATCTGGTCAAGTTGATCGATGAAGAAAAGCGATTGATCGAAACGTCGTCGGAGGCCAGGGGATTGGACGCGTTGCAGGAGCAAGCCCTGCACATTCTCTCGTCCAGCGGGCTGCGGGACGCGTTGGATCTGAGTCGCGAGGACGCTTCGCTGCGCGATGCATATGGGCGCACGACGTATGGGCAATCGTGTTTGTTGGCCAGACGGCTGGTCGAGGCAGGAGTGCGATTCGTTAATGTGTACTTCGCACAAGGCATCGGGGGAAAAGGGAGCGAAGGCTGGGACACGCATCAAGAGAATTTTAAAGACCTGCGGGAACGCTTGTTGCCAGCCACCGATCAGACGGTGCCGACGTTGATCCAGGATCTTGAGTCGCGAGGTCTCTTGAAGGATACATTGGTCCTTTGGATGGGCGAGTTTGGTCGCTCGCCACAGGTCGGAGATCGGGATGGTAAAGGCCGCGGCCACTGGCCCGACTGCTACACGGTGATGATGGCTGGCGGCGGCGTGCGCGGCGGGGCGATCCATGGATTGAGCGATGCGAAAGGGGCGTATCCCGCATTGGATCCGGTCGGTCCTGAAGACATCGCGGCGACCTTGTTCTGGGCGTTGGGAATCGATCCCCATGCCGAAGTCGTCGACACGCAAGGCCGTCCGCTACCGATTTCGACCGGGGCGCCGATCCGCAGTATCTTTGGGTAGATTATGGAGTAGCTATGGTTTCCATGGCGTTTTGAAGATGCATTCGTTCGCCACGCATCGGGGCACTGCGGCCCAGGGACACTGGCATAGGCCATTGTGGCACGCACCCTGTGTTGCTTTGCGTCATGCGTTCCTGTTCGCGATGCGCTGGATGCTTTTGTCAAGAATCGTTGAGGTGGGTTGCGATGATCGGACGATGGTTTTGCGTTTGGACGCTTTGTTGCTTCGTCGGGGCCTTGGATGCCACGGCCCAGGATGGAACGCGTCGAGCGTTGGAGGCGGCGCCTGCTCCGGTAGACAATCCGTTGAAAGGTTTGGTTCCGTATCAAGCCGACGTGCGCGGCTTCTTTCCGCACAGCATGGAGTTCAACTACCTGTCGTATGGCGAGTTGGTGCGAGGGTATGACGACTTCGATTGGCAGCCCTTGGAGTCGATGCTCGATGACATCGCATCGCGCGGCCATCAAGCCGTGTTTCGGATCTACTTGGAATACCCGAACAAGAAAGGGGGCATTCCCAAGTTCTTGATCGAAGATGGGCTCAAGGTCCACACCTACCTCAACACCAACACGCAGCCATTGCCGCCAGCTCAAGTGGAAACGCCCGATTACGAAGATCCGAATCTCAGGCGTTCACTGAAGAACTTCATTGCAGCCATGGGTGCCAAGTACGACGGAGACCCTCGCATCGGGTTCATCACGGCCGGGTTGCTCGGGACGTGGGGCGAGTGGCACACCTATCCTAGAGACGAATTGTTTGCTTCGAAGACCGTTCAGAACGAAGTCATGGACGCGTACGCAGCGGCATTTCACAAGACGCCGGTGTTGCTCCGTTATCCAGCGGGCGAAAAAGCGTGGGGGAAAGCGCCGAATGCACAGCGGGGCTTTGGCTATCACGATGATTCGTTTGCTTGGGCGACGCTGCATACGGGCAAGGAGGATGAAGAGTGGTTCTACATGACGTTGCTTCAAGCTGCTGGCCCGGAAGCGATGACCAAATGGAAGTCCGCTCCGATCGGTGGAGAGATTCGGCCGGAGGCGTGGGGCAAGGTCTTTGATGCAAAGCCTCGTTCCGCAAAGATCCAGAACTTCATCGAGTGCGTGGAAGCGACCCACGCGAGTTGGCTCATGGATAGCGGGATGTTTGAGAAGAAGCAGAAGCCCGATCGCATCGAACGGGCGATCCAGCAAGTTCGCCGTTTGGGATATGAGTTTCATTGCCCAGGGGTAACGTTGCTTGAGGAAAAGCCAGGGCAGCTTGCGATCGATCTGGAAGTGGAGAACCGTGGCGTCGCACCGTTCTATTACGACTGGCCCGTGGAGTTTGGATGCTTGAGGGATGGCAAGGCGGCTGCGACAGCCATCGCCGACGGCAAGCTCGTGGGATTGTTGCCGGACGATGCCGCTCGCCACTGGCGTGGAAGGCTGGATACAAAGGGGCTCCCGCCTGGCCAATATGCCATCGGGGTGCGGGTGGCGAATGCGTTGGCGAATGGAAAGCCGATACGGTTTGCGAATGCGACTCAGGATGCCGACGCCAAGGGATGGCTCACGATCGGCCAGTTGGAAGTCCGTTAGCCCGATACTCCATGCACGCCGCCCGAAAAGCTGAATCCCGTCTTCCTGAATCAACCCGAGGAGCCAGTCGATGTGAATCTGATTGAGCCTTAGAGGTTGGACGGCTAAACTCTGAGTTGGAGAGGAACCCGCCCCAAAGTCCATTTGCGCGAGAGGATACGCATGCCATTTATAGACCTGCCATCCACTTCGCTTTCACTGCTGAGTCATGCGCGACGCGGTGAAGACGGCGCTTGGCGCGAGCTTGTGCGAATTTACGGCCCACTCGTAATGCATTGGTGTCGGCAATCTGGAGTTCAGTCCGTCGATATCGACGATGTCGTACAAAATGTATTTGTCGCCGTTGCCCAGCATTTGGACCGCTTTGGCCAGTCCGCGGGGCCCCACAATTTTCGAGGGTGGCTTTGGACTATCACCC
>JBKCUI010000070.1:0-18476 GCA_046318495.1 Pirellula sp. | reverse complement strand
CGCTGCTGGTGCTGATCGTGGTGGTCTCAGTCAAGGAATCCTTAGCCCGCTGGACCGGCCAAATCGGACGGGACGCCGATAGCCTGTCGTTGCAAGCCGATGCGTGGCACCATCGCTCGGATGCGATATCGTCGGCAGCCGCATTCATCGGCATCAGCATCGCGCTCTGGGGTGGTCCAGGATACGAGCCGGCCGATGATTGGGCTGCACTCGTGGCCTGCGCAGTGATCGCCTACAGCGGCCTGCGTTTGATGGCCATCACCGTACACGAATTGCTGGATGCCGCCCCTCCAAAACAGATTGAAGAACAAGTCCGCGCGGTCGCGGCCAGCGTGGAAGGAGTGCTCGCAGTGGAAAAGTGTCGGATTCGCAAGAGCGGCACATCGCTCTTTGTAGAGATCCATCTCGAAGTCGATGGCCAAGCGACCGTCGAGCAAGGGCACCGCATCGGGGGAATGGCCCGAGCAGCCCTGAAAAGCTCGACGCTCAGGATTGCCGATGCGTTTGTCCACATCGAGCCGCACGGACGTAACGACGCCTCTTCGTTGACGGGATGAATGGATTCCGTCGAATCCAAATCCACTTGGTAGCGCGCCATCGACCGCGCGATGGATCCCTCGCATCTTTTCCGCTGATAACGCTTGTTTGGACCGCAGATCCAATGTCCAATACAGCTCGGATAACGATTTTGATACGCCTGATGCAAAGAGTTATCGATGAACCGAAGCGGCTTGCGAGTGCATGGAAATCGACTGATTGAACTTCGAAAACAAGCTGGACTGACCCAGTTGGATCTGGCGGTCCGGTCGGGATACTCAGAGCGAGTCATCCGCAAGGCCGAATCGGGGGGCCTATTGCGATTCGAAACGGTGCAGGACATTGCACAGTGCTTGTCGTCGCCCCAGCGAATCGTCACCACTGCCGATCTACTTCGAACCCATCTCGATTTGGCCATGCAGTTCGTTCATGCCTACGACCATCACGGGCGCGGTGCGTTGGAACACTGCGACGGGCTGTTCGCAGACGACTTTGAGTTTTATTGCCCTGGAGATTCCGAGCAGGTTGCATTTGTCGGGTTATGGTCGGGGACAGAAGGGATGCAATCATTCTTCGATCGATTCTATGGGATCTTTACGCGGGATCCAGGATCACTGAAGCCGGTCTACTTGGAGTCCAAAGAACGCATCGTCGCGAGGTATGAAGATCGCGTGTACTTCGACGGCCATTCGATGCCACCATTCTGGGTGAATCTCCACTTTCAGTTTCGCGATGGTTGCATCGCTCGTATCGATGATGAATACGACACGCGTTTGGCATCGGAAGCCTTTGGCGAACTCCTGGCAAGGCTAGGACGGCTCGGCTAACGCAGCAGTCATGCGTGCCGGTTTCGTTCCGGTAAAGAAGTGAAACGCTTGGTACCCTTGAATCGCGCAACGTAGGAGCAACGCCCGATTGCTCGCTCTCGTTCCAACGCTTCAGATCCCTGGCGGTAGACCTGGCGCGTTGGAAGAACCGAATACGCACCCATCGCATCCTCTCCGGCGATGTGCGTCGAGGGCCCCTGGTTTCTTCAGGGGGGCCTTCGGTGTTCCCTCGAGCAGTCCCAAATCAGAACGGCAACACTGCACTGCGGTGAGTACCCAGCCACTGCGATCCTAGGTTCTGCCATGGGCTACCGGTCCGTTCGAATGCGCTGCGCAACTCGTTGATAATGGACGCAGTATCCAAGTAGAGGAGATTCGAATCATGCGGAAGTGGAGTGTTTTGCTCGCGATATGGATCGTCGGAGCGTGTTGCCAAGTTAGAACCGAAGCCGGGGTGGTGGCTGGCTCCTTGACCATTCAGTCCAGAGCGGATCAAACCATACGATTGTTTCCTGGTACGCCGCTCAACCCAGGGGTTGGCGCGATCGATGTGCCGACTTCGGCAACGGGATCCTTTTCGTTTTCGTGGGCCGCTCAAAACGTCGGTGAGGACTTCGCCACGCTCACTTCCTTCACCGCGAGCTTCCAAAGCGCCCCGACCGATCCGCTAGGATCCTACACGTTGACCGCTCCTGCAGCGGATGGCTTCGCCGGCCGCTTGAAGGACATCGTCGAATCGGGAGGGAACCTGATTTCTGCAACCTTGGAAGTCGATACGACCTTTCAAGTCGTCTTGGCAGGGTTGCCTCCCCTGTTCACCATCCACAATCCCGTGGGTCCCGCCGAAGACAAGTACGCGCGATTTACCGGAGCCATCACCCCGAATACGCCGTTTGGAACCGTTTTCACCAGCCTCGGAACGACCAACGTCTACGTAAACCTCGGGGGTGGCCCGGTCGTTGTGGCCCAGAGTTTTGATCGCACTGTCTCTGTCGTTCCCGAACCGACCACCGGCATGATCGCCAGTGTTCTCGCCGGGGTCCCAATCATCGGAATCTGGCGCCGACGCCGGGCACAGGCTGCGGCCTAACCGATTTGCTGCAACGCAATTTGCAGCACGATCGATCCGCAGGATAAATGATGCACACGCTAGCCCACCGCTCTGCTCCGTTTTCGAACGGACCAGAGGCCCACGGTGGGCTTTTTTTATTCTCGACGCCATCATCCTGTTTCCTGAAACAAGGAGCCTGTCGAGCTTTTCAGGTCGCCTCGACGCCTTCTCGTGCTTTTAGTGTCATGAGCTCCTGCCGAGGAACGCTCGCGATTGTCCGTCGCGAATTGCATCGGGCCCATGGTGGCTCTCGACGAAGTCGGTGTATCATCAGCCCATTGGTCTAGTGCCGTCGGCACTACCCCCGGTTCTTTTCGCAGTCGTCTTGGAGTTTTTCGCATGCGCAATGCGTCCGTCACCGCTTGGTTGGCCCTGCTGTGGATCGTCTGTGCAATCGCTCCCCCCGTCCAATCCCAGGCTCAAGAAGCCCAATCGCAAGCTCAACAAGCACAGTCTTTTGATTACCGAGAAATCGTCCTCGACAACGGTCTGAGAGTGATTTCGCTCGAGGATTTCTCCACTCCGATCGCCGCAGTGCACTTGTGGTACCACGTCGGATCGAAAGACGAGGATTCCGCCCGCCAAGGCTTCGCACACATGTTCGAACACATGATGTTTCGCGGCACCGATAGGCTCGGCAGCACCGATCACTTCGACCTCATTCGCAAGACCGGTGGTACGTGCAATGCCTACACCACGTTCGACCAAACGGTCTACACGCAAACGCTCCCCGCCAACCAACTCGAGTTGGTGCTGTGGCTTGAAGCCGAGCGGATGTCGATGCTCAAGATCGACCAAACGGCCTTCGACACCGAACGCAAAGTCGTCGAAGAAGAACGACGCATGGGTCTCAATAGGCCCTACGGAAAACTCCTCGAAAAAGCGCTTCCCGAACTCTTTCCCAACCACCCTTACCGCTGGTCGACGATCGGATCGATTCCCGATCTTCGGGCCGCCAGCGTCCCCGAACTCCGGGCGTTCTGGACCAAGTACTACGTTCCGAACAACGCCACGCTAGTCGTAGTCGGGGCCGTCACGCACGCCGAAGTGCAGCAACTAGCCAAACGCAACTTTGGTTGGATCCCCCGAGGCAACGAACCTCCGCGCGTGGCTCCACCGGAAATGCACCCCTTCGCCAAACGCGAAGTGGTCATCACGGAAAAGAATGCTCCCGCTCCCCTGACCGGCCTTCTGTTCCGCGGCGTCCCGATGAATCATCCCGATGCCACCGCCATCGAACTCATGACCACGATCCTGGGCGGTGGCTCGAGCAGCCGTCTCTACCGTCGCGTCGTCGCCGAAGAGGAATCGGCCGTGCTGGCACTCTCCGCAGGCATGAGCCTCGAACAAGACGGCATGATCGCTGCCGGAGCGGTCCTCTCTCCGCTAGGTAGCAACCCAGATAAAGTCTTGGCCAGCATCGCCGAAGAAATCGCCCGTATGCAAAATGAGCCTGTCTCCGATGCGGAACTTGAAAAAGCCCGCAACCAAATGCTCAAGCAACTCATCGTCGAGAGCTTGACCGTCGACAGCAAAGCGGCTGCTATCGGTCAAGCCGCCGTACTCGAAGGAGACGTCGCGCGGGTCAACACGCGTGCGGATCGCATCCGCAACGTCACCGCAGCCGACATCCAGCGCGTCGCCAAGACCTACCTCGACCCAGACCATGCGATCACCGGCAAAGTCAAAGGGAATCTGCTCGGCTCGCTCACCAATATGCTCGGTATCCAAGGCGACAAAGAAGACGCTCCCATCACCGGCGAAAAAGAAACCGAACCCGTTCCCCCAGGTCGCCCAGGTGTGCAGCGTCCTGCCGATCGCAGCGCTGCATCCCCATTGGCTCCAATGCTCGCTTTGGATCTCAACCAACCCTACCAGGAACTCGTGCTCGACAATGGACTGACGGTCATTGTGGTCGAGAACCGCGAAGTCCCCTACGTCAATGTTCAATTGGGGCTCGAAGCAGGGGCTTGGACCGAAACGATTCCAGGCAGCGCTTCGATGGCCCTCAGCATGCTCACCAAAGGAACCGAGTCCCTCTCGGAAAAAGAACTCGCGAGCGAACTCGAAACCTATGCGATCGCCCTTGATGGCAGCGCCGATATGGATTCCTCGAGCGTCGTATTGGGTGGCTTGCCCGAACAAATGGATCGTGGCATGCGGCTGATGAGCGACATTGTCCGTCGCAACACGATGCCGGAAACCGAGTTTCGCAAACTCAAGAAGCAACTCAGCACCAGCCTCGCGGTATCGGAAAAAACACCGGTCGAAATCGCCAATCGCGAACTTCGCAAGCGGCTCTATGGCGACCATCCTTACGGACGCACGACCACAGGAACCGTTGCTGATCTCAAGGCGCTCGAACTCGATACGGTCCGCGCTTGGTGGCAGCGATTCGCGCGCCCCGACATGGCGACCCTCATCTTTTCCGGAGACATCGACATCGCTCGGGCTGGGACATTGGCCAAGACGTACTTCGGAGCATGGCAAGCCTCCGGCCCCGCACCCGAAGTAACGCTGCCTCCTCTCCCTGAACGCTCTCCCACTCACATCTACTTGGTGGATAACGACAGCGTTCAAAGCGAGATCCGCGTCGGTCACCGCGCCATGACGGTCCGCGATGCGGACTACGCTGCCAGCCGCGTGGTGAACGGATACTTCGGCGGTGCATTCAGCTCGCGTCTCAACGAAACCATCCGCGTCAAGAAAGGCTTGACCTATGGGGCTCGCGGAGGCTTCTCGTCGCGTAAATCCGCCGGTGAGTTCGCCATCAGCACCTTCAGCAAAACCGATAGCACCCTCGATACGGTCCAAACGATCCTCACGGAAGTTCAACGTCTGACGCAAGAAGCCCCCAGCACCAAGGAACTGGAGAACACCGTTTCCTACTTCGTCGGTTCGTACCCTGCAACCCGCGAAACGTCGCAACAAGTCGCGAGCGAGATCTGGAGCCAACGGGTCATGGGACTCCCCGAAGACTACACCCAAAAGCTACTGGCTACGGTTTCCAATACCACCGCAGACGAGTGCCTCAAGATCGCCCAGCGCCAAGTGCACGCCGAAGAACTCGTCATCGTGGTGGTCGGTCCCGCCAGCAAACTTCAAGCCGGCCTCGAAGCCATCGCTCCTGTGACCGTCGTGAAGTGATGCTCTAGCCTAACCATTCCCTCGCATCCCGATCCCCAACCACAAACTGAGGAACCCTCGATTGAACCGTCCAAGCAATGCCACATTGGTCTGCGCCCTTTTCGCGCTATTGAGTCTGGGATGGATCGCCTCCAACGCATTCACCTCGACTGCCAATGCCCGATCGAGCCAACAAGAAGCGACGCCGGGGCCCAAGCCGCTAATGCCTTTTGTCGATGGCAAGATCGTCACCGTCGTCACGGACTTGACCGGAGAAGATGGCATGTACCTCGAAGAAGTCGAGTTGCGTCAGTTGGGAAGCGAATGGTTCTTGACTGGCAAGTTCGCGCGATTCGGGCGTGCCGAGGAAAATGGCATCGATGGCCTCAAGCGGGTTTGGGTTCCGATGTCCAGCGTCAAGCAGCTCTACGAATACGAAAACAAAGAAGCATTGAACTTCGGCGACGAAACCAAGGCGTGATCGACACTCCTTGGTGATATCCCATTGACCCAAGCCCGAACGAACTCCCGTCCTAATTGCCCGATTCGGCAATAGGATGCGTTGGATTCGACGTGTTCGCTGCCGATGCGGAGGATGCGTGGCCAGCATCGCCACTTGGTGGATTGGCAGGTACCGTTCCCGGAACGACGCGAGGCCCACCGATGGAGGCATCGACGAGGCGTTTAAGATCGACCGCATCGACCACCTCCACTTCGATCAGCCGCTGCGCGATGGCTTCGAGGGCGGCTCGCCGTTCCGTCAGAATAGAGCGGGCTTGCACCGACGATTCCTCGATGATGCGGGAGACTTCTTGATCGATTTCTCGGGCGGTCTGCTCGGAGTAATCGCGTCCCATGCCATCGGCACCGCCGGTGGCGAGAAATGCGCTGCGGCTCCCTTCGCGGTAATTGACGCGTCCCATGCGGCTCATGCCGTATTCCATCACCATTGAGCGCGCGATGTCTGTTGCCCGTTGCAAATCGTTCGATGCGCCAGTGCTGATGTCGCGGAAGATGATTTCCTCGGTGAGCGTGCCTGCTAGCAGGACTTGCAATTGCGCCTCAAGCTCAGGCTTGGTCACCAAGTACCGATCCGAGTCCGGGCGTTGCATCGTGTAGCCCAGAGCCGCCACACCGCGAGGGATGATCGAAACCTTGTGAACCGGATCGGTGTTGGGCAGAGAGTAGGCCACCAGCGCGTGCCCAGCTTCGTGGTAGGCAACGCGGAGTTTCTCCTCCTCGTTCATGATCCGCTTTTTCTTTTCCAACCCTGCGGCAGCCCGTTCGACCCCTTCGTTGAACTCTTCTTGTCCGACGGAGTTCTTACCTTTGCGAGCGGCTAACAGCGCGGCTTCATTGACCAGGTTGGCCAAATCGGCACCGACGAAGCCCGGGGTGATCGATGCGATGTCCTTCAGGACCACATCCGATCCAAGCTTGACGTTCTTCACGTGCACCTTGAGGATGTCTTCGCGGCCTTGCTTGTCCGGGCGGTCTACCAAGACGTGTCGGTCAAAGCGACCGGCGCGCAGCAAAGCAGGGTCGAGCGTTTCGGGACGGTTGGTCGCGGCCATGACGATGACTCCCGAATTGGGATCAAAGCCGTCCATCTCGACCAACAAGGCATTGAGTGTTTGTTCGCGTTCGTCGTGCGATCCGACGACGTTGCCAGCCCGGCTCTTGCCCAACGCATCGAGTTCATCGATGAAGATGATACACGGGGACTTCGCAACCGCTTGCTGGAACATATCCCGAACGCGAGCCGCCCCGACGCCGACGAACATTTCGACGAAGTCCGATCCTGACAAGGAAAAGAACGGTACGCCCGCTTCACCTGCGATCGCTTTGGCCAACAGGGTTTTGCCTGTTCCCGGAGGACCGACCAGCAGCACGCCGCGCGGAATGCGTCCACCCAATCGTTGGTACTTTTCGGGTTGCTTGAGGAAGTCGACGATTTCACGGACTTCTTCGACCGCTTCATCGATCCCTGCGACGTCGTTGAACGTCACGCCGATTTCCTCTTGCGCATAAAGCTTGCCGCGCGAGCGACCGAATTGCATCGGCGATCCGATGCCCCCCATCCTCCTCATGAAGAACAGGAAGATCGACGAGATCAAGAAAATCGGCAGGAAGAAGAACCAGAAGAATTGCGTGAGCATGCTTTGCCCGGGCGAGTTCTTCCACGCGATGTTCGACGCGCTCAACTTTTGCTTGAGTTCGGTGTTGGTGCTTTCGGAGTTGTCCTTGATCGCTTGAAAGATCCGGTCTTTGGGCGTGGTGGGTTTGCCATCGACGATCTTGGCGACCGTGACATTGCCGGTGACGGTTTTCTCGTCGACGACTACATCGCGAAGACGGCTCAGTTCGAACTGCTCCGAGTCGATGTTGATGATCTTTTTGCCCGCAGCACCGTCGGCCAATTGGCTTTGCGAGGCATCGGCGTACTTGGTCGCATCGATCAGTTCGATCAGATCTGGATAGCGGATCTCTTGAAAGAGCGCCGTCGATGCAAAGCTGAATACCGCCATCAACAGCAGCACACCCAACAGCGAATACATCAACCAAGATGTTCCAGGTTGGTTGCCTCCGTTCGAGCCGGAGCGTTTGTCGGATTTTGGGTCGTCAGCCATTCAGTTCTTGGTCGTTTCGGGAAGTGAAAGGAAGTCGTAGTGGGGAGGGGAGGACTGCAGCGGCACACGGGAATGAAAACCGCAATCCGATCCAACGCCTCACAGCCCAGCGAATGGCTGGGCACTGCAACGCATCGATCGGTCGGCATCGGCAGTTCGGCATCGCTCGCCGCCGCGACGATCGGAAACGCGACGAGGGAGTCCCCGGCGTCGCATCGCGTGCGGTGTAATTATGCGCTGTCGGCGAGCTCTGAGCAGGGATTGCGGTTGAGGAATTGGGCCTCGCAGCTTAGAATTTTCAAGACTTGTTCAGGATCTCAGGGGGGAAACCGACTGTGGAATCAGACTTCGCCAGGAAGGCGAAGGGCGAATGATCCTAGATTCGCAGCGACAGTTTGGAAATGGTGGATCCACGAAACCTAGGAATCCGACAGTCCAGAGGAACTTGGATTTGACTCGAGTGCAACAAATCGCGGTGCTAGGTTCCACTGGGAGCATCGGCACGTCTACCCTGGATGTGGTCTCGCACTTATCGACTTTGTTCGAAATCTCCGTGCTATCGTGCCATCAAAGCCTCGACGCGTTCGACGCCCAGTGCCAGCGGCATCGCCCTCGCACCGCAATCATCACTGGCCCCGAGACGCCCGACGTTCAAAACTGGATCGATTCGGCACCCAACGGTCAACGTCGCCTCGCCGGCATGGATCGACTGGTCGATGCCGTGCAGTCCGATGACGTCGACATCGTCGTGGCTGCTATCGTGGGCATCGCTGGTCTAGAGTCGAGTTTGGCTGCCGTGCAAGCGGGCAAGCGTCTGGCGCTGGCCCATAAAGTATCCCTCGTGGTCGCAGGCCAGCTCCTGCTGGATGCGGATCGCCATAGTCGGGCTGAACTGCTGCCCATCGACAGCGAACACAGCGCCATCTTGCAAGCCATCCAATGCGGACGGGATCGACGCGAAGTCCAACGCATCATCTTGACCGCCAGCGGCGGACCGCTTCGAGATTGGCCGCTCGATCGGCTGGAATCCGCCACGGTGGAGGACGCCCTCAATCACCCCACTTGGAGCATGGGTCGCAAGATCACCGTGGATTCCGCCACGATGATGAACAAAGCCCTCGAAGTCATCGAAGCCCGTTGGCTGTTCGATGTATCGCCAGACCAGATCCAAGTGGTGATTCACCCGCAATCAACCATCCACTCGATGGTGGAGTTCTGCGACGGATCGGTCATCGCTCAGCTCAGCCCGCCTGACATGCGACTGCCGATCCAGTACGCTTTAACCTACCCGAATCGAACCCACAGCCCGTCGGCTCGTACGGACTGGAACCAACCGCAAAAACTGGATTGGTTTCCAGTCGATCCAGCACGCTATCCTGCCCTGGAGTTGGGATTCGAAGTCGCTCGTCGCGGCGGAACCTGCGGTGCCGTTCTAAATGCGGCCAACGAAGCTGCGGTGCAACTGTTCTTGAATCGCAACATTCGTCTGACAGAAATCGCGGAGGTCTGCCGCGCGGTCCTCATGCATCACGATTACTCCCCCTCGCCTAGCCTAGACGATCTGCATCGTCTGGATCGCTGGGCTCGCAACGAAGTCATGCGTTGGAAAAAACTCCCATGTTAGAATCCTTGTCCTACATCCTTGGCTTCCAACCGTTCGAAGGATCCGCTTGGTTCCTGATGGCCAGCGACGCCTCGTTGCTCACGGTCTGGGGAAATCGCCTCTACAACATCTTTTTGGTCGCCCTGGGCTTGGGCTTCGTCATCTTCGTCCATGAACTGGGACACTTCTTGGCCGCCAAGCTGTTTGGGGTCAAGTGCGAGAAGTTCTATGTCGGCTTCGACGTTCCACTCAAGTTTGGCCCGATCCGCCTGCCGTCCAAACTCGCCCACTTCCAATGGGGTGAAACCGAATACGGCATCGGCATCATTCCCCTCGGCGGCTACGTCAAGATGCTCGGTCAAGACGACGATCCGCGACGGCTCAAAGAAGAGAATGAACGCATTCAACGAGTCGATCACGATCCTTCGACTTCTGAGTCCGAAGCCGCACGTCCCAAACTCGACCCGCGATCCTATCCTGCCAAACCGGTCTTCGCTCGCATGATCATCATCAGCGCCGGCGTGGTGATGAATCTCATCTTCGGAGTCTTGATGGCGGCCGTCGCTTTCAAGATGGGAGTCCCCTACAACCCCGCCATCATCGGCACGGTCACCCCCGGCGATCCTGCTTGGCAAAATGGTATCCGCGCCGGCGACCGGATCGTTCAAATCGGAAGCTACATCGATGACGAGCTTTCCTTTGGCGAGATGCAGCAAAAGGTTGCCATTCGTGGCATCCGCAATGCCACCAAGCCCGTCGAGCTAGGATACGAACGAGACGGGAGCAAAAGCGTGGTCGAAATGGTCGGTACGACCGCTCATGCCGCTCCGGATTCGCGATTGAAGTTTCTCGCGTTGGGACTCCGCTCCACCAGCACCAACCAACTTTCGATCAAGCAACCTTTCCCCGAATACCTGCGACTCCAAAACCTCGAACTTGGAGATCTCCAGCCTGGCGATCGTGTCGTCGCGGTGAATGGCAACTCCTTGCAAAGCTTGCCCGGCGTGGAATATCCGCTTGGATTTCAAATCGATGAGCTCATGCATCCCAAACTCAATGAGCCCGTCACCCTTACCGTGGAACGCGACTCCAACGGGGCCGCGAACAAGACCGACGTAACCATCCCACCGTTGCCCCTGCGCACCCTCGGAATGCGATTTGCCCCAGACGCGGTGCTGGCAGTCGCCAAAGATACCCCCGCCGCCCGTGCAGGCGTGCAACCTGGAGATCGATTGCTCAAGCTCAACGGGCAACCCATCGACGACGCCATGGGGCTACCCTTGGCCGTCGCAGCTTCGGCTGGCAAGAGCATGCGGCTGGAACTGCAACGCGGCGAATCCGAGTCCGTCGCGCTCGAATGGACTGTGCCAGAACGATTCCAATTCACCGATAGCATGCAGATGCCAGCTCCCTCGGGACTCGAACTTATCGGCGCGGGACTCGTGTTCTCGGTGTCGAACACGATCACCCAGATCGATTCTGGATCGGCTGCCGAGAAGAGCGGTTTGCTCATCGGCGATCGCGTCAAGCAGCTTCAACTCAAGCCCACCACCGACGCACAAAAGACGTACTTCACCGAACTGAGCATTCCCAAGTCGCTGCAGGCAAAGCTGCCGGTCGATGGCACCTACAACATGCAGTACTTCCTGGAACTCGCTCAACTGCTACCAGCGGACTTGCCCATCACTGTGTATGTCGAGCGCGCAGGCAAAGTCGAATCGGGCGAGACGGCCATCGCCATCGACCCCAATCTTCATTGGCCCGATCGTGGACTGAATTTCATGGCACTGAGGCGCAACTATGTAGCCGACACGTGGATGCAAGCCCTCTCGCTCGGCGCCTCGGAAATCTGGAAACGCCTCGGTGACGTGTTGGAGTTTCTCGAATTGCTGGTAACCGGAAAAGCGTTCAAGTTCATCGGCGGCCCCGGCACCATCGCGGTGCAAGCAGCCGATGCGGCATCGCAAGGCATCCCGCCGCTTCTGATGTTCCTCACCTTGCTCAGCGCGAATCTCGCACTCGTTAATTTCCTGCCGATCCCAGCCTTGGACGGCGGGCACATGGTGTTTTTGATTTTCGAGGCGATCCGAGGCAAACCCGTCAACGAAGAGTTGCAAATGAAGCTCACCATGGGGGGCGTTCTCGCTTTGCTGTCGCTCATGATTTGGGCAATCTTCAACGACTACATCAACCTCTCGCGGTACTTCGGCGGCTAACGATTCGCGAGCGCCACCATTCCGTTGGAACACCCACTTGGTCCCCATATCGATCCAACGGAAGGGAGAATGCGCTCGAGACATCCAGCCATCGGATTTTGTGGTACCGAGCGGCTGCGATTATCGATCGCGATTTCCAGCTCTGGCCACCCACCGCCAAGTTTCTTTCGAGTACCATACAGAACACCTTCGCCCGCGGGCATTCGCTCAGGTCGCATCCCACGATGCACCTAGCCCATTCTTCTCTGCCCGTCGGGTCCCAATCCCCTCCAATCCATTCCCGTTGCGAATCCGCCCTCTCGTGAGACGTGCGACGCGCGGCCTTGTTTCCCCTTTGTACTTTTCTCCCTGAGACGACATGAACG
The DNA here is from genome assembly GCA_046318495.1 of Pirellula sp. GTDB lineage: Bacteria > Planctomycetota > Planctomycetia > Pirellulales > Pirellulaceae > JBKCUI01. Next base: position 6,061 of record JBKCUI010000070.1, on the reverse strand, counting down.
ACGAGTCGAAAGCCGAGATTTTTGGGCATCAACCCGGACTGTTTCTTCTGTTCTTCACCGAGATGTGGGAACGATTCAGCTACTACGGTATGCGAGCCTTGCTCGTGCTATTTCTGGTTAGTCAAGTGGCCGACGGCGGTTGGGAATGGACTCGAAAAGAAGCGCTCGGGCTTTACGCACTGTACACGGGTTTGGTCTACCTCACCCCCATTTTGGGCGGCATCATCGCCGACTCGCTGCTCGGCTATCGCTTGGCCATCATGCTGGGAGCTCTGCTGATGACGCTCGGTCATGCGAGCATGGCTTTCGAAACCGGATTCGGCTTCTATACCGGTTTAGGTTTGCTGATCCTAGGCAACGGTCTGTTCAAGCCGAACATCTCGTCCATGGTCGGACAACTTTATTCCGAACACCCTGAGAAAAAAGACGGCGCCTACACGATCTTCTACATGGGGATCAACGCGGGCGCGTTCTTGGGAATCTTGTTCTGCGGCTACATCGGGGAAAAGGTGGGCTGGAGTTATGGATTCGGCTTGGCTGGAATCTTCATGTTCCTCGGGCTGATCATGTTTGCCTTGGGCCGCCCCATCTTCGGTTCGGTTGGGGAACGCAAAGTGGCTAAAGTCGCCGATGTGGCGGACACCCCTGTGGTCGAGGAATCCTCCTATGTCATCAACGACCGTTTGATCGTGATCGGCATCCTGTCGTTCTTTACGATCTTCTTTTGGATGGCATTCGAACAAGCTGGCGGATCAATGACGATCTTTGCCAAAGACTACACGGGCCGCATCCTGAGCGGCGGCTGGGCGTCGCTCTTCTTTTGGACCAACACGGCGTTGACTATCCTGCCGTTGATCTTGGTCACCTATGTTCTGATTCGCTTGATCGGGGCGACCTACCGTCAGATCACCTTCTCGAACATTTCGATCGCGATCAGCTTCGTTTTGATCTGGGCGTTGGCACTTTGGATGTTGAACAAAGAGTTCAACATGCGAGCCTACGAAATCAATCTGAACGTTCCCATCGCAGCCGAAAAGGCCGAAGAAGTCGCTGGCTCCAAAGTCATCCCGCGCACCATTCAGTCGGACGAGTCCTTTGCCGTGGGTGACAAGCTGACGTTGGTCGATCGCGAAGGCAAAGGCGGTGAAGGCAAGCTCAAAGTCATCTCCGAAGAGGTTGCCAAAAACTTTAAGGTCGTCTATTCAGGAACCGTCGCACGCGAAAAGCAAAATGAAACGGAAGTCCCTGCCTCCTGGTTCGGGATCTTGAACTCGTTCTTCATCATCGCGTTCGCACCGCTGCTGAGCAAACTCTGGGAAAGCCCGCTCAACCCGCCCGCACCGATCAAATTCGGATTGGGACTGATTTTGCTAGGCCTGGGATTCGGAGTCCTCGCCTTTGGAAGCATGGGCATCGACAAAGAAGCCAAATCGGCCAGTGTGAGCATGATGTGGTTGATCCTCGCCTACCTGTTGCATACGCTCGGCGAACTTTGCGTTTCCCCTGTCGGCTTGTCGTACGTGAGCAAACTGGCTCCGCTCAAGCTGGTTGGTTTGATGTTCGGCGTATGGTTCCTTTGTACCGCCATCGCCAATTACTTGGCCGGACAGACCGGAAGCTTCATCGACCCGATCTCCGAGAAGTATGGCCTTACGGTCTTCTTCTTGATCTTCACGATCCTGCCCATCGCCAGCGGAATCTTGATCTGGTTGTTGACCCCGATGATCCAAAAGAAGATGCACGGCGTCAGCTAATCCTGCTTGGGTTCATTGCACCTCTCACCAGCGAGTCGCACCATGTCCTCGGAAACCGCTCCCACCCCACCTGCGCATCAACCCTACGTGCCGGACGAAGCCCAGTTGCCGGAGTTCACGTGGTTTCCGATCCTCATCGGTGCGCTGCTGGGAATCGTGTTCGGCGCTTCGTCGATGTATCTGGTCCTCAAAGTCGGACTGACCGTTTCGGCTTCGATTCCCGTGGCGGTGCTATCGATCACGATCTTTCGAGCGATCTCGGCCGTCACCGGCCTGCGCAAAACGACCGTGCTTGAAAACAACATCGTTCAGACCACGGGCTCCGCTGGGGAGTCGTTGGCCTTTGCGGTGGGTTTGATCATGCCCACGCTGTTGCTGCTGGGCTTTGACATCGACGTGATTCGAGTGATGACGGTGAGCGTCTTTGGCGGATTGCTCGGTATCTTGCTGATGATCCCGCTGCGTCAGGCCTTCATCGTCAAACAGCATGGCAAGCTGATGTTCCCCGAGGGCAAGGCGTGCGCCGAAGTCCTCTTGGCAGGCGAAAAGGGCGGGGCGACCGCCACCATGGTGTTCGCAGGATTCTTCCTCGGGTTCCTCTATCAGGTCTGCATGCAAGCGCTGCACCTGTGGAAGGACTTGGCGGCTGTCGCGTTGACTGTCAAGAACGCTGCAGGCAATCTTGTCGGACTCAAGGGAGCAACGGCCAGCATCGAACTCTCTCCGTCGTTGCTCGGAGTCGGCTACATCATCGGCCCCAAGATTGCGAGCATCATGGTCGCTGGTGGCGTGCTGGCCTATCTGGTCATCAGTCCCATGATTGTCTTCTTTGGGGAATCGTCGGCGGTGCCATTGGAGCCCGGGACCAAACTCATCCGCGATATGGATGAAAAAGAGATTCGAGAGAACTACATTCTGTACATCGGCGCTGGGGCCGTTGCGGCGGGTGGGATCATCAGCATGGTCCGAGCACTGCCGGTGATCTTGGGGGCGATCTTCTCCAGCTTGCGGGATTTGACCGGAGGGCGTCGTAGCGCCGGCTCGAACCGTCGCACCGAACGCGACATCCCCCTCCCTGGTGTGATCGTGGCCAGCATCCTGCTCGTGGCCGGATTGATGGCGGTGCCCCAATTAGGCCTCGGTTTTGGCTACACCGGGATCGCAGGCGCGATCATGATCGTGGTCTTCGGATTCTTGTTTGTCACCGTGTCCTCGCGATTGACCGGTGAAATCGGCTCCTCGTCCAACCCCATCTCCGGCATGACGGTCGCTACGCTCTTGCTCACTTGCTTGATGCTGTTGGTGCTGGAGGGTTTTGGCTTAGCGACAATCAACAAAGAAATCAAACTAACGGCCCTAACGATTGCTGGTGTCGTTTGCATCGCTGCTTCCAACGGAGGAAGCACTGCTCAGGCGCTCAAGGTCGGGCACCTCGTGGGCGGCACACCGCGTGCCCAGCAATGGGCCATCTTGATCGGAGCCTTGACGTCCGCACTGGTGGTCGGATTGGTGCTGATCGCCATGAACGAAGCCAATTCGACCTACAGCAAGAAAGCCGTTGAGCCGCATCAATCGGTGCAAATCGATACTGCGGGACTCCCGAAAGACACGGTGCACTCGGGCCCCTATGCCGAGGACAAGACCGAGTACTTTGTTCTCAACATCGGCCGCGCTGAAGCCGACGCGCCGCTTCCCCCCGGCCGCTACCTGATCGATGCTGCCGGCAAGCCCGTTTACCTCGTCGATCCCGCCATCAATGGCTCGCTTAAGAAAGACGACGAAGGCAAAGATATCACACAAAACAAATACGACGCACCGAAAACGGTCCTCATGCAATTGATCATCGATGGCATCCTCGATCGCAGATTGCCATGGGGGCTAGTGCTGCTGGGTGTTTTGATCGCCATCACCTTGGAACTCAGCGGCGTGCCGAGTTTGCCCTTTGCCGTCGGCGTTTACCTTCCGTTGGCAGCTTCGTCACCCATCTTCGTCGGAGGAGCCATTCGCTATCTCGCCGATCGATGGCGGGGTGTGAAATCGTCCGATGAGGATGACTCCAGTCCGGCGGTCCTATTGAGTTCGGGGTACATCGCAGGTGGTGCCATAGCGGCCGTGCTCATTTCTTTCATGAACTTCCGTCCCGCTTGGCTGGATCGAATCGATTTTGCGGCCAAGGCACCTGTCGATGGCTCTGCCAGCACCTCATGGTTCTTCGGTTGGCTGCCCGATTGGTGGTTGGCAAGCCAGCGTCCCGGCATGGTTGCCTTCGGATTCTTGTGCTTGGTGCTGCTGATCGTCGCGATGAGCAACCGTCGTTCGGTCAACACCAACGCTTAGGGGACCGCGATGCTGCAAGGGCTCGCGCGAATCCTTCGAATTCTTTGGGCAAGCCCTTACACATTGCTGGGCCTTGCCTGTTACGTACTCCCCTGGTCAGGCAAACGCTGGTTCGTGCGACATCGCGGAACCATCGGTGTCGTCGGACCGGGCATCGAACGCTTGCTTCGTCGCGCCCCAATCCCGGGCGGGGCTGCAGCGCTGACACTGGGACATGCGATCCTGGCGACTTCCGAAGACGTCTTCTTCGATACATGGGAGCACGAATGGGTTCATGTTCAGCAGTACGAACGTTGGGGGCCTCTCTTCGCTCCGGCATACTTGCTCAGCAGCGTGTGGCTGAAACTGCGAGGCAAAGATCCCTACATGGACAACCCCTTTGAAATCGAAGCCCGCAAGCGTTCCTGAGGCCGAACCGCTTCGTCCCCAATCGGATAAAATGGATCTGCAAACGGACCGCGTTCTCAATCGCCAGCGAACTCGCAGCGTCTGCGTTCTTTTTTGTACCCCTCGCACCTACTACACTCGCCGCTCCACCTCCATTCCATCGCCATGCTTATCAATCGCGACCGCTTGTTGGATCGATTTCTCAAGTACGTTCGTATCGGCACCACAGCCGATCCCAACACGAACGACTACCCCAGCAGCCGCGGTCAATGGCTGCTCGGAGAAGTGCTGACGACCCAACTCAAAGAGATGGGGATTCAAGACGCAGAACAAGACGAGCATGGTTTGGTCTGGGGCACTGTCCCGGCAACCGTCGATGGTCCAGCCCCAACCGTATTGCTCAACGCCCATCTGGACACGTCTCCCGAAGCCCCCGGCGATCGCTGCAAACCCCAAGTCCTCGAAGAATACACCGGTGGCGACATCCCGCTTCCCTCCGGTGCCGTCATCGAGGAGAGCCAAACCCCGGAGTTAAGCGCCCTGGTCGGTCACACCCTCATCACGACCGATGGCAAAACACTGCTCGGGGCGGACGACAAAGCAGGTGTCGCCGCCATCATGGAACTGGCCCATCACTTGATGGAGAACCCCAACCTGCCTCACGGACCGGTGCGCATCTTGTTCACCTGCGACGAAGAGATCGGTCGGGGCACCAAGCACTTTGATCTGGGCAAAGCAGGAGCCATCGCAGGCTATACCCTCGACGGAGGGGGTGCCGGCGTGATCGATGTGGAGTCGTTCTCCGCCGATCAAGCCAACATCACGTTCCATGGCCACAACATCCATCCCGCCATGGGCAAAGGCCGCATGGTCAACGCGCTGCGAGCCGCTAGCCGTTTTCTTGCAAAACTCCCCACCGATCGGCTGAGCCCGGAAACCACATGCGATCGCGAAGGCTTCTTGCACCCCTATGTCTTCCATGGCTCGGTGGCCGAAGCCACCATCCAGATGCTGCTGCGCGATTTCGATACTTCCAAACTCGCGGAGTATGAACGCATGTTGCGCCGCTTGGCCGATGAAGTCTGCGAGGAAACTCCCAAGCTATCGGTGCATATCGAAATCGTCGAACAGTACCGCAACATGGCCGACCGATTGCGCGCGTTTCCGATCGCTGCCGATTTGGCCGAACGCGCGTTTTCAAAACTGGGCATCACCAGTCGCCGCGCGAGCATCCGCGGAGGCAGCGATGGAACCCTGATGACTCAACTCGGATTGCCGACCCCGAATCTCTCGGTGGGTCAGTACAACATCCATTCGGTCAAAGAATTCGCTTCGCTTCAAGAAATGGAACTCGCCGTCTCTCATGCCGTGGTCTTGCTCGATCTTTGGCAACAACACGGCAGACTCTAGTTCCCAGCAAGACTCTCCCCAGCACATCGACGTTCTTCCTCCACCCGCCTCAGCGCAGCGGTACTCGTACTCAGCGAAGCGGTACTCGTACTCAGCGAAGCGGTACTCGTACTCAGCGAAGCGGTACTCGTACTCAGCGAAGCGGTCCTCGTACTCCGCGAAGCGGTACTCGT